>NZ_CP110854.1:659000-988500 GCF_027594745.1 Saprospira grandis | reverse complement strand
AGGCCAAAAGTAAGTAGGTTGCTTAAGATACTAAAGCCTACAAAAGGCCAAAAGCTCTGCCTTCTACTAAGCCAAAGCAAAGGAATAAAGGCAAAGAAAGCCGTCAATAGAATACTATATGTCGAAAGGCTAAAGGCCAGCAGTAATCCACTGCCCAAACTAGCCGCTAAGGCCCAAATAAGAGGGGCTTTTGCTTGCTGCGTCTCCAATAATCTCGATTTTGTTCGCTAAAAACCATAAAACAACTGAAATCGCTGGCAGTTGTCGGCATTTTCAATAGACAGCTCATAATGACCAGCTGCCTGTCCGGGCAAAGTTAATTGATATGTGGGTAAATCCAGATAGATTTCTTGGCTTTGAACGACTTTACCGCCCCTTTTCCATTTTATTTTCAGCCATTCTCCCTTTAAGGCCGATAAATAGAGCCGTAAATCTTCTTGGGCCGATAAAATATTGGGACCTAATTGGACCTTAGGGCAGGCTGGGCCCAGGCAGATTTCTTGTAAATAGCGCTTATGCCCCCAAGGATTAACCGCTAGTAGGCGGTAGCTCGTCGCTTTGCCCCTTTTGCGACTATCATCTAGGGCATGAAAGCCTGCCTGATGGGGTGGATTATAGGCGTTGAGGCTGCCGACAATCAGCCAAGGGCTGTTGCTTCCCTCTTTACGTTCTAGCTCAAAGTGGTCAATTTCTGAACTAGGGTGCTGCCACCAGCTAATTCGGCCTCCTCGCAGGCCTTTCCCCCAATACAAACGGCTGGCCGTTGGCGGAAGAAAGCTTTTAAGCTCAGGGCCACTGAGGCTAAGAACTTCGGCCTTGGGTTGTATGCCCTGAACTGGCCCCAATTTATAGGCTTCATAATTGGCCATATTGAGTAGGTAGAGCTCTTGGGCCCCTACACTAAAGTATAAAAACTGCTCTGCATCTATGGGCCAAAGTTGTCCCTCTGCCTGGCTTTGTCCCCGAGCAAAATTTCTAAACCAGGTTTTTTTGGGCCGTTCAATGACGCCACTCTCGGGCTCAAAAAAGATGGGCGCCCCACTAGATTGCATGGCCCAAAAACGGCCCTGATTGGGCAGATAGCTCCAGTTGGATAGCAGCAACGGCAGCCCTCTTTTGACTACAGTTGGCTGGGCCTTGGCTGCTAGCCCTAGACTGTAGAGTAGGGCCCCAGATTGAAAATACAGCTGCTCCTTATAGAGGAAACTCCTTTGAATGAGGGCCGGAAGGCCTTCAATTTGGCCTAGGTTTTCCCAATAATCTCGACTTCTATTATAGTGCAATAGTTCATTGGCCAAACTAATGGCCCAAATGTCTTCCCCTTGGCCCGTTACTGTTTTTAAAGAACTAGGCAACTCTAAAAATGGTCTCCAGCCCCAGTCTCCGTTTGCTAAAGGGACTAGCTGCTCCAGTTGTTGATCGACCAAACGCAAGGGCTGCTGAGCAAAAAGAAAAAAGGGAAAACAAAGCAAAATAAGAAAGCGGATAAGCTGTGGCATATAACTGATTTTTGCCCAAGTTCTGCTTTTTATCTTAGAAATAAAAGAAGGGGGCTTTTAGCTAGGGCCTACTAAATAGGCTGTAATTGGCCATTTGGATTACTCTACCCCCTCAGTAGCACTTTAATAGGTCCTCCGTTGATGTTGCCTAGGTCCTCGGCAGGACCTAGGCAAGTCCTCGCTTCCATTTTACTACCTCCTCCAATGGACTTAGGCAAGTCCTCAATTGCTATAGACTAAATGGTCTTTAGGGCTTGCCCAAGCCCTCTTTTGATTGGCCCCTAGTCCTCGCTAGGACTTGTTTAGGTCCTCTTTAGGGCTACTTTAAGTGAAGTTCTGGGGGTTCATGAATCCCTCTGAGGACTAATAAGAACCCTCTAGATGATTAGTGGCAGCCCTCGGGAGGGCTAAGGTAAACCCTCGAGAGGGGTAGAGCACCCCCTCGGGAGGGGTAGGGTAACCCCTCGGGAGGGGTAGGGTAACCCCTCGAGAGGGGTAGAGTAAGCCCTCGAAAGGGGTAGAGTAAGCCCTCCTGAGGACTACGGCAAGCCCTTCGTCGAAATAAAAGGCAAAAGCCAGATAGAAATAGGGCTGATCCCTTGGCATTATCTAAATTTTCCTTAGCTTTTTGGCCTAACAAATATACTATATAATCATGAGTCAGAAAGTAGCAGAATTGGCCCCAAAAGCATTATGGGAGGCCTTTAGTCAGCTAAATGCGGTGCCTCGGCCCTCTAAAAAAGAGGAGGCAGTATGTGCATTTATGCGTGAATATGTATCCAAATTGGGATTAGTGGCCGAGGAGGATGAAGTCGGGAATATTTTGGTCCGAAAGCCAGCCACAGCAGGTCTAGAGGACCGTCCTACTATTCTTTTGCAGAGCCATTTGGACATGGTACATCAGAAGAATGCGGATACCGACTTTGATTTTTCAAGTCAGGGGATCGAGATGTATGTAGAGGGGGATTGGGTAAAGGCCAAGGGCACCACCTTGGGGGCAGATAATGGCATTGGCGTGGCGGCTATTATGGCCCTATTGGCCAGTACGGATATTCCGCATCCGCCTTTGGAGGCCCTATTTACCATAGATGAAGAGACGGGGATGACGGGTGCTTTGGGCTTGGGCCCCAACTGGTTAAAGTCAGACTACTTGCTCAATCTGGACACAGAAGACGACAAAGAATTGACCATTGGTTGTGCTGGTGGGGTAGATATCTCGGTAGCGGGCAGCTATACGCCTATGGCCCTAGGGGCAGAGGAAGACTTGGCCCTAAAAATCAGTTTGAAAGGCTTGAGTGGTGGACATTCTGGGATGGATATTATTAAGGGTTTGGGCAATGCCAACCTATTATTGGCCCGTGTTCTTCGGGCGCTTTCTCCCTTGTCTTTGGCCCAATTTGATGGGGGAGGATTGCGCAATGCAATTCCCCGAGAGGCCTGGGCTATTGTGGTTTTGCCCAAGGCAGAAGCGGCCCAATGCAAAGAACAGTTAGCCGCTTTGGAGGCCGAGCTCAAGGCGGAATATGCCAGCACTGACCCAGGCCTTAGCCTCACTGCAGAGGAGGTAGCTCTACCGGCTATCAAGTTGGGAGAAGCGGAGCAAAAAGCCCTATTATCGGCGGTATTGGCTACGCCCAACGGCATCTTCAGAATGAGTCCCGAGATCGAGGGCTTGGTCCAAACCTCTAATAACTTGGCCCGTTTGCTGGTCAAAAATGGGGAATACAGTGTGCTTTGTCTTTGTCGCAGCTCCGTAGACACGGAGAAATGGGCTTTGGCCGAGAGCATAGAGGGATTGTATGAACTATTGGGGGCCGACACGCAGTTGTCGGGCAGTTATCCGGGTTGGGAGCCTTTGCCGGCTTCTAGTTTGGTGGACCAAATGCGTCAGCTTTTCCTTGATCGTTTTGAGGAGGAGCCTGATGTGAATGCCTGTCATGCGGGTTTGGAGTGTGGTATTTTGGGCCGTCATTACCCGGAGATGCAGATGATTTCTTTTGGGCCCAACATTCGGGGGGCGCATTCTCCTGATGAGCGGGTACAGATCAGTTCGGTACAGAAATTCTGGGCTTATTTGCTAGATGCTTTAGGGCAGTTGAAGTAGTATTTTTTGGGGCCTGCCGCCTTTGGCGGCCGGGCCCTTTCAGGGCTCGCAGGTCTGCTCGGCCCTGCGCAGGCTTCGCCTGCTGGGTCTGCCGCTTCGCGGCACCCTTTCAGGCCCCTAGGCCTGCGGCCCCTTCGGGGCCTGTAGGGCGCCAATTGGACCAAATAGAAACGGACCGCCAAGTATTTGGCGGTCCGTTTTGCGTATAGCAGGCGGCGAAGCCGCCGCAAAGGCGCGCAGCGCCTCGGCTGAGGGGCTGTAGCAGGGCCGCCGCAGGCGGCAGACCGAGGCGCTGCAAGCGCCGAAGGGCCGAGCAGACCTGCGAGCTGCGCAATGGCCCGACCCAAGGCCGCAGGCCGCAGGGGCAGCCCCAAAAAAACAGAAGAAAAGAAAAGCTAGGCAGGAATATCCTCTAAAAACAGCTCGGCAATAATATGGTCGCTAAGGAGTTTGCCTGCATTGCTGAGGTAGACATGTTCATTTTGGAGCTGGGCCAAATCATCTTGAATAAAGGGTTGGATAGTTTGCAGCAATTGAGTTTTAGTGGCTGTTCCCCAGCGTTGTTCCACCTCTAAGAGCGAGAGGCCCCATTTGGTGCGCAGGCGGGTCATGAGCAGCTCATTAAATTGTTCTGTGGGGGAGAGCTCCTCTATTTCGAAGAGCAATTCATTATTTTCTAGGGCCTTAATATACTTCATATTATGAGCGATATTCCATTGTCGGCTATGGCCATTGAAGCTATGGGCTGAGGGGCCGATGCCGAGATATGGGCGACTTTTCCAGTAAGCCGAATTATGTTGGGCATACTGTTCATTGCGGCAGAAATTAGAAATCTCATACTGCTCATAGTTGTGAAGTTGGCATTCTTCGAGGAGGATTTCGAAATGTCGGGCGGCTTTATCTTCATCTAGGGTGGGCAACTTCTTTCGTCGGATAAGATGCTCGAGGGGGGTATTGGGTTCTAGGGTGAGGGCATAGGCGGAGAGGTGAGGGACCTGAAAGGAGAAGAGTTTTCGGATTGTTTTTCGCCAATCCTCATCGGAGAGGAAAGGGCCGCCATAGATAAGATCTACAGAAAGTTGGTTGAAGCCCACGGCCAGGGCGTTGGCCAGGCAGTTTTCGGCTTCTTCTGCGGAGTGGGCGCGGTTCATATAGCTCAGTTCTTCGGGCAAAAAGGACTGCAGGCCGATGCTGAGGCGATTGATAGGCGTATGTAACTTATAGCTTCGGAGTTTATCGAGGCCCATATCATCTGGATTAGCCTCTAGGGTGACCTCCATATTTGGGCCGAGGGGGTAATGTGTTTCGATAATGGACCAGAGTTGGTTAATCTCGGCGGCGGAGAGCAGGGAGGGGGTTCCTCCGCCAAAATAGACCGACTGCAGTTCGGCGCCTTGGAGATAATTTTTTTGCAGGAGCAGCTCTTTGCTGATGGCTTCAAGCATCTGCCCTTTATATTTTAGGGAAGTAGAGAAGTGGAAATTGCAATAATGGCAAGCTTGTTTGCAAAAGGGGATATGGATATAGAGTGCCGACATAGAGGAGAGGTCTGATGGTTAGGGCACAAAATTAAAATAAAATATTGGAAAAGGGGGATTTACTCCGCTGTCAATAGGCCTTCAGGGCAGCTTGTAAGAATATTGATTATTAGCTTTTTAATGGAAATGATAAAGTTCTTTTAAAATAAGGGCCTATTAAGAATAAATCCTTATCTTAGCTAAGCAGCAAAGGGTAAGAAATAAAGCAGCTTACCCTTACAATTAGTAGATTTTTCATGAGAATAGGTGTAAGCCTATTGGGCATCTTGGTGTAGCAGCGCCAAGATGCTTTTTTTATGGGCCAAAAAAGCCCCTGCTTAAATGTAAAGCAGGGGCTTAGGGCTTAGTGGTATTTTAGTAGTAGGAGAAGGGCTGCATTATTGTATAGAGGGCTTTCCAAAATAAGGGAGTCTGGCTTTGTCCGCTTGAGCTCAGTAGCTGTAATATAAAAGCGGGCCATATTTCGGTCGTAATCTCCTCCTTCACTTAGATCCTCATCTATTACAGAGATGGCGTACTCATGTTCGCTATCATTATCGATATACACTTTGGGAAGACCCATTGGTAAACCTGGATGAGAGGGGCAGTTTCGTATGGGGGGAGAGCTACAAAGGGTAGTTGCGTCATAGCCGCGTTCGACCACCTCCCATATTTTTACATAAATATCGGGGTCACGGTCTTTTGGGTTAGTCGCATATCTATCCCAGTAATCTCTACGGCCATAGTAAGAATAGGGGGCCAGGTGGGTATAGTAAAGTAATTGAACACTGCTAATTTCGATACAATCAGTGCAGGGGGCGGTGGAAAACTCCTCCTTTTGGCAGGAAGAGAGGCCAAGGCCGAGAAGGGCTAGTGTTAAAAAGAGTAATTTTTTCATAGTAGGGGAGAGTTAGTGAAATTTAACATTGAAGCTGAGTTGGGTTTCGTATGCAGCGCCAAGAAAAACATAAGTATCTTGATTATCCATAATTTCTCTAGGGTTAATGCGGTAGCCTCCAATTCTTTGGATACTGTTTACTCCGTTTTCACTATCTTGGTCGAGGAGTTCAAGGTAGGCATAAGGAAAGGAATCTGCAGGAATAAATACGCTTTCGGAGCTAAGAAGAATAGTGGAGTCTAAGGGGGCGTTTTCGGCTAATATATTTCCTTCATAGATGAATTTATCTACAGGGTAATATTGCTGAATTTGCACAAAGAGGTCTGGGCGTTTTTCTATAGGGCTGTCTTTATCTTTGTCCCAATGGTCCCAGATTGGGGAGTACCAACCATAGTTGTAAAATTCTTGGTAGTCATGCACACTAATGTTGTAAATCTCGATGCAATTGGTACAGCTAACTTCTAGAAGAGGAGGATCTTTATCGCAGGAAGAGAGGCCAAGGCCGATAAGGGCCAGCGTTAAAAAGAGTAATTTTTTCATAGGGGGGGGAGTTAGTGAAATTTAACATCAAAACTGATCTGAGTTTCATCGCTTTGGCCACGGACGATATGAGAAATTTTGTCATCCATAATTTCTCTAGGGTTAATGTAAAAATGGCCTACCTCATCATGATACCATCGGTTTATGTTCGATAGAATAGGTGTAAGCCTATTGGGCATCTTGGTGTAGCAGCGCCAGGATGCTTTTTTTATGGGCCCAAAAAGCCCCTGCTTAAATGTAATGCAGGGACTTAGGGCTTAGTGGTATTTTAGTAGTAGGAGAAGGGCTGCATTATTGTATTGAGGGCTTTCCAAAATAAGGGAGTCTGGCTTTGTCCGCTTGAGCTCAGTAGCTGTAATATAAAAGTGGGCCATACCTCGGTTGTAATGTTCTCCTTCACTTACATCCTCATCTATCACAGAGATGGAGTACTCATATTCGCTATCATTATCGATATACACTTTGGGAAGATCCATTGGTAAACCTGGAAGAGAGGGGCAGTTTTGTATGGGAGGAGAGCTACAAAGCTTAGTTCCGTCATAGTTAAGGCCGCGTTCGACCACCTCCCATATTTCTACATAAATATCGGGGGCGCGGTCTTCTGGGTTAGTCGCATATCTATCCCAGTAATCTCTAGGGCCATGGTAAGAATAGGGGGCCAGGTGGGTATAGTAAAGTAATTGAACACTGCTAATTTCGATACAGTCAGTGCAGGGGCGGCGGGAGCAAGCTCCTCTTCCTTTTGGCAGGAAGAGAGGCCAAGGCCGATAAGGGCCAGCGTTAAAAAGAGTAATTTTTTCATAGGAGGGAGGGATATGTTTTTTTAATTATAGTTGACATCTATGCGGATATTACTGCCAGTATTAGCATTATGGCTATAGGTAGAAAGATAGGCCGTTTCCATTTGGTTTCTTCTGACTGCTGCCATAGAAAAAAGAAAAGTGTCAATCACTTCATGGGCACCCGCTTCATCATAGTCTAGTAGTCGGATTTCAACCATTGCTTCTGTTCCAGTTTCAAATGCTATAGGACTGATGGGGATGTTGGCACTTTGGTCATAGGGCCAATTATGTAGGATATTTCTTCCTTTTAGTAGTGTATCTACCTGATAAGGAGAACGGCGGTAATAAACATGGACAAAAACATCGGCATATTTTTCTTGGGGCCGTCCAGGAACATCTTCATCCCAGCTTTCCCGGGAGTAGTTATTGTAGTAATAAATAGATTTAAATTCATTATAGTTTAATAAGGTAATGCCAGTAAGTTCTACTGGGGCTAATGGAGCTTCTTCCTTTTGGCAGGAAGAGAGGCCAAGGCCGATAAGGGCTAGTGTTAAAAAGAGTAAGTTTTTCATAGGAGGGGGGAGTTAGTGAAATTTAACATCAAAACTGATCTGAGTTTCATCGCTTTGGCCACGGACGATATGAGAAATTTTGTCATCCATAATTTCTCTAGGGTTAAGGTGAAAACGGCCTACCTCATCATGATACCATCGGTTTATGTTCGATCTATAGTCTTGATCCACTATTTGAATGCGAGCATTCGGAAAGGAGTCGGCGGGAATAAATATGCTTTCGGCAGTAAGTAAAATGGTAGAATCTCTAGGGGCGTTCTCTGCTAATATGCTTCCCTCATAGATGTATCTTCTGTGGGGGTAGGTGTCGTCTCTAATGCGAACAAAGAGGTCGGGGCGTTTTTCTATTGCAGAGCTTTCCTCTCTATCCCAATGGTCCCAAACGTGGTTGTAGTAACCATAGAGCTTAAACTCCATGTAATTATGCAGCCGAATATTTAGAATTTCGATACAGTCAGTGCAGGGGGCGGCGGAAAGGGCTTCCTCCTTTTGGCAGGAAGAGAGGCCAAGGCCGAGAAGGACCAGGGCCAGAAAGAATAAATTTTTCATAGGAGGGGGGTATGTTAAAAAAAAAAGCTTTTGCTTACTAATATTAGTGGTAGCTGACATCAAATCGGAGAACTCCATTTTCATCGCTTGTAATATAGGCGGTTTCGATTTGGTCTCTTTTAAGTCCTGCTGGAGTAAACCTAAAGGAGTGCATCCCTCTGTGATAGTTATCTTCATCATGGTCTACGAGCAGAATACTAACAGTTGCTTCCGTATCATCTGGAAAGGACATCTTCTGTAAGGGGAGGTAGACTTCTTGGCCATGGGGACAATTATGCAAGACTCTTGTTTCTTTTACTATCGTGTCTACTCTACGGCTAGAATAACGAAAATAGACCCGAGCAAAAATATCGGGATATTTCTCTTCTGCTTTTCCGGGCAGTTCTGGATCCCAATTTACCCAAGAAAACTGACCGTAATAGCCGTAGTATGACTTATCGAACTCGTTATAGTTAAGTAGTTTGATATTTGAAATCTCTAGGTAGCCTTCTCTATCTTCTTGGCAGGAAGAGAGGCCAAGGCCGAGAAGGACCAGGGCCAGAAAGAATAAATTTTTCATAGGAGGGGGTATTAAATGATTACTAAATATACTCCTCTGACGAAAAGCCTCTTTTTTTAGTTGTATTTTTGAAAAAAATAAAAACAATGATTAAGAAAATAGTTAGCCAACTCTACCTCAAACTAGCGGGCTGGAAAATTCACCCCAGTATTCCCCAAGAGGCCCAAGGCAACTGCGTACTTATTGCGGCCCCGCATACGACCAACTGGGATTATCCTATTACCATGGCCGCTATGGCCGAGCTGGGCGTTCCCATTAAGTACACCATCAAAGATGATTATATGCGGCCCCCTTTTGGCTGGTTTTTTAAGATGATGGGGGGGATTGGGATCAACCGCAAGCCCAAAAAAGAAGGAGAGAAGCGCCCTTCTATGGTAGATGTTATCGCCAACTTATTTGAGGGCCAAGAGCGGCTCTGCATCATTATGGAGCCAGAAGGAACCCGCTCTAAGGTGGTCAAATGGAAAACCGGCTTTTATTATGTGGCCCTAAAGGCAAAGGTACCTATCTTGCTTGGTTGGCTAGATTATGCCAAAAAAGAAGGGGGAATTGGCAAGGTCATTCACCCTTCTGGAGATATTGCCAAGGATATGGCCGAAATTATGTGCTTTTATAAGGACATACTGGGAAAAAATCCCGAACTTTTTGCCCTTGACGAAACATATTACCAGCCCAACCGCTGCTCATAAAATAAATTAGCATGAAACTTAAAGCCCTAAAAGAGGAGATTGCCCAGTTCCAAATTCTACTGGAGCGCATCGAGCAATCGCAACCCATTAGTCAACTAGAGGTAGATCTCGTTCTACAAAAAATTAGAGGCTTTTATGAATTGGCCTTGGCCCAGGAGGAGGAAGCTCCAGCCTTGACGACTGAGCCCAAAATAGAAAAAGAGGAAGGGCCCAAAAGCCCCCAAAAAGAAGCGCCTAAAAAAACAGGCCCAAAAATCTTTTTTAATGCAGCCCCAGAACTGCCCAAGGCAAAAGAAGAAATTCCAGCTCCCGTAGAACCGCCTTTGGTAGAGGAAAAAGTTCAGGAAGAAGACAAACAGCCTGCTCTAGAAGAGGAAAAACTTGAGCCAGTACGCCATCGGGCAACTGAGGAAACAAAAGAGGAGGAAGCTCAATTGCCCGAGGAAATTTTGCCCGAACTAGAACTGCCTAGCGAAAAAGAAGAAGAGAAAGTAGAAGAGCCAGCTACTCCTGTTGTAGAAATGCCCAAAGAAGAAGAACAACCGCCTGTTCCTATTGTAGAAAAGGAAGCGCCCAAAGAAGAAGAGCTGCCTGTTGTAGAAGCTCCAAAAGAGGAACCTGCAGCGGCCAATAAGGAAGAATACGAGGCTCTTTTTGTCTTTAAGCAGGCTACCGATCTCATGAGTCGCTTGCAACAAAAACCCATCAGCGACCTAAAAGGAAGTATTGGGGTGGGCCAACGATTCCGCTATATCGGTGAGCTCTTTGCAGGCGATGCGAGCCGCTTTGATGAGGCCATTGACTACTTTAACCGCAAGGCCGATGACTTTAATCAGGCCCGAGAGTATCTAGAAAATAAATTGATTCCAGAAGGAGACTGGATGAAAAAAGAAAAGCAGGATTTGGCCAAGGATTTTATCAAATGGATCCGCCGCCGCTTCCTCTAAGCTGCCAATGCTATGAAGCCTTTATTGCAAAAATTATTATGGAAAAGCCGCTCGCCCTGGCAAGTTTGGGGAGCAGCTATTGGCCTTTTTTTGGGGCTCTTTCTGCTTTTGTTTAGCCTACAAATTTTCTGGGATGTACAAACGCTAGCCAATGGTGCTAGCGATGAAAATCTTTTGGTCCTACAAAAAAGGGTAGAGGGCCTGAGCGGAGAAAAAAGCTTTAGTGAGGAAGAAATTGCCAATATTCGAGCCCAGGGCTTTTGCCAAGATTTGGCTCCCGTTCGCTCCAATCGCTACGAATTGATGGCCCGTGTGCCGCAGCTGGGTTTTTCTACCCTGCTGTTCTGCCAGTCGGTCCCTTTAAATTATGTAGACATAGACAGCAGCGATTTCCAATGGAGCGAGGGCGATCCCTTTGTGCCGGTGGTTTTGTCCAATGACTATCTCAGCCTCTATAATTATGGCTTTGGTCCTAGCCAGGGCTTGCCCAAGGTCAGTGCCGATATGCTGGGCTCTTTTTTCTTCGATTTTGATATTCGTGGAAAAAACAAACGCAAAACCTATAAGGCCAAGGTAGTGGGCCTGAGCCGAAAATTTAACTCGATTTTGGTCCCCGCTAGCTTTTTGGAGGCCAGCAATCAGCAGTTTGGTTATGAGCAGCCTAAGGTGAGCCAGCTGATTTTGCAAACGGATAATCCTTTTCAAAAGTCTTTGGCCAATTACCTAGAAGAAAAGAGCTATGAACTGAGCCGAAATAGCCTCATTGGGGGCGAGCTGAAACAGGGGATTTTCCTCCTTTTGGCCTTTTTGCTTTTCCTGGCCACGGCCATCATCAGCCTATCCGTTTTGGTCCTTTTGCTCAATTATCGCCTCTTGGTTAGCCAGGCGCAAAGCGATATTTTACTGCTTTTACAGCTTGGTTACCGCCAAGAGCAAATTGCTAAGGTCTTGGGCCAAAAACTCAATTTACTGCTGGTTTATATCCTCCTTGGGGTCTTCGCGATTTTGCTGCCGCTCAAGTTTGGCCTGGGCTATTTACTCAGCCAAGAGGGCTATGCCATCGGCCATTGGCCACATTTTACGGTCCTCCTGAGCGCCCTATTTTTGGCCCTCGGCATTCTTTGGCTCAATCGCTACATGATTAGAAAGGCGGTGCAAGCCTTACCTTAATCTTGTTTTTTTGGGGGCCTCCGCAGCAAGCTGCGGCGCTACGTTTCAGGGCTCGCAAGTCTGCTCGGCCCTGCGGCGCTTGCAGCGCCTTGGTCTGGCCTGACGGCCCCCCTTGCACATCGCTAGGCCTGCGGCCCTTCGGGCCTGTAGGACGCCAGCCAATCACTGAAAATCATCAATCAAATTCAATATTCTATTATGAAATCTTATGAAAAGGAAGTAGAGGTAATTTGGGCCGATATGGATCCCAATCAGCATATGCGTCATACCTCTTACAGCCAGTATGCAGCACATACTCGGATTAGTTTTTTTGCCCAGCAGGGCTTTCCCTTGCAAGATTTGGCCAAAAAGGGTTTGGGCGCTATTTTGCTCAGAGAGCAAAGCACTTATATCCGAGAAACTCAAATGCACGAAAAGCTCAGTTTTAATATGTTGCTCAAAGCGGCCACTGCAGACTATACATTTTATACCATAGAGCAGGAGGTCCGAAAAGAAAATGGCAAGCTAGCGGCCAAGGTCCTTATTGATGGCAGCTGGATAGATATGCAGGCCCGAAAAATTACGGCCCCTTGGCCCGATTTGGTGGCTGCTGTTATTGATGAGTTGCCTCGCCACAAAGATTTTGAGTGGAAGGAGCCTACTTATTACCGCTTCAAGTAGTGCGTTTAGCGTCAAAAGGGCGGCCCGCAATTGCGGGCCGCCCTTTTGCTTTTATACTTCAGGCAAATCGTCTTTGTCTACTTCTGTTTGGCTAGTAGGTGGGGCAAAGAGTTTTTTATTGCTTAGGTTCATGCTATTGGCTAGGCCCAAAAAGCTATAGCTTTTGCAGGCGCCTTGGCAGTGGCGGATAATCTTGGGCAGCAGTTCAATTTCTTGGGGGCTCCATTTGCCCAAAACAAACTCTACTTGTCGGCCTTTGGGGTAGTCATTGCCAATTCCAATTCTTAGGCGGGGGTAATTATTGTGGCCCAATTCCTCTTCTATACTTTTGAGGCCGTTATGGCCGCCGGCTCCGCCCTTTCCTCTCAGGCGGATTGTTCCGAAGTTGATATTGAGGTCATCGACAAGGACCAAGACATTTTCTAGGCCAATATTTTCTTTTTTCATCCAGTACATCAGGGCTTTTCCACTCAAATTCATATAAGTAGAAGGCTTGAGGATGAGTAGTTTTCGGCCCTTGTATTTTCCTTGGGCCAGATCGCCATAGCGTTTTGTTTCAAATTTGGCCTCTAGGCTTTGGGCTAGGGCATCGGCTACTTTGAAGCCAATATTGTGGCGGGTTTCGGTATATTCTGCGCCAATATTTCCCAGGCCTACAATAAGATACTTCATAGGGTCTATACTTTTGGAGCTAGCGGGGCCAGCAAAAAGTTGTTTAATCCAAGCAATCATTTTATCTCAAATAAAAAACGCAGCTCAATAGCATTGAACTGCGTTTTATGAAAGGAAAGTGAATCTCCTTCTTACTTTTTCTCTTCAGCAGCAGCCTTAGACTGAGCAGAGCGCAAAGCACGAGGAATTTCGATAGACGCAACGGGGATGCTACCATTGGTCATGATTTCGATACCTTCAGTGATTTGGATGTCGCGTACACGCATTGACTTACCGAGGTCCAAAGGACTTACATCAGCGGGGATGTAAGCGCAAAGGCTTTCGGGTTGGATCAATACTTTAAGCTTGCGCATTTTTTGCACTAGCGTACCCCCTACTTTTTGGCCTTTAGAGTTACCTACAAGACGAATAGGTACTTCAGTTTTCAAAGTTTGGCCAGCTACGATAGCTTGGAAATCCATGTGGAGGATTTTGTCGGTTACAGGGTGGAACTGCACATCTTTAACGATCGCTTCAACAGTTTTGTCACCTAATTTGATGCTAGCCTTGCGAAGTTCGTCAGTGTAAATGAGATCACGGATCTCAAGAGCAGTAGTCGTAAAGTGGAGGTTTTCGCCATTTCCGTAAACCACACAAGGAATGCGCCCTTCTTTGCGAAGTTCTCTGCTGCTGCTTTTTCCTAGGTTGCTTCTCAGTTGGCCCTCAAATTCAATCGTTTTCATCAGAAATGCGTATTTGTATTAGTATAACTAAGCGTTGTCTATAAAAAATAAAAGAAGCTAGTGCGCCATTTGGCCTTCACTGGCTTTCTTTCTGCTTTACAAAAGTGTTGCAAAGATAGACAAAATATTCTTTTAATCAAGTTTTTGGAGAAATCTTGCCAGCTTTTTTGCCTTTGTCTTGGGTTTGGGGGGAGCGAAGCGACCGGCCTAGCGATGTGGAGGGGTGGCCGAAGGCCAGACCAAGCTGCCTTTGGCAGCGCAGGGCCGAGCAGACTTGCGAGCCCCGCAACGTAGCGCCGCAGCTTGCTGCGGAGGCCCCTAATTAGTGATCTAGAAATTGTCCTCTTTCCTTGAGTTCTTCATCAATGGCTTTGAGGATAGCTTGTTGGTAGCCACTACTTTTATATTTTGCGGATAGCCAGATGCTACCGAGCAGAAAAAACATAAAGGCGGTGGCGGCGATGGGCAGAAAAATGAGGCCGAGCAGGGCCCAAGACCAAAAGCCGAGCATGCCGATGCCGAAAAAAGTGGGAGAGGCGATGCCGGCGGCAAAGATAATTCTGGACAGCCGTTGATATTCTCGGTTGCGTTGTTGCCAACGCCCTCGCAGTTGGAAGAGGTGTTCGGTGGTATAGTGGGCCGGATGAATGCTGAGTAGGGTGTCGGGATCTTCCTGGCACTCTTGCTCGATGCGGTTCAGCAAATCATCGATAGATTGGTCTATTTGATTTCTCGTTTTCATAAGGTGTTGGATAACTGCCTGTTTGAGCCTTTAATTTACTATTATTATATGAGTTTATTGTAGCTTGCTGCTCGCTTATTCAATAATAGCGTATATTTTTTACAGATCTTCCTACATTTGGGCCTTAGGGGCTTTTCCTTTAAAACTAGGTCAAAACCAAAAGTGTAGAGTCAAAAACATTAAAAAAATAATAAAAATATGGAGAAACTAAATATCCCTTTGCTCAGTACAATTTGTAAAACGGCGGCGCCTCCTGGTTTTGAGCAGCGCCTGCGTCAGTTTGTAGAATCGGAAGTAACGGATTTGGTAGATGACTGTTTTACGGATGCTTTGGGCAATTTGTATGCGGTTCGGAAGGGAACTGCCGAGGGCCCCAAGAAAAAGATCATGGTGGCGGCCCATTTAGATGAGATTGGATTTATTGTCACACATATAGAGGAGGGCGGTTTTTTGCGCTTTCATACCTTGGGTGGTTTTGACCCCAAAACACTGAGCTCGCAGCGGGTAATTGTGCATGGCAAAAAGGATATTGTGGGGGTAATGGGCAGCAAACCCATCCATTTGATGTCGGCAGCAGAAAGAGGTAAAAACTTGAGCATCAAGGATTATTTTATTGATACGGGCATGAGCAAAGAAGAGCTGGAGAAGTACGTATCGGTTGGCGATCCTATTAGTCGAGAGCGGGAGTTGATTGAAATGGGCGATTGTGTCAATTCTAAGTCTTTGGACAACCGTTTGGCCGTTTTCATTTTGCTCGAATGCTTGCGAGAGCTCAAAGACGAGCAGCTCGATTATGATGTTTATGGCGTTTTTACGGTCCAAGAAGAGGTGGGCTTGCGTGGCGCTCGGGTGGCCGCACATAACGTTAACCCCGATTTTGGTCTGGGTCTAGATGTTACCATTGCCTTTGATGTACCTGGGGCTCAGGCGCATGAAAAAATTACGGCTTTGGGTGCCGGGACCGCCATTAAAATTATGGATGGATCGAGTATTTGCGATTATCGCATGGTTCAATTTATGAAAGAAACAGCCGATGCGGCAGAAATTCCGTGGCAGCCTGAAATCTTGACCGGAGGGGGCAGTGATACGGGTGGTTTGCAGCTATATGGAAAGTCTGGGGCCATTACGGGGGCTATTTCTATTCCTTGTCGACATGTGCATCAAACTGTAGAAATGGCTCATAAAGAGGATATTTACCAAAGCATTCAGCTGCTCAAGCAGTGCTTATTGAATATTTCTAAATACGATTGGTCCTTCCGTTAAGGTTGGTATTTCTCCCATTGCTTACGCTCTCGTTCCAATAGGCGCAAAAACTTAGTGGGGGCGGGCATACTAAGCTCAATTTGGCCGCCTGTGGGATGGGCAAAGGCCAAACCAACAGCAGCCAAGAAAAGACCCTTATGCAAAAGGGTCTTTCCTTTTGGTCCGTATTGCTTATCGCCAACAATAGGGCAGCCAATTTGGGCCAATTGCTTCCGCAGCTGGTGTTTTCGGCCTGTTTTGGGCTGTAGTTCCAGCAAACTCAATTGCCCAGAACGCAAAGAAGGGACGCTCCAAAGCAAGCGATAGTCGGTCTCGGCGGCTTTGCCATCTACGGGACTATCGAGTCGCCCTTTGGTTTGTATCGGCCTTCCCATCACAATGGCCAAATAGGTTTTTTGAATGCTTCTTTGGGCAAAAGCGGCTTGCAAAAAACGCAGGGAAGAAGCTCGTTTGCCCACCAATAAGAGGCCCTGAGTCGGCAAATCCAAACGATGCACGGGCAGGGGAGAGGGCAGGGCATCTTCGGCCAAAGAAGGCTGCAAACCCGCTCTAAAACGCTGCTGAAAATTGTGTTTATGATAGCCCGAAACGGCAAGTCCCGCAGGTTTGTAGACCACCGCCAAATCCTCATCTTCATAATGCACCTCTAGGGGCAACTCTCGCTCTTTTTGGTTGACTGGCCGCTGCCAAAGGGCCAAAACATCGCCTACTTGCAAGTAATAGCCCGTGCCAACGGCCTGCCCATTAACCTTCAAAAGGCCCTTATCTAACGCTTTTTTGACACTTTTTCGGCTAGGCAACAAAGGAAATAACCCTTGAGCATAATCATAGACTCTTCCCGCCCGTTCTTCCCGAACCTGATGTTCCGCAACTAAATACATAAGCAAAAATTAGCCGCCAATATAGGCTTTTTTGTCTAGCTGTATGGAGCAAAGCTTTCTTTTTTGGGGCTACCCAGTTCGGTAGGTTAAAACCCACCGCAAGATCGTATCGCTTTGCGAATCGATATAAAATGAGGGTTGAAACCCTCATAAATTATTGCTTGGGTCGGGCTGTATATTCCTGTTGGTCGTCGAACTGGCTCTGCTTTGCGCCCTGCAAAACGCAAAAAGGCCCTGCAAGGAATTGCAGGGCCTTTTCATGGGCCATAAGCGCCATTTTTTAGCTAAAAATATCGGTAAAATAGCGTTTGTCCTTGCCGGCAATTTGCATCAACCAATCTAGGGCTTGGGCTTCTGTAGCTTGGGCCTTTTCTTGGTAAATATCCATGAGGCATTGGCGGACAGCGGGGGCCATGCCTTCGCCATCTCCACAGATATAGATTTTGGCCCCTGCTTTCCAAGCGGCCCAGAAGGCATCTCTATCGGCCCAAAGGCGGTGTTGTACATAAGTTTGGCCTTCTTTTTCGGGTGCTTTAGAGTAAACGGGACGTAAATCCAACCAACCTTCTTTTTCCCATTGCGCAAACTCTTCTGCATAAAGTTGATCTACTTCTTTGGCTCGGCAACCATAGAAAAATACTGCTTTTTCTGGGTTTTTCTCTAGGCTGCGTTCTTGCATAAAGGCTCTAAAGGGAGCAATCCCCGTACCTGCGGCAATAAGAATGAGTTTATCTTCGCTTTTGGGGGCGGGAAAGTTGGGTAAATTGGGGGTAAAGCGGAGCCAAAGGAGTTGGCCTTCTTCTAATTGGCTGAGATAGCCAGAGGCTAATCCTTGGTATTCTCCTTGTCCAGACCAGGCAGCTCCCTTAATGCAAGATATTACTAAGCTAGCCTTATCTGCAGACTGTTTAACCGAAGAAGAAATAGAGTAGGTTCTGGGGCGCATAGCGGGCAGCGCCCTAATAAATTGGCCAAGGTCAATTTTTGCTCCAGGAAACTGCTCGATGATACTGAGCAAACTTCGATTTTTCTGCAAAACCTCGCTCTCATACTGGTCAATAAACTGTTGAAGGCCTTGGGCCGAAAAGGGACAGCGGGTTTGGGCCAAAACTTCTTCTAGCCATTTTTTGCCTGCGGGCCGTTGTAGTTCTACATAATACTTGAGCAAATCAGTCAGGCGAATATGTTGGTCCAAAGGCAACTTTAGGGCAACAGATTGCTCTTCTGACTCCAATTTGACATAGGGGTCATGTTGCATTTGAAAGTGGCGCAACACCCGTTGAATAGTTGCGGGGCTGTTTTGGGGCAGAATATCAATGTAGCCGCCAGTTTGATAACTTTGGCCTTCGGGGACTTCAATTTGCAGCTCAATTTTGGAGCTAGCAAAGGGGCTATCTTGTTGGACCAATTCTTTTTTGCTCAGCAATTGAGCTCGAACAAAATCATTTTCGCCCAAAGTCTGTGCATGCCAATCGTGTAGCAACTGGACCTTATAGCTCTTTTTCTTGATCGGACTAATGGCATCTTGTCCTAAGCTTTTGGCGAGGGCGGGCCAGAGTTCATCATGCCATTGGTTAAAAGACGCAAAAAAGTTTTGCTTGGCATTTCCTTCTCCACGGGCCAAAAATGGCTGAGCGCCTAAGCGTTTTAATTGGGCATCAATTTTTCTTGGAACAGCCTGATAGCTATGGATCCAATCCGAGTTTCCACAACCAAATAGGCTATATTGGACCTGATTCAGACTACCTTCAGGCTGTTCCATAATCCAATCGACAAAGTCTTCGGCATCATGGGTGGGCTGCCCCTCATAAGATGCGGTAATAATGACATAATGCCCTTTATTTTGGGCCATTAATGCTTTGGCTTCGTTGAGGCTATGCACGCTAGGCTGGTAGCCCAATACTTTGGCTGTTTCGGCTAGTTGTTGGATAAACTTTTTCGAGGAGCCCATATTAGAGCCATAGGCGAGGTAGAGTAGGGGCTTGTTTTGGACATAAATCTGTTTGCCGCCTTTTAACTTTAGGCTTTGGCTGGCGGGTACTTTGGGGCCATTTTCTACTGGCTTAAAGCCTGGCCGTTTCTTAAACTTGAGGAAGTAGTTATCGGGTTTTAGGGTCAGGGTTTCATCTAAAACTAGCTCATAATTGGGGTCGGCCAAGCTAATATCAAAACGCTGCAAAATCATCGCAATGGCCAGTTTGGCTTCCTGAAAGGCAAAGGGGCGGCCAATACAAGAGCGGCGGCCATTACCAAAGGGGAGATAGGCCGAATGGGGAATTTTGGCTTCATTTTCTGGCGAAAAGTTTTCGGGGTTAAATAGCTTGGGATCTTCTCCCCAAATGGGAGCGCGATGCAAAGAGGGCAAAAAGATAAAAATGGAGTCGGTCGGTTTAATCAGGTATTCGCCCACTTGTTCATCTTTAAAGGAACGAAGGTTAAAGCCCGATGCAATGGGCCAAAGGCGCAAACACTCCTTGATGACCATATCCATATATTTGAGCTGGCTCAAATGATGAAACTGCAGCTTTTCTTGACCAACTACCTCATCCACCTCGGCTTGAACACGGGCCAAAATATGCGGCTGCTTGAGCATTTCATAGAAGGTAAAAGCCATCATGCTGCTGGTCGTTTCATGTCCTGCAATCAGAAAAGTGACCATTTGGTAGATGATATTCTGGTCGCTCAGCTTTTCACCAGTTTCGGGGTCAACTCCCTCAAGCATACGGCCCAAAAGATCATCCACCTGCTCGGCCTCCTCGGCCTTTCTTCTCTGCTCCAAAATTTTATGGGCCACGGTATACATATATTGAATGTCCTTATTATAACGCTCCTTGGTTTTATACATCAGACGGTTCATGATCGGTAGGCGCCGCATATGCTGATTGGCCTCATGCAAAATAAACAACATGGCCTCCACAAAGGGGTGCATTTCGTTTTTGTAAAAGCTGTTAAAGCGGTAGTCAAAGGCACAAAGGGCAATGGTGTCTAAGGTCAAACGCGTCATATTTGCCGGAACATTGAAGGGCTCATCAGGCCCAAGCCGCTGCAGTTTGACACAAAGCTGTTCGGCCACATCATACATTTTATCAAACATATCTTGCATGGCATGTGGACCAAAAGCAGGGGTCAAAATGCGGTGGGCTTTCCCCCAGTTGGGCTCTTCTGTATGGGCCGTAAAAAGCCCATCTCCAGTAAGGTCACGCACTTTTTCTAGGGCCGAAAATACTTTTTTGTCAAAACGACTTTCATCGCAAAATTCTTGGACATACTCCAAACCACTCACAATAACTAGACTGTCGTTGGGCACTTCTAGGCGATAAATTCCACCATATTTTTCTGCCAAAGCCATCATACTTTGTACGGGCCGCTTGATGTCTAAACTAAGAACACTTTTTACAATGGGGTAGATGGGCGGGTGGGGAATGGGCTTAGAAACTGGGCTCTTCATAAGACTAAATAATTGATTAGTAGGTGAATGAAGCATTAAGTAGGTCACTTAAAAATAAGCTGTCTTAATATAATCTATTTAACCACAAACTTTAGGCTGTTTTTATGTTTTATCGTATTCTTTTTGCCCAAAATATTGTTTGCTTAACTAAAGTATTTTGAAAATTAATGTTTTGTGACATTTTTTTGGGGCTGCCCACTCGCTTCGCTCGGGTCGGGCTGTTTCGCAGCTCGCTGTTCGCTCGGCCCTGCGGCGGCAAAGCCGCCTTGGTCTGGCCTAACGGCCACTGCTGTCCATCCCTCAGCCGTTTCGGCCTTCGGCCGATTAAGGACCAAAAACACAAACTTAGCTTTCCCGCACAAGAAGAGTTGTTTTTAAATGAGTTCCCTAAGAAAAACTTATCTTTGCAGCATTCATTTCAGAAATTGAACTCATCCGAGAACTATGCAGCGAATAGGAAAAAAGCTCTTGCTCAGTTTGGGCTTTGGGCTTTTGTTAGGAGGCACAAGCCTGTCGGCCCAAAGTGTAGCTTTGAAAAAGGCCCAAGATTTTTATCAGAAAAAACTTTATAAAGAGGCGGTTCTGCATTTTGAAACCGCCCTAGAAGAAGGGGCTAAAGAAGAGGCTGATCTATTGGCCCAGTTGGCAGAGTCTTATGCGCTTTGCAATGAGTTGGATAAGGCCTTGGCCTATTATAAAAAACGAATCTTAATCGCAGAGGGTAAAGAGAATTACTATTTGCCCTATGCCCGCCTACTCAAGACCAAAAAGCAGTTGGATGCTGCTCGTAGTTACTTGCAAAGGGTGCCCGCTAAATGGGCCAAGGAAGTAAAACTCGAGTTGGCCGCTCTTGACTTTATTAAAAAAGAGAGCGGTAGCCAACCCTATTTTTCAGTCTTTAGCTTGGATGGCATTAACAGCAAAAGTGCTGATTTTGCGCCTTTGATGCATCATGGCTTATTGTTGTTCTCTTCCTCTAGATCGGTGGCCGTAAAAAAGGAGGGCGTAACTTCTTGGACCAATGACGCCTTTAATCAATACTACTATTTGCCGCTAGATGAACAGGGGCAGCCAACAGGGCAGTTGCAGCCCTTGCATAAAATGCCGACTAAAGACATTAATGATGCCCCCATGGCCTACAGCCCCAGAGAGGATTGGCTGGCCATTAGTTCTAATAACTATATGGATGGCCTGCGGCCCATTCCAGAATCTGGTCTGATGATGGACATCTATTTTTATCCAATGAAAAAATGGAATAGTTGGGACCATAGTCAGGAGCAGTTTTTTCAACATAATTCTCCCTTAGATAATAAAACGCCTTATTCTACTGGCCAAGCTTGCTTTAATAAGGATGGTTCGGCCCTTTATTTTGCTTCTAACCGCCCAGGTGGCTATGGTGGCTTTGATCTCTATGTATCTTTTCGGACCAAAAACGGCTGGGGCCGCCCCCAAAACCTAGGGCCAGCCGTAAATACGGCAGGACATGAGTTGCATCCTTTTTTGGATAGCAAAGGCCGTTTGTTTTTTGCTTCGGATGGGCAGCCAGGCTATGGTGGTTTGGACCTTTTTACGGTAGAACGCTATGAAGATGGGGTGAAATGGGGAAATCTGACCAATTTAGGCCCTAATGTAAACACGGCCTATGATGAGCTCTCTCTTTATTATGATGCAGAAAAAGAGTTTGGCTTTTTTAGCTCTAACCGCCCAGGAGGGCAGGGGCATGAGGACCTTTACCGCTTAAAGTTAGAGCGGCCCTTGCCTGCCCGAGAACCTCGTCGCTTTAAGCCGGGCGACAAACTCATTTTGGTCGATATTTATCAGCCTAAAGAGGTGCGTTTGGATAATATCAAGAATGACACCTTGGACCAATTGGTGCAGGATCTTTTGCGGCAAAAAGAGGTGGTCATACAGATTTATGCGCATACTGATTCTAAGGGAAGTTATCGGGCCAATTTGCTTTTGGCAGAAAAGCGGGCCAAGGCAGCTTATGAGTACTTAGTAAGTCGGGGCGTAGATAAAAAACGTATTCGCTACCAAGGATTTGGAGAAAAGTACTTGGCCAATAATTGCAAGGATGGGGTGCGCTGTTCGGAAGATAAGCATCGGGCCAATAGACGATTAGAATTTATTGTGATTGGCCGAATTTCGGATGCGGGGCAATACTTACAGGAGTATATGCCAGCTATTGCCGTAGCTGAAATGGATAACCCTCAAGATCGGCCCAGAATTACAGCCAGTACGAGCAATAGTTCTTCTCGTTCTAGCGGAGGCGGTTCTTCTCGGAGAAAGCCAGAGCGCAAATCGCATTATGCGATTGGGGACTACATCAAGGTGGCCAATATTTACTATGAGCATGATAAAACGGCGGTAGACAAAAACTCTCCGGGCTTGAAAGAGTTGCTCAAAGTATTGCAGGACCATCCACATGTGAAATTAGAAATTGGTTCGCATACAGATGCCACGGGTTCTAAAAGCTACAATCAGCGATTATCGCAGCAGCGGGCCAATGCCGTAAAAAACTATTTGGTGGCCAAGGGGATTCCGGCCAATCGTTTAGTGGCTAAGGGCTATGGCGAATCCGAAATTTTGAATCATTGTAAGGATGGGGTTCGTTGTAGCAAAGCACAACATGCAGTCAATCGCCGGACCGAATTTAAGGTGATTGGGCAGTCTGGCTTTAAATATGGCGATATTATCAAGGTAGATAATATTAACTATGCGACCAACAGTGCTGTATTGGACAAAAGGGATATGCGTGGACTCAATGAGATTGTGCGTATTCTCAAGGCCAATAAAATTTCGGTGGAGATACGTTCGCATACCGATTCTAGAGGGTCTGCCAAAAAGAACCTGGACCTTTCTGAGCGCCGGGCCAAGGCGGTTTATGACTACTTAATTGAGCAAGGTGTGAGCAAATTCCGCTTAAAATATAAGGGCTATGGAGAGACTTTACCGCTCAATAAATGTAAGGATGGGGTGCCATGTAGCTCAAAAGAGCATGCGGTTAACCGTCGGACCGACTTTAAAGTTATTGGTTTGAAATAGAGGAGTAGAGGAGTTTTGAAAAAAGAAAGAAGCGCTTAGCCTGTAGAGGCTAAGCGCTTTTTTTGTTGGCCAACAAATAGGCAGACGCTAAGCGGTCTGCCTGAGATGTTGACACTCACCTAAAAACACTATTAAAAATGGTAGTTCTATATACCTTATAGGCAGGGCTATGCACTTTTTGTTTTCAGTGGGGGGCGGCCATGCTCTTTTAGGGTCTCATTGACCTCTGCAATCATTTGATTGAGCTCTTGTTTTTGGGCCTTAATATGTTGTTGAAGGTCTGCTTTATGCTCTTGTACGCTTTTAATCAGTTCATGCAGGCGGAGCTTCAGCTGTTGAGTTTCTTTGATCGCGAGCTGTTGTTTTCCGAGTAGGTTTACCTCTTTTTGCAGGGGGCGAAGTTGGAAAAAGATATTGGCCCAGGCGTTGAGTTGTTCTTCTTTGGGTTTGTTTTTGGCGGCTTGGGCATCTTTGCGCAATTGCTTGAGTGTGCTCACACATTTGCGGAAAATTTGGCTAAACTCAGCCTTGCTCAGGGGGGCACTGGCTTCTTCTGCTGTGGAGTTGGCTGAACTGGCGGTTTGGGGGCTAGGGGTTTCGTTTGCCTCTTCAGCTGCGGCAGCATCATCTTCTGTTTGCGGCTCATCGGTTAGGGGGGCGGCAAAGAGGAGTGGAAAAGCGGCTTTTTTGCTCATTTTTTTAGCGGCCTTTTGATACTTCGTTTCGGTCAGGCCGCCTTTTTCGGGCAGAAAGTAAAAGCTTTCTTTTTCTGCGGACCAATAGACCTTACCGATAGCCATCAATTTTTTTTGGCTTTTGAATTTATCCTTTAGCCATTTGCGCCAGTCTGTAGTAAAATGGCCAAGGAGGATAAGGGGAGCGGTTTCTTCGCCAAACTGATGTTCAATAATTAGGGCGAGGGGGACGGCTGTTTCGGGAGAAATGGCCTTTTTACGAGCTTTTTTGAGCTCATTTTTTAGCATAGGGCCAAACTTATTGATTGGCAGTTTTTCTAGCTCGGCTAGCTTTAATTTTAATTTCATGGGGTGCTATATTTATAAAGTAGGTAACCGTTGTTGAATACAATTATAATTATAACTTTCCGTAAACACAAATAAAGGCTAACGTTTTTGTAAACTTTTTATTATTTGGTCCATTTTTGCGGTTTTGCAGGCTGCTTCTATTCTGAAACTTTATCCAAGTATGGCCGAAAAGTTAATTTCATGAGGGTTTCAACCCTCATTTAAAGATCATTGCGAAGCAATACCGTTTTGCTGTAGGTTTCAACCTACAGTATCGGCCTAGCGATGTGCAGCAGTGGCCCGAAGGGCCAGACCCAGGCGGCGCAGCCGCCGCAGGGCCGAGCAGACCTGCGAGCTGCGAAACGTAGCGCCGACGACCGAAGGGAGGCGGAGGCCCCAAAAACAGCAGCGAGCTGCGCAACGACAACAAGAACTTTAGTTCGCAGTTCGACGACCGAAGGGAGTAACCGCCGACGACCAAAGGGAGTAATACCCCAAAAACAGTTAATTATGGGCATAAAAAAAGCCCACAGAGAGCTGCGGGCCTTAGTAATATTAGTAACCGAGAATTTTCATTACTTCTTCTGATCGTTGTTCGGGGGCGAAGAGGCGGTATTGGATATTTCCGTCTTCATCGACATCGACGAGCAGGTGTTTTGGGGAGGGGATGAGGCAGTGGTGCACGCCGCCATAGCCGCTGAGGGAATCTTGGTAGGCGCCGGTGTGGAAAAAGCCGACATAGAGGGGTTCGACATCATCGGGTTCTATGCTAGGGAGGAAGAGCTCTTCATCTTCGGAAATAATCTTATAATAATCGTCATTATCGCAGGTCAGGCCGCCGAGGATCACGCGATGGTACTCCACATTCCATTTATTGAGGGGGAGCATAATAAAGCGTTGTTTTTCGGCCCACATATCGGGTAGGGTAGAGATCAGGGAGTTATCGATAATGTACCAGATTTCTCGATCATTTTGGCGTTTGGTGCCCAGGACCTTAAAGATCGTGGCGCCGCTTTCGCCTACCGTAAAGCTACCAAACTCGGAGACCAGAGTAGGTTCGGGAACATTTTTCTCTTCGCAATAATTTTTGAGTTGGCCCACCAATTCGTCGATCATATATTGGTAATCGTACTCGAACTCTAGGGAATTTTGGATAGGGAGGCCACCGCCGATATTGAGCATTTCGAGGCCGGGGCAAAGCTGTTTCATTTGCACATAGAGCTTAATATACTTATGTAATTCGGACCAATAATAAGTGGTATCGCTAATGCCCGTATAGATAAAAAAGTGGAGCATTTTGAGCTTCACTTTGGGGTGTTTATGCAGGCGATAGCGGTAGAAATCGAGTAATTCGGTGCGGCGGATGCCGAAGCGGGAGGTATAGAGATCGAAAGAGGGTTCTTCTTCGGTAGCGATACGGAGGCCAATTTGGACCTCTTTAGCGTCAAAAGTTTCATAGACGCGGAGTTCGCTTTTGCAGTCGAGAATGGGTATCACATTTTTGAGGCCGGCATGGATCATTCGTTGGATGCCGGCAAAATAATCGGGTGTTTTATAGCCATTGCAAAGGACATAAGTATCCTTATTGATTTTGCCTTGTTTGAGGAGGCGGAGAACGATTTCGGTATCAAAAGCGGAAGAAAGTTCGATATGAGCATCATGCTTAAGCGTTTCGTCGAGCACATGAGCAAAATGCGAGCTTTTGGTACAATAGGTATAGAGATAAGGTTGCTGATAATCATGTTTTTGCATGGCATTATGGAAATAGCTGCGGGCCCTTTCCACCTGTTCTCCGATGCGGGGGATATAGGTCAATTTTAGCGGGGTACCAAACTGCTGGGCCAATTCTTTGAGGGGGATATTATTGAACCAGAGGTGGCTATCTTCTACTTTGAAGCTTCCTTGCGGGAAGTCGTAGGTTTGCTGAATGAGGTCTATATATTTGTTATTCAATGCCTTAGTTGTTTTTTAAAAATAAATTGAATAAAAAACGGGCAGCTAGCTGCGGGCTAAAATTACTGTTTTTTTTTAGCATTGAGTTTTTGCGCTAGGGGTTTTTGATTTGGGGGGAAGAGAAGGAACTTATAAATACAAATTCGCTTCATGAACCCAGTTGTAGAGATCGAGTTATAGCTAGAGGGATAATAGATTTTAAAAGATAGACTATGGACTTATTTTCTCAGGAAGAAGGCCCTATTCGGTCGGGGTTTCAGAAGCATATTTTAGTGGGAGGGGAGCTTTGGGTCATGCCAAATTTTTTGTCGGCAGAAAAAGCCGCTGCTTACTATCGGCAAATAAAAGAAACGATCAATTGGCGGCAAGAAAAAATTAAAATGTATGGAAAAACCCATCCTTTACCGAGATTAACGGCTTGGCATGCAGATGCGGGCTATCATTATAAATATGCGGGCATTTTGTGTCGGCCAGATCCATGGACCCCAGCGCTTTTAGAGATCAAGCAGCAAATCGAGCAGCTCCTGCCGAGGCAGAAATTCAACAGTGTATTATTGAATCTTTATCGAGATGGGCATGATAAAATGGGTTGGCATGCTGATGATGAGAAAGAGTTGGGGGTAAATCCAACGATTGCCTCTGTGAGTCTTGGGGCGATCAGGCGTTTTGATTTAAAACATAGAAAAAACAAGGCATTAAAGCTGCAAATAGCCTTAAGTCCGGGCTCATTGCTGCTCATGACAGGCGGCTTACAGCATCATTGGTTGCATCAGGTTCCGGCTCAAAAAAGGGTACGGGCGGCTAGAATCAACCTCACTTACCGAAAAATTATAGGGGGGAGTCAGCCTTAAGGGGCCATTTGGAGATTGCTGTTGGTCGTTTTTTTGGGGCCTCCCGCCGAAGGCGGGCGGGCCCTTTCAGGGCTCGCAGGTCTGCTCGGCCCTGCGGGCTTCGCCCTGGGTCTGCCGCTGCGCGGCCCCCTTTCAGGCCCCTAGGCCTGCGGCCCTTCGGGCCTGTAGGGCTGTATTTGTTTTGGGAGGGCTTAAAGAGAATTAGATTCATCAGATTATTCTGCATCAGCAGCACATTCTAGCAACTTGTTAATACTCTCGATTATAGCTTTTAGGAAACTGCCATCCTGAATAGCTAAGAAGGTTTGCTCGTCCCAATTGGTATATTTGGGCATGCTAATATAAGAGGGCCAGAAAGCAGAGCTTTGATGTTTTCCAAAGGTTGAGATGAATTCTTCTTGGAGTTTTTTGATATATTGCTTGTTGGTGGGTTTGTTTTGATCTATGTAGATGAACCCTAAACAAAAGTCGCTTAGATTGGCCAAGTCAAACTCGAAACAAATAGCTAGGTTCTTAGACCTTAAGAAATCGTTATGGATTTCGAATCCTGTGTATTCTTTATAAGAAAGATTGAATTTAGACAGTTCAACTTTGCCTGAGGACCTACAAAATTCTGTAATATCTTCTTCGAGTTTTTTGATTAACTGGTCTTTGATGTAGGGCCCCATTCCTTGTAAATCGAAAAAAGCTTTTAGATTTGACGAATTTTTTAATATAACAGCTGCTATTTCTTTATTCATAAGCTGATTGGAATGTTGATTCGTTAATTTTTGAATGAGCTGTACATACTGGACAATAGTCTCTCTTAAAGTAGGGTGGTTGGCTGCAAGTTGAGTACAGGACTCTAGCCATTGAAGAATATGAGTCGCATAAGAAATAGCCGTGTACTCCTTCCCTGTAGAAAGTGTTTTATCTATGGATTCACATCCATTTAAAGTTAGATAAAGCAATATCGCATCAGCATGACCATTTTTTTGGATAAAGGTAAAATATCTCATTAACTGATTCTCTTGCTCAGAGGCACGAATCTTATTTTCAATTACAATTTCAGCTTGATTATTTTTCTGGACTAAAATATCAATTCGCCCTCCCTCTTTTCCTGTTTTTTTCCAATGTAGTGCTCCACAGCAACCTCATAATTAGCTGCGGGATCAAATTTAAGTTCGGTTAAAATAGAATCATAGAATGCCTTAAGGAAAATGCTTCCCCTATCATGGCTTCCCCTGGGGTCTAGTAAGTCAGCAATAAATGCTGAATGAGTAGATACCTCATCATATTGAACATTCAACAGCTCAAAGATATTGAAGCGAAGCCCCTGGCTTTTTTCTATTTTATCATAGAGCCTGCCTATAGTCGCAGTTTGTGTGAGTAGATGTTGGGTAACTTCTGTCATGGCTTTTTGTCTTAATAATACTCCTTGATATACTCATAAGCCCTTTCAAAAAGCTCATGCTCTTTATGTAGTTTATATTTTAGCAGTGTTTTACGCAAAGATTTTTGTACCTCTCGTTCTCCACTAGCAGAAGTTTGCCAGCCATCAAAACGCACTACTTTTACAATCGAATCAATATCATTAACCAAACGGGTTACTACTGCAGGCGTTTGCGCTGTTTTTGCCTCTAGGAATAGTTCCGTAAGAGCTGTTTTTGCATCCTTTTGTTCAGCCTGGCTGAGTGCTTCTTTTTCCGCCTGCACAGTCTCTTGAGCCAATTTGCAAAGCTCTTTAATGAAATCGATACTTTTTATTAGTCCAGCCTCTGCTTTATCTCTTAATTTTTCTAAGCGTTCACTCAAGGCTTTAAAAGATGCATTGCCTTTATGTTTTTTGAAACGCTTAATTAAGTCAAGCTCCAGTTTTTTAATGTCTTTTGGGTTCGGATTATTGAAAATATCTTCAATCACATCAGCATCTAATACAAACTCTGACAAATCATCTGAAACTCCATCAACCTCAATACTACTGTGAATGAGTTCTAAGGTTTTAGCGCCTAAGCTATGCCAAAGTAGCTTTCCAATATTATCTGAGGAAGGTTTTACAGATTGATACACTTCTGTCAACCAACGGTAATCTTGTTTGTGTTTATTCAGAACCGGATCGGGCGATAGTGATTCCCAAAGTTTGGATAGAAAAACGTAGTCTCCTGCAAAGGCATCTTTGCTTGCATCATCTTTGATTGCTTC
Organism: Saprospira grandis; assembly: GCF_027594745.1. Taxonomy (NCBI): domain Bacteria; kingdom Pseudomonadati; phylum Bacteroidota; class Saprospiria; order Saprospirales; family Saprospiraceae; genus Saprospira; species Saprospira grandis. The sequence goes on along the minus strand of NZ_CP110854.1, from coordinate 959,234 downwards.
TTGAGCGGCTTCTAAGCCTTCAAAACCTTCAAGGGTTCTATCTACTCCAGCAAAATGCGATAGACAGCTGAGCATGGCTGCATCTACCTGATCTCTCAACTCCTGTAGGTTGGATACTATTGTTTGAACAGAACGCTCATCAAATTCTAAGGCTTTAGCTGCATCATCAAAGACTCCAAAATAATCTACAATTCGACCAAATGTTTTACCATCATACAAGCGATTAGTACGACAAATAGCCTGAAGAAGGGTATGCGCCTTCAGTGGCTTGTCTAGATACATTGTCTGTAGAATAGGCGCATCAAAACCAGTCAGGAGTTTTCCAGTAACAATAACAAATTTGACTGGGGATTTAGGATCGTTGAACTTTTCTAAAGCTTTTTCCTGCGCATCTTTTTCCATTCCCCATTTTTGCTTAAACTCAAAATCATCATTGGCATTGGTCGAAATTACTACAATGCTAGCATCTGTTGGGAAATATTGATCTAAAAGCTCTTTGTATTGGACAGAGGCAAAACGATCAGGAGCAACCAACATCGCTTTAAAACCATGAGGCGCTACTTTCTCTTTAAAATGTGCAGCAATATCTTTTGCAATTGCTGCCATTCGTTTAGGAGCCTTTTGAAATTCAGTCATCTTGACCACTTTTCGTCCTAGTGCATCCGCAGATAAGTCATCTAGTTGCATTTCCTCTGTAAGCTGCGCATAGAGCTCATCAATTTTATCTTTGTCAATATGTACATTAACCAAACGAGGCTCAAAGTGCAGGGGGAGTGTGGCTTTATCTCGAATAGAGTCTTGAAAAGTATAGCGGGTCATATAGCCACTGCTATCTTCTTCCGCTCCAAAGGCCCAAAAAGTATTTTTATCGGCTTTGTTGATCGGAGTCCCTGTCAATCCAAATAAGAAAGCATTAGGTAATGCCGCCCGCATCATTCGGCCAAGGTCTCCTTCCTGCGTTCTATGGGCCTCATCTACTAACACAATGATATTATCTCTAGTATTGAGATTGGCTTTAGCATCTTTGAATTTGAAAATGGTGCTAATCAGTATTTTTCGAGTATCTCTCTCTAGTAAGTTCTGTAGTTCAGCGATACTATTTACTCCAACCATATTAGAAACATCGGCGGCATTGAACGTTCCTGTGATTTGTGTATCTAAATCAACCCGATCAACTAAAACAATGACCGTAGGAGAACGCAATTCTGCTACTTTTCTCAGCTTTTGAGCAGCAAAAAGCATCAGAAAAGACTTTCCCGAGCCCTGAAAATGCCAAATTAAGCCTTTTTTGATTCGGCCTTCTTTCACCCGATCAACAATCATATTGGCTCCCTCATACTGCTGAAAACGAGCAACAATCTTGATCCTGCGTTTTTTCTTATCCGTAGTGTAAATGGCAAAGTTTTGTAGCATATCTAACAAAACCTTAGGAGAAAGCAGACTTTTTAATTCGTCTCCAACTTCCTGTAGCCCTAAGGCCCTTACTAAAGTATTATTATTGTCTTTTTCTTGTAGTCGCCAAGGTGCCCAAAAGTTGAGCGGCGAGCGGACCGAACCATAGTAGAGCTCTTTGCCTTCAGTTGCAAAGGAAAAGACATTAGGCACAAAAAGCTGAGGGATGGCATTTTCATAAATAGCATGAATCTCATGAGCCCCATCTAACCAAGATACTGCAGGCCGTATAGGCGTTTTGGCTTCCCCTACAACCAAAGGAATCCCATTCACCAATAGCACAACATCAGGAATCTTAGTTTCTCTAGCTCGAACATGATATTGATTCGTAATGATATAGCTATTGTTCTCCAGATTTTCAAAATCAATGAGGTGAATGGGAACATGCATCCCCTTTTTACCAAAAGCAAAGGTCTTTTCCCCCAACAACCAACTGGCAAATTGCTCATTTGCTCGTACCAAACCTGTCCGATTCACTGCAATCAAAACCGCTCGCATCTTATGTAAGACCTCCTCAGCTCGTTCAGGCGCTGCCGCAATCGAAGGATTCAATCGAATCAAGGCCTTTTTTAGCTCAGATTCAACTAAAATCTCCTGCATATTTCGACCCAGCTCTTGGCCCGATTTATATTGCCACTGGGCTCCATATACCGGCGCTTGCTCTTTCAACTCCTTTTTGTTGAGATTGACGCCTGTGAGCTGCTGAATGATGTAGTGTTCTATGGTGTTGAGTTCGGTGAAGGGCATGTTGGGGTTGTTTTAAGCTAGGTAATTTTTAATTTGACTTACTATTGTAGTAAACGATATGGGGTTTTCAAGCATAATGTCTTTATTGACTTTAATACGAATGTATTCCATGAAAACTAGGTGAAGGTGATTTTTAGTAAGAATATTGTTGAATGTCGCTAAATCATTTAGTGCAGCTTGAAAAATAGGCGTTAAGCACATTCTAAATTTAGATGCTTGCTGGATGTAAGAAATAGTTATCTCTTCTGTAGATGAAGGTCTTGCCAATAGACAAACTGCATAGTTATGAGGTGATTGAATTGCAAAATTGGCTTGACTCTCTGCAAAGTGTAAAGGGGCGGTTGAGCCTTGTTTAAAAGACTTGAGCTCAATGAAAAAAGACTTATTATTGTTACTATTCTTAATTTCTAAGTCAAAAGGACCTTTACCATGATGTATTACTTCTGCGTTAAGGCCTTGGTTGTTTAAAGCCTCTTTAAATATATTTTCGACCTGAGTCCCGATTTTCATCTTGAATTGAAAATCTTCCTCAGTGTCAAGTAGTTCTTTTGCATGTGATAAGATTTTACCTAAGCTACCAAGTTTACCTGCAATTTCAATTATTTTTTTTAGTTGATGTTTGTCAATATCTGACTTAGATAGCTCATTTAATAATTCAATATTATTTTCATTTTGAAGCATTTTTATAGAGTTCATACTTATACTACTTCCCTCTAAGGTCAATTTAAAGAAGATTTCTTTAGCCTTGTCTTCAAACACATTAAGATAGTCCCTTGTTAGCTTAATATTTTCATTAGACCAATCAATAAGATCTAGTAAAGCATCTTTATAGGTATTGATATATGTCGGGTCATTTGCAGTTTCAACTTCAATCTGTTTGATAAAGTCTGTAATAGTGGCCCCTAAGTCATTGAAAGTTTTTTTGTCTGTAAACTTTATTGTAATACCGTCTCGAACTAAAAATTGCGCCCAGTCTTCCTTGTTGTCTAGTCTATATAATATCTTAATAAGATCATCATTTAAGGGGACTCCTTCTTCCCCAAAGCTTTTTATGTCCTCATAAGCACAAAATTCGTCTTTTCTATTAGGGATAATATTTCCCACATTAAGAAGAGTGCTATAGGTATCCTTGGATAAAATAGATAAATAGTCATTAAGCCATAATACAGTAGGCTCAATATCTAGCTCCAACTGTGCCGATAGTCTAGGTAGGTTGTTGTACTCTTGAATTTTAAGGTTAATCTTTTCAATAAGTAGTTTTAAAGCTGGTTCATAGTTGAAATTCTTTGAGCCAGGAACTATATTAAAACTCTGCTCAAGCTTGAATAAGTCTTTTGCTTTGTTGAAAATATTAGCTCTTATGTCATCATTTGTAGGTCTCTTATCTACGATAGATGTTAAACGTATGAGTATGGATAAACTATCCTGGCGATTTGAAAAAGTATTTTCAAATACGTTGTTATTGTTGGGTTGTCTTTTTTTTAGGATAGTGTTAATACACTCCTTTATATCTGTTAGACTCCTTTTTTCAATGTTTTGATTAGGAAGGCGCACATTTCTATCAATTAAATCACCTCGCCAGTCCAAATCTCCATCTATATCTTTTAGTATATCTAAAAAGACGTCAGGAATAGGAGACTCCCTGTCTTCCAAATAAAGACTTCCAATAAACTTGAATTCACCGTTTTGATTTGGAATAATTTGATACTGATCAAAGAGTTCAGTCTTTTTTTCTTGAGTTAAAAAAGCATAAAGAGTATTTAACCATTCTTCAGTTGAGCTAATTGAATCAAAATGTCGACGGCTTAGCTCTTCCTTTGTAGTAGCATTCGCAACTAATTTTAGAAGATCCTCTAAGTCAGTTTGAATGTTAATCCCCCAAGTTTCTTGTTCTCCTTCAGGACCTAAAACGTCAATCCAGTCAATTAAAAGATCTCTTTTAGGAATCTTATCTTTACCTAGAATAGGCATAGCCAAATCATAGAATTGAAATTTTACCTCATGTTTTATATGGCGGTTGCCATAGTTAGGTATAGTACTCCTTCTTAGAGACGTAATCCCTTGAGTTGTTTCAACTAATAGTAAATCTAGTAATTTCTGTCTCCAGTCTTTTTGATAGGTCAGATACCACTCTTTAGATTGATCCTCCCACTTTTCATCAGGGAGTCGATTAAACGCACAAACAAAGCGATTTTTAGCATTGTGATCAATTAACCACTTTGAAAATTCAAGAGCTCCGTCTATAGCTTTTTCAATATAGCTACGATTTTGATTGGCATCATTGCTTTCAAAACTATGTAGTAAAATTCCGTCTCTGTCCTCAGTCGGATTGAATTTAAACCCATTGATAATAAATGGAAAATAAAACTTTTCAGAACCAATTAAAGGGAAATCTCTGAATAGATAAGGCTGCTTACCAAAGGCCTCCTGTAATTGCATCTCTCCAAAATTATTTACCTCTGCAAGCAATACTAAATTTTCTAACAGAAAACATATAAAATTTTTACTATTAGCTCCTAGTATATCAATAGTTGCTTTACGGAAAATTTCAGTTTCTTCAACAATTCTACATTCATAGACTTGCTTTTCTTCTACTGCTCCAGTTCTGTCTAGCACCTCAACTCTCTTAATTACTTTTAAGTTAGCTAAAGTCTGAGGAAGAGTGTTGATTAAATCATCTAACCCAGCTTTAGCAGACTTAAATCTAGCTTCAGAGTTTAACTCATAAATAAAGGCTGTATCATAATCACTTTCTGTTCTCTGCTCCTCATAGTCATGAAAGATCGGATAGAGATTGTTGTCTTCTATCTGCCTAATTTTATCTAGTGCCTTTTCAATTTTGGGTAAAAGTTCCTCACTAGTGTCTCCTTTTCGATCTAGTAATACCTCAAAAGACCGATGTGTATTTTTATGCCTTACAACACCTTTAACTTTTATGATTTCTGAAAGAAGGTGCGTGCTTATGAAACCCGTCCCAAACTTACCTGTTACTGATTCATTCTGGTTTGTAGAATCCTTTGAACTTACTTGTTGGATCAAACTGAAAATATTCTTTAATGAGAAAGGATTCCCATTATGTCTAAACGTTAATTGCTCAGGTTCTAGAACTATTTGTATAGACACACTCCCAAACTTATTAGGAACGTCTTTTGCATTTTGCATTAGCTCCCAAATCCATCTTCTTTCTGATGCAGATCTTCGTTCTAAAACCTTACTAAGTATTTGCCTGATTTTATCAGCTGTAAGTTTTCGGTTGTTCCTTTTTTCAATTTCTGCAGGATCATCAGGGTCGACAATGTTTAAACTAGAATTATGATTCATCTTTGTGTTTTTTACCTCATTTAATATTCTATAGCGCTTAGAATAAGCCTTTTTGCTCCGCTTTGTTATGGCAATTAGCTCCACATTATCCTCCTATACAGCCATAAGCCAAATTACTCCAACTTAAAATATCTGATTAATCAAGGACTTTTGTAAGGATTGGGAGTGAGTGATTTGAGATTTTACTGATTTAACAGTTTGATCAATAAAGTATAATTTAGTAGAGAACTTTTTTTGTTCATTTAGAGGTATAGATGGTATCTTTAATTTCTTTATCAAGGAGGCACTAATGTTAGGTTGTGCAGATCCTACAGATAGAGAGATTAACCTTTTTCGTAAGGCTAATAGGTAGTAAAATAAAAACCAAGTGTCTACCTTTTCAAGGTTAGGTATAATAGCACAACATGCTTGATTACAGGACATAGTATTGTTAATAACTCCTAGTTTTCCTACAGTTGCTCCATACATTGCTAGGAGAATTGTATTCTTTGGATACATTTTTGCGCTTGAATTTTTAAGCCCTATTTCAGTTATTTTTTCTTCGGTATCATATATTATTCCGTCATTTAGTTCTTTAGTTTTTACCCAGTGTATTTCTCCTTGTTCAAAATATATTTTTGATTTTTGCCGACTTGGAGTTCCTCCTGAAGAAATTTTTAGGCTTAGATTTTCTAGTAAGTCATATGACCGCTGTCTTAATTTGCGCATTTCATTAAACATAGTTGCTTTAGTCACCTCCAACCGCTCCAACACCCCCTTCTCCCTCTCCACCACAGCATCCATCGCCCAAAGCAATTCCGCCAAACGACCCTGCTCCTCTAAAGGGGGGAGGAGGAATTCGTAGTTGGCGACATCTCGCCATCTCACATGAGGATTAGTAGATCCAATAATAGCAGATGTTGTATGATTATAAAAAGCTTGACTATGAAAAAGGAATGGAATGAAACTAGGGTCAACTATACTGTTATTTGGTTCTAATGTTAATGTTTTTTCTCCACATATACCATCAAATGAGGCTAAAGCGGCTCGTCGTAAATGTGGATTTCTAGTAGGGTAAAGTATTTGTCCTTTTCTGAAAATTTTGTAGAATGTTGGAGGTAACTCAACATTTCCCTGATCTTCCCAAGAATAAATATGTAAAGTTTCTACATTAAGATTTTTTACTCTTAAAAAACGAGTAAAGCGATTTTTGGCATTTTCCTTATCATTTTCTTCTTTTTTAGTAACAACATCTCCTAGCTTTACAAACCTCCAGTTCTTTTTATCCACATTTAATTTCATTATAGTTCATTTAGCAATTTAGTCATATGATCTTTTAATCTTTCTCCAGATACATTCCATTGTTTATAGGCTTCTGATAAGGACAGAATATTATCTTCGACAAGACGAGATGATTTGACATATTTAGTTACAAGAAGAGAACCATCGTTTTTCAGAATTTCTTCATTTGTTACAACTTTAGCGAAACCATCAACATCCTTGTAATCTTTATATGCCTTATATATATTGTTAATGTGTTTGTCAAGGAGATATGAGATAGTTTTTTCGTCTTTTACTTGGTCAAATGCATTGATGAATAAAATTTTTCCAATTTTCTTTTTATCCTTATTAGTTCTCCTAATTAACAGTGCAGATTCCATTGATGAATTGTAAAATAAATTTTTGCCTAAAGCAATGATACAATCTATAGTATCGGTCTTTATCATTTCCTTACGCATCAACTTTTCATTATCACGAAATAATATACCATGAGGCCATAAACATATGGAACGGCCATTGTCCTCATCTAAACTCTGCTGAACATGCTGCTCAAAAGCATAATCCGCACAACCCTGCGGCGGAGTCCCCCAGATATTACGCCCCCAAGGATCATTCTCAAAGCTAGAACGATCCCATTGTTTGATGGAATAAGGCGGATTGGCCAGAATTACATTAAATTTTTGCAGGGCATCATCTTGCATAAAGGCAGGATCAGAAAGGGTATCTCCCCGCACAATATGAAAGTCCTCTATCCCATGCATAAACATATTCATCCGAGCAATCGCAGAAGTAATGAGATTGATCTCTTGCCCGTAGAGCTTGAGGCTACGGTATTCTTTGCCTTCAGATTTTAGATGTAGGGCACAGTTCAATAAGAGTCCCCCAGAGCCACAGGTAGGATCATAGACGCTCTCCCCAGCTTTAGGATCCATAATCAAGGTCATCAACTTGACTACCGTACGATTGGTATAGAACTCTGCTGCAGTATGTCCACTATCATCAGCAAACTGCTTGATGAGGTACTCATAAGCATTCCCCAATTTATCATCGGAGACGTTTTTCATGTTCAGCTTTTCCTGCGAATAATGCTCAATCAGATTGAGCAAGGTTTCATCACTCAATCGGTTTTTATTGCTCCAGTTGGCATCTCCAAAGATGCCATAAAGGGTATCGGGATTGGCTTTTTCAATCTCTCGCATGGCTTTTTGCAAAGCAAGACCTACATTCGTTGTTACAGCTCTCACCTCTTTCCAATGGGCCCCTTCGGCCAACTGAAAGCGGTGGTTTTCTGCAAAGGCGGCATATTCCAAATCCCCATCACTTTCTGCTAGGGCTTCTTCATATTCCTCATCCCATACATCACAAATTCGCTTGTAAAATAATAAAGGAAAGATGTATTGCTTGTAGTCCCCCGCATCGATGGTGCCACGTAGGTAGGTGGCCGCACCCCAGAGATATTTTTCGAGTTGTTGTTGGGTCATGTTTATATTTTTTAGCCTACCATAGACTTTGTATGTTCTTTCAATCGATCAAACTCTTCTTTCTTGATTTTGATCAGCTTTGCTTCATTATCATGATAATAGTTAAGATGCTGTCCATCAGTTAAAATATACATCTCAACATAGGGGAGAGAGGCGGCTTTTTCAATGTTAGCCGCTAATTGTTTTTCAGAAATATTTTTACCAGACAATACAACTATTTGATACTTTAAGTCTTTAGATGCCTTTATTGTCTGTTTGCTCTCCCAGTTGATCCAAAAATCTGAATTCTTCTTATGGATTAAGTTCTTAATAAGCGTATTTTTCGCTTCTAAATATTTTGATAGATCTCGTTTCCAGCCCAAATCAGTTTTAAGATCAAAATAATTAGTTAAAACATTCTCTTTTAAAATCATTAAATCGGGCCTGAAACTAGTAGATTTTTTGTGTCTAGAAAACCTAATCGTAGTGGTTTTGTCCACAATAAAGTGCAATGATTCATCATCAAGTTGTTGGGCAATGAATAGCGCAAAAAGGTCTTCTGCACTTCCTGAAATGGAATGGCTAAGTCCCCGAGTTATCCTATAGCCTCCATCTGTATGAATGAGGTTTCTGGCTTTCTTATATTCTGCGATAATTTTATCTATAAATTCTTGATTAGTCATTTTCTTAGAGGAATGTTTTCAAAATCTTCTTAAAATGTTCTTCCGCATCTAAACTCTCTTGCCAAGCCGTTTTTAAATCAGCCATAGCTTCTTCCACAGAAGGAAGGTTGTCTTCAATGATTTTTTCGACATAAAGCGGAATGTTGAGGTTGTAGTCATTCTCTTTGAGCTCTTCCATACTAGCCACTTTTACATAGTTTTCTACATCCTCATAGTCCCGATACCAAGCAAAGAGCTGTTTGATGTGCTCCTGATCTAGAAAGTTTTGCGCTCGACCTATGCGGATTTGATCTGAACCATCTATAAAGATGACCTTGTCCTTTTTCTTTTCTTCCTTTTGAGCCTTGAAGACTAAAATACAGGCCGCTAGTTGCGTTCCATAAAAAATATTTGCCCCCAAACCAATTACAGCTTCTACTAAGTCCTCTTCTAAAAGTACTTTTCTAATTTTACCCTCACTGCCTTTTCGAAAGAGAACCCCATGTGGCAAGACTACAGCCATTCGCCCAGTCTTAGGTTTCATAGATTTAATCATATGCTGTACCCAAGCCATATCAGCATTCCCCTTAGGAGGTGTACCCGCTATATTACGCCCCCAAGGATCATTTACCCAGTTTTCAGCTCCCCAAGCTTTCAAAGAGAAGGGCGGATTGGCAATTACACAATCAAAAGTCTTTAAACTATCATATTCAATAAAGCCAGGGGTGCGTAAGGTGTCATCTCGGACAATATCAAAATCCTGAAGACCATGTAAAAACATATTCATCCTAGCAATAGAGGAAGAAGTCAAGTTTTTCTCTTGTCCATAAAGCTTCAATGTTCTATAATCCTCACCCTTTTCTTTTAGGTGATGAATGCACTCTAATAACATTCCCCCCGTACCACAAGCAGGATCATAGATGCTTTCTTTCGCATGAGGATCAATGATCAACCCCATCAAACGAACCACATTTCGAGGAGTATAAAATTCTCCAGCCTTTTTATTGGTCAAATCTGCAAAATGCTTGATCAGATATTCATAGGCTTTTCCTAAAATATCAGCATCTACCAAACTGTTAGAAAGCTCATAGGCTGAAAAATGCTCAATCAAATTGACGAGTAGCTCATCCGATAATTTAGCACTATTAGACCATTGTGCATCTCCAAAAATATCAGAGAGGTAGTCATGGTTGGCCTTTTCAATGCCTCTTAGCGCTTTTTGTATGGCTAGCCCTACATGCTGAGTTGTACCTCTTACATCTCTCCAATGACAACCTTCGGGAATCTCAAAGCGATGAAATTCTGGAAGATTAGCGTATTCTTCATCTCCACCCGATTCTTCCAGAGCTATTTTATATTCCTCATCCCATACATCAGAGATTCTTTTAAAGAAGAGTAAAGGAAAGATGTATATCTTAAAATCAGAGGCATCTACAGGCCCTTTTAAAATCCATGCAGCCTTGGCTAGGTATTGCTCTAATTGGGATTGTGTTATTTCTTGCTTTTCTGACATATCTTTTTTATTCAGTAATTTTTAGGGGCCTATTGTATGAATATAAACAACTAGAAACCATTTTTATAGGATGGCCTTTTGAATTAAACAAAAAAAAGGACAAGCCCCATAGATTTATTCTTTTCAACGAACAATAAATCCTCGAGCTGCCCTACGCCAAATGTAGAAAAAACGGACCGAATACTGCAATAACAAAGCAGGTTTATATCTAGGAATGTACCCTCCCCAATAGCAGCCTCTCCACTAAAAATACTTTGCTATCCTCATTTTAAAAGAAGAATAATAGTTGTCTTTTGGGGCCTCCCGCCTGCGGCGGGCGGTTACTCCCTTCGGTCGTCGAACTGCGGCCTAAAGGCCTTGTTGTCGTTCCGCAGCTCGCTGCTGTTTTGGGGCCTCCCGCCTGCGGCGGGCGCTACGTTCCGCAGCTCGCTATTCGCTCGGCCCTGCGGCGGCTTTGCCGCCTTGGTCTGGCCCTTTGGGCCACTGCTGCACATCGCTAGGCCGAGGCCTTATTTTTCAGGCTATTTGTTCTTTGATATATTTGGGGGATTTTGCTTTTTAACTTGGATTAAGTTAACTTTATGTTTAAGCTATAGGGCTTGGCCCTTTTTTTATGTCTACTTTGTAAGTTTTTTTGTAGTTAGCTGGTTTTTAACTTGTATGGCAAGGCCGTGAAATTGTAGGGGAAAATTCACTAAATAGAAAGAACTGTAAAAGATTATCTTAATTTAGCAGAAGCTCTAAAAACAAACGCTATAAAGGATTTTGAGAGTATCATTTTTAAATTAACAGTAGAATGAAACAGAAAACAATTATACAAGTATGGGGTAAGGAAGGTTGTGGTAAATCAGGTACTATAAAAATTTTAAAGGAAGAATTGATCAAAACCTACATTAACACTTCTTACACCTACACTTTACCATTACCTAATGGGGATGATATTTCAGATGTACTAATTTGTTTAGGTTATAAAGTAGGTATTGAGAGTATGGGAGACTATTTAAGGGCTGGTGGCTTACAAGACCGTTTAAATGATTATGTGTTAAAACATAATTGTGATGTAATAATTTGTGCCAGTAGAGTTTATAATGATGTGTCTAAACATATAAAACATTTGGCAGATACTCACGGATACAGACTAATAAAGGTAACCAATTACAGAGGAGATAACCCACCTTTTACACCTGATGAATTAAATCAGCTTTCGGCTATCCATATAGCAAGTTTGGCTAATCAAATCTTAATAGGCTCAATATAACTGACTATGCAATTATTAAATCGCTATATAGAAAATTATAAAATACTGCAAGATTTTAATATCTAATTTTCGTAAATGGCTTAAATTCAATAAGATAGAGTTGTGAGCTGCCCAAAAAAGCAACTACTAGTTGTAAAAAATGTATATCTTATAAAATACCCCCCCCCACAAAAAAAAGCCAAACCCCTAAAGGTTTGGCTTTCTCTTTTCATCTGTGGAGCTGGAGGGATTCGAACCCTCGTCCAGTCAATGCGCTAATAAGCTTTCTACATGCTTAGCAATAAATCTAAATCTTAAAGTGCGAGAAGTTTTACTGCAGACGAACGCACTTCCAGTTTTCAAAAGTTTAACTACGCCGGTGAAAACAAGCCTTTGCAGCGATCCTAAGGGGTTGTGTTAATGCGACTAGCTGTGTATTAGGCCTCAAGCTAGTGGCGAATTGACTGTTATTAGTTTCCTTTAAAAGGGCCTAATTAGGCAGCCAAAGCATAGTTAGTGTTGCCACTTAAAATTGTTATGCACCAGTTTTAACGAGTGTGAGTACACCTGACTCGGCATGCTTACTTACCAACCGTCCAATGCTGTCGATTCCAGTCAGCCCCAGTGGTAATTGTTTCCCCCTCCTTTCGAGCGGGCGACAAATATAGAACTTTTACAAGAAAGAAAAAGTTTCCAAGCCCCCATTTTTATTTTCTTCGGCTTTCTCTACCGACTATTCATAAGAAGACGGACCGTCTTTTCCTTTTATGCATCCACTTAATTATCTTAAGGACCGAAAAGTTCTCTAAACCACCAAAAAATTTAAAATCTTAGCTATGAAAATCGGAATTATACGTGAAGGTAAGGTCCCACCAGATTCTAGAGTCCCCCTCAGCCCCCAACAATGCAAGGAGCTACTCGCTAAGTTTCCCCAACTCGATATTCTGGTCCAACCTTCTCCCAATCGCTGCTTTAAGGATGAAGAATATGAAGCCGCCGGCCTCCAACTCCAAGAAGATCTTAGCGATAGAGAGCTGCTGCTCGGCGTGAAGGAAGTGCCCATCAATCAATTGATTCCCAATAAAAAGTATTGCTTTTTCTCGCATACCATCAAGGAGCAACCCTATAACCGCAAACTCCTGCAAGCAATTATCGAAAAGAATATTCAACTGCTTGATTATGAGGTGCTAACCGACGAAACAGGCAAGCGCGTGATCGCTTTCGGCCGCTTCGCAGGAATCGCCGGCGCTCATAATGGCCTGATGACTTATGGCAATCGGACCAAGGCGTATAACTTGCCCCAAATGATCAAGTTTAAGGATATGGCCGAGGCTACCGCTTATTATAAAACAGTGAATTGGCCCAATATGAAGGTGGTCCTTACGGGCGCTGGCCGTGTGGCTAATGGCGCTGCTGAGGTACTCGAAAATGCAGGCTTCCAACGCCTAAGCCCCCAAGAGTTTCTGAATAATGCAAGCGAAGGCCCCGTTTTTACTCAGCTTTGCTGTGAGGATTATGTGGCCCCCAAAGCCGAAGGCGCAAATTACGACCAAAGCGAGTTTTTTGCCCATCCCGAACGCTATACCTCCATTTTTGAACCCTATACAAAGGTCGCCGACCTGATGATTAACGGCATTTATTGGGATAATCGCGCGCCCCAGTTTTTTACCGCCGAGCAGATGAAATCCAAGGACTTTAAGATCCAAGTGATCGCCGATGTGACCTGCGATATCGCCCCCGCTGCTTCGATTCCCTCCACGCTTTTTGCAAGCACAATCGCCGAGCCCGTTTTTGGCTATGATCCCCAACAGGCCAAGGCGGTGGCACCCTATGCCCCCGAAACTATCGACATGATGACTATCGATAATCTGCCCAATGAACTGCCCCGAGATGCCTCTTTGTCTTTTGGCGAGCAGTTTATCGCCTCGGTTTTGCCCGAGCTCCTCGGCCTAAAGGATACCAAAATGATCGAGCGGGCTAGCGTGACCCTCAATGGCCAATTAGGTCCTCATTTCCAGTATTTGACCAACTACCTAAACGCTGAATAATGGTTTCTGAAGTATTAAAAATTGAAACACCCAAGGAGGACTCGCACATCAGTAGCCTGCTGCTCAAAACCTATATGGTGCACCCCCTTTGCGAACGCCTAAAACGACCCGAAGCAAAGTCGGCCCTAGAGCTGGGATGCCGATTCCCACTGAGTTTCTTCCCTCTTTTTCATCGCTTCGATTTTAGGGAATTTCATGGGGTAGACCAAGACACAAAAGAGCAGGCGATGAGCAAGTTCTTGGCCCAAAATAAACGCCTGCAAGCCGCCGAACCCCAAAATTTCTACGAAATTTATCGCTCGGTCTTCAAAAAGTTTGGCGCAGATAGTCAGCCCGTTTTGCAAGACCAACAAGCCTTTGAAGCGCTTTTTGAACCCAACCTAAATTGGGAAACTGATGTCTTCGATTATATGAAGGCCCTGCCCGCCGATAAAAAGTTTGACTTTATTTCGATGATTAACCTGCTGCATCTCTTGCCCAATGTGGACAAAATGTGGGAGCTGATCAATCTTGCCTTAGACCACCTCGCCCCCGATGGCGTCCTCTATTTTCGGGTCTTTAAGAGCAAAAATTACAATATCCGAGAGTTTTTAGACCAGGTCCAAGAGCGCCTCGATAAGGGCAGCCTGCTCTTTTATCAACCCAAAGAAGGCCTGCAATATTTCAAATTACTCTATTATTAGGGCCATAATTTAAGCCCCATTTAGCCAGTAGAATGATGTTCTGCTGGCTTTTTTTATGTGCTGAAGGGCTGTTTGGGGGGCCTCCTGCCTTCGGCAGGCGCTACGTTTCGGGGCTCGCAGGTCTGCTCGGCCCTGCGGCGCTTGCAGCGCCTTGGTCTGCCGCTTCGCGGCCCCCCTGCACATCGCTAGGCCTGCGGCGGCTTCGCCGCCTGCTAAACCGCCTAAGGGGCCAATTGTTACTAATAAGTTAAAGTAATGACTTAGTGAACTTATTACTAAGGGCCAATGAGCTAACTTTTTCTTAGCTCAACCTAGGGTTTGGCTAGCTCCAGCTAATACTTTCCTAGCTCGACCTAAGGCGCCACTAGCTCGACCTAGCTTTTTACTAGCTCCAGCTAAGCGGCTACTTCCTAAATTGAGGGGAGGATTCAGGATGTTGTGTATTAGAATAAAATTTGGGCCTTTAGCTGCTTAGGATTTGGCCAGTAGTCGCCTAGGGGCTTGTCCCTAGGCAGTACAAAGGCGAAACACAAAATTTTAAATAGTCTCTATTGATAAAAGGCCCAGGGACTACGTTCTATATAAAACCTTAAGCGGCCAAGGACAAAGGTTTGGCTTTAGTAGAGCAGATGAGCGGCCCAGCGCTGCGCAGCCGTGGCCGCAGGCCAGACCAAGGCGCTGCAAGCGCCGAAGGGCCGAGCAGACTTGCGAGCGGCGGAGCATAGCGGCGGCCAGCTAGGCAAAGCCTAGCTGCCGCGGGCCCCAAAAAAAATAAATAAAAAGAGAAAAGCCCTTGGGGCAAGGGGAAAACAAGGAGAAAATGAAAAAACCGCAAAAAATTGGGCAAAAAATGCCGTGGACTTAACAATATATTTATAGTTTTTACCTTAAAATAATTAACAATTGCTAAAAAAAGCTAAACAAGCCTTCGCTTAGGGAGTAGAAGTCCCTAACTTTGAAGGCCTTTTCCTGTTTAGTGGAATTTGACCAAAGGCAAGCATTACACACTGTAAATGATCGCAAAATGAAGCAGTTTTTTACTAGAATTGGGGGGCTGTTGCTCCTCTTATTTTTGATAAGCTTTAGTGGCTTATCCCCATTAAAAGCCACGCACTTTATGGGCTTTGACCTCACTTATAGTTGTGTGGGGCCCAATCAGTACCAGGTGACCTTAAAAGCCTATCGGGATTGCGATGGGGCCTCTTTGGGGTCTAGTTTTAACATCAACTACCAATCGGCTAGTTGTGGAATCAGCGGGAGTTTGAGCCTGAGTCGTTTGTCGGTAACCGACATTACGCCCCTTTGTCCTTCTGCAACTAGTGCCTGTAGTGGAGGGTCTACCTTGGGGGTAGAGGCCCATGTTTATCAAGGGACCTTGAACCTACCCACAGCCTGTAATGATTGGGTCTTGTCTACCTCTTCTTGTTGTCGTAACAATGCGATTACGAACTTGAGTGGGCCGGGCAGCAACTCGATTTATGTAGAAACGAGCTTGGACAATACGATTAGTCCTTGTAATAGCTCGCCAGTATTTGCTAGTGATCCTACTCCATTTAGTTGTACGGGGCAGCAAGTGACTTTTCAGCAGTTGGCCAATGATGTAGACAATGACTCTTTGGTCTACTCTTTAACAGAATGCCAAACGGCAGCTGGGGCCAATGTAACCTATGGAGGGGGCTTTAGTGGGGCCTCTCCTTTGGATGTGCCTATTAGCCTAGACCCCGCAACGGGAGAAATTAGCTTTACGGCCAACAACCCTCAGATTGCGGTAATTTGTGTTTTGGTAGAAGAATACCGAAATGGCGTAAAAGTGGGTGAGATCGTTCGCGATATGCAGTTTGTGATTCAGAACTGTAGCAACCAATTGCCTACTGTATCGGGCCTAAATGGAAGCACCACAGTTTTTGATACGATGCTTTGTGCTAATAGTCCCCTTTGTTTTGACATTATTGGTGATGATGCCAACCTAGGCGATAACATTACGATGAGCGTAACCAATGCCATTCCGGGCGCTAGCTTCACGCAGCAAATGGTCAATGGAGAATTGGTAGGGACTTTTTGTTGGACGCCTACTGATGCTGATGTGGGGAGTCATACTTTTGCACTTTTGATTGAGGATGATGCTTGTCCTTTGCCTGGGCAGAACAGTAAGGCCTATACCATTAACATCTTGCCCAACCCCAACGACCCCGTCAATGCAGGGCCAGATGTACAACTTTGTTTAGGTGATACGGCCACCTTAAATGCTAGCACAACCGCTAGCAATATTGATTACTTTGAGTGGACGCCCAACTTTACTTTGGGTACGCCCAACCAGGCCAGTACAACGGCCTTTCCAACAACAAATACAAACTATACCGTCACCTTGCACTATACCGATGGCTGTAGCTCTTCGGACCAATTGCAGGTAGATATTTTGGCGGCCCCTCAGGCGGCTATTACCCCTACTTATGCTTCGGTTTGTTCGGGAGCTAGTTTCTTGCTCACGGGCGTATCGGATGCTGCGGGTTCTACCTTTGAGTGGTTTGATCCTAGCATGGCCTCTTTAGGACAGGGCAATGTTTCGGGCACCACTTCTACAATTTCGGTCAATGTACCTGCTGCTGCGGGCATTTATGAATATACCTTAGCGGTAACAAATCCTTTAACAGGTTGTGTACGCACAACAACTGCTCAGTTGGAAGTGGGGACCCCTCCAGTGATTGCCAACTGTGTAAATATATATGTATCGCCTACGGGGACGGCAGCTGCTGCGGGAACGCAGGCTGATCCTACCTCTTTGGAAGAAGCTTTGAGTCGGGCCGCTTGTAATAATAGTGTCCTTAAATTAGCTATTGGTACCTATAATATGGACAACCCTCTTTTCTTGAGCAGTTTCATGACGGTAGAAGGAGGATTTGATCCGGCTAATGCTTGGGAGAAAACATCTTTGGCAGGGGCTACAACGATTAACAGAACTACGGCCAACCCAGAAGGACCTGTGGGTTCTCAGCGTTTGGTCACCTTTTATGGAAATAGCAATACGGGTTTCCGTCTACAGGATTTGACCATTACCACAGATGATGCGAACCAGCCGGGGATGTCTACTTATGGCGTTCACCTTACCTCTTGTTCTGATTACGACATTGTTCGGACGCAGATTCGGGCAGGTAATGCTGGTGATGGCGCTGATGGCGCTGATGGCGCTGATGGTGTCAATGGCGGCAATGGTGGCAATGGAGTAGATGGAGATGATGATGGTTGTGTGCAGCACAATGGTGGAGCTGCTGGTTCTTCTGCTTGTTGTCCGGGTGGACAAGGTGGAGGAAACGGTCAGGCTGACTGTGGAAGCCGCGATGGCCAAAATGGTGCTCCTGGTGGTTGCGGTGCAGCCGCTGGTGGAGCTGGAAAAAACAACCAATGTGATTTTTCTGGTTGTAGTAATGATAACGATGGCAGCTGTTCTGGAAAAGAAATGGATGGCTGTGATGGCGCCAATGGTGTAAATGGTGTAGCGGGAACCAATGGTGTAAATGGTAGTTTGGGAAGTCACACTGGTGGTTTCTTTATTACCGGTGCATCTGGGACCAACGGTACTGCGGGTACAAATGGTACTGGCGGTGGCGGTGGTGGCGGTGGCGCTGCCGAAGAAGGTTCTTTCTGTAACAATGGATCGGGTTCGTCTGGTGGCGGCGGCGGCGGCGGTGGCTGCGGCGGAGAAGCTGGTGTTGGTGGAACTTCTGGAGGGGCTTCTTTTGGTCTCTACCTCTATTTAAATGGAGCCAATGGTCGTTTGAGCCAGAGTAATGTTTTGGCGGGTTCTGCTGGTGCCGCTGGTTTGGGCGGTAATGGTGGTGCTGCTGGAACAGGAGGTGCTGGTGGTATAGGTGGGGTAACTGATTGTAGCATTGGTGGCGGCGGAGACGGCGGAGACGGCGGAAGTGGTGGTCTTGGCGGTGATGGTGGTGATGGCTTCCCTGGAGAAGCTGCAGCTATTCATCTTGCTGGCGGTACGGCTTTATCGACCAATGTATCTAGCTTTGATTTGGCTGCCCAGCCAGTCATCCTGGCTCAAAACGTAAACTGTATCAACACCCCTATGAGCTTTGAAGCTCCTGCTACGGCAACTGGGGCCGGGGTTACTAGCTGGAACTTTGACCCTATTACAGGAGCAGCTACACCAGTAACAAGTACAGACAACCCTGCCAACTTGGTATATACCAACTTGGATCGTTATACTGTAGAGCATGCTGGAGATAGCTATGAAGGCTTTCATAATGTATCCTTCTTGGTTACTCGTCCAGAAATTCTCGTGGCAGGAGCAACAGCCTTGAGTGCGGATACTTTCCAGCTTTGCCAAGGCGATTTTGCGAGCTTTGAGAGCCTACAAAATGCAGATACCTATAACTGGGGCTTTAATGGGGCAATTCCCAACCCCGGTAATGTCATGTCTACCTCTTATACTCAATTTAATGTAGCTGGCTTTTATACGATTACCCTTTCTATTTTTACAGATTGTTGTGGACTCTCTACAGAAGATACCGTCTACCTATATGTAGATCCTGTACCTCAGGCTACTGGTTCTGGAGATGTAACAATTTGTAGCGGAGAAAATACGACCCTCAGTCTTACGGGCTTGACGCCTACAGATAGTGTAGTTTGGAGCCCCAGTACAGGGATTTTGAGCAGTACTGCCAATAGTATTACGGTAGCGCCAAGCAGTACTCAAAGCTATACCGCTACCATTCTATCTGTAGTGGACCATAGTGGTGTTCAAGTTTTGAGCTGCCCTCAAACGGTCGACTTCCAAGTAACTATTGATGGTAACCCTGTCATCAACTTTACGAATACCGACCCTGTTTGTAATAACAACGGACAGATTGATGCTACGGCCACTGGCGGCACCGCCTATGACTTTAGCTGGTCTACTGGACAAGTGGATAACGCCGTGAGTAGTTCAAGCCTTTTGACTATTCCGACTGGTGTTTACTATTTGACCGTTACCGAGAGTACTACAGGATGTAGCAGCATAGATAGCAGTTATTTATATCCTGCACCTACTGCGCCAGTAGTCTTTTTGCAATCGAGTACGCAAGCAGGTTGTTCAGCCAATGATGGTAGTGCGACGGTTGCTGGAACAGGGGGAACTGCTCCTTATAGTTTCCTTTGGTCTAATGGAGGAACAACCGCTAGCCAGAGCAACCTTGCTCCGGGCAACTACTGTGTGACCATGACTGATAATAATGGATGTACATCTTCTATTTGTTTGGACATTGTTCGTCCGGACCAACTACAAATGGCTGTCGTCTCGCAAACTGGTCCTGCTTGTGGTACCTTAGGTGCCATAGAAGTAGAAGCATTGGGTGGAACAGCTGCTTATACCTATGATTGGTCTAATGGAGGAACTACAGCGGCTATTACTGGCCTTAACTCAGGAACCTATGGCGTGACGATTACAGATGCCAATGGTTGTACTGCCGATACGAGCTTGAACATTACGGCAAGCAATAATCCTCCTGTTTTAGCCCTCAATGAAGTAACTCCTATTGCTTGTAATGCTGATAGCGCTACTTTAGCAACAGGAACAACACAGGGAACAACTCCTTATACTTATACTTGGACAGGAGGTTCTTCTTTCTTGTTTAGCAGCTCTGCCGATACAGTATATAATGCTGCAGCAGGAACATACAACTTGATTGTAGAAGATGCTGCAGGTTGTAGAGATACAGCCAATATTGTAGTCACTGAGCCTGCTGCCTTGACGGTAACTACTGCAGTGACCAATGTAAATTGCCATGCAGGAAATGATGGTAGCTTGGCTACAACCGTATCGGGGGGCACTGGAACTTATACTTACCTATGGGATGACGCTTCTGCTCAAACTACGGCAACGGCTAGCAACTTAACTGCTGGTACATATTGTGTAACTATTACAGATGCCAATGGTTGTAGTATTACAGACTGTGGCACTGTAACAGAGCCTGCACAACCCTTAAGCGCTACTTTAGCAACTACAAATGCTAGTTGCAACGGCTTTGCTGATGCTTCGGTAAGTGCTACAGCAACTGGTGGCACTACTTCTTATACTTATCTATGGGATGATGCTTCTGCACAAACAACAGCTACGGCTAGCAACTTAAGCGCGGGTACATATTGTGTAACTATTACAGATGCCAATGGCTGTACCTTTACAGATTGTGCTACTGTGACAGAACCTGCGGCTATACAAACAGTCATGTCAGGGACTAATTTGAGCTGTGCAGGAGACAATAGTGGAACAGCTACTGTTGCTGTGAGCAATGGAACACCACCTTACATTTATGCCTGGGATGATGCTTCTGCTCAAACTACGGCAACGGCTACTGGCCTAGCTGCTGGCACTTATACCGTGACGGTAACAGATGCCAATTCTTGTTCTGTAACAGATCAGCAAGTAGTGACAGAACCCGCTGCGCTTACGGCTACAACCTCAGCTACTGATGTGAATTGTAATGCTGGAACAGATGGTACAGCAACCGTAGTGGCTGCAGGTGGAACCACTCCTTATACTTATGTATGGGATGATGCTTCTAGTCAAACTACAGCAACCGCAACGGCTCTTAGCGCTGCTACTTATACGGTAACCATTACAGATGCTAATAACTGTAGCATTACAGCAACGGCAACAGTCAATGAGCCTACGGCTCTAGCAGCGACTAGCTCTACTGTGGCTGTAAATTGTTTTGGTGGAAATGATGGTGCTGCTACGGTAACAGCAACAGGTGGAACAGGAACTTATACATATGTATGGGATGATGCTTCTGCTCAAACAACAGCTACGGCTACTAACCTCATCGCAGGTACATATAATGTAACGATTACAGACGGAAATAGCTGTAGCCTAGTTACTACTGCTACGGTAGCAGAACCTGCCGCAGCCTTAACTGCTACATTATCGGGAACAGATCCTGCTTGTGCAGGAACTGCTACCGGCCAAGCCTCTGCAGTGGTGACTGGTGGAACACAGCCTTATAGCTACCTTTGGTCTGATGGACAGACTACTCCTACAGCTAGTAACCTTTTGGCTGGAAACCACTGTGTGACAGTTACCGATGCTAATAGCTGTACATTTACAGATTGCATTACACTTACAGATCCTTTGGCTATTCAGCTGGCAGCAACAGTAAGTGCCGTAAGTTGTAATGGCGGAAATGATGGCGAAATCGCCTTGACGGCATCTGCAGGTACTGCACCCTTTAGCTATAACTGGAGCAATGGAGCAACTACAGCAACTAATAGCAACCTCGTAGCAGATACTTATTGTGTAACAGTAACGGATAATAATGGCTGTACAATTGATAGCTGCTTTATCATTACTGAACCTACTGTTTTGGCCACTTCAGCTATGCTCGCTACTAACCCTAGCTGTTTTGCTGGTTCTGATGGAACCCTAGAGGCCACTGTAACAGGAGGAACTCAACCCTATAGCTACCTTTGGTCAGATAACCAAACAAGCAACCCCGCTACGAACCTTACAGCGGCTGCTTATAGCGTGACCATTACAGATGCCAATGGCTGTGTAGTTACAGATAATGGCACACTGGTAGATCCTGCTCCTATTCAGATCAACTTTAGTACTGTAGCTGTCACTTGTTTTGGTGGTACAGATGGAAGCACTAGCGCTTCGGCTGTAGGTGGGGTTACCCCTTACAGCTTCAACTGGTCGAATGGGGCTACAACAAGCCAAATTTCTAACTTGGCTGCCGGTAGTTATGATTTAACTTTGACTGATGCTACAGGTTGTACGAATACTGCTTCTGTAGCGGTAGGCCAACCTGCAACTGCAGTACAAGCCAACATTCTATCTATTACACAGCCTGGTTGTGCTGGAGATAGTACTGGAATGATCGACGCCGATGCTCAGGGTGGTACGCCTAACTATACCTTCTCTTGGTCTACAGGGGAAACAACAGAGGACCTCTTCAATTTGGGGGCAGGTACTTACACCCTTTTGGCTACAGATAGCCGAGGTTGTTCAGATACTGCGGTTGCTGTTTTGTTGCAGCCAGCTCCTATCGTGATGACTGTTCAACAATACTCGAACTATAACGGCGCAGCAATTAGCTGCCCCGGTGCAGCAGATGGAGCGGCTCAGGTTACGGCTAGTGGTGGCATTGCCCCTTATACTTATGCCTGGTCTGGCGCCCAAGCTCAAAATGGTACAATTGCTAGCAACTTGGCAGCAGGGACTTATGCCGTAACGGTAACGGATGCTTCTGGCTGTACCGCTATTGATAGCATCAGCTTAGCCGATCCAGTACCTTTGGATGCGACGATCCAGCAAGTGAATGTATTCTGTGCCAATGATTGCGATGGCCAAATTATCGCTACCGCCGTATCTGGAACGGGTACTTTGGGCGTAAATGGCTATGAATACCGCATTTTAGGTCCTGGTCAAACAGGCAATGTGTTTAGCAGCAATAATAACTTTACGGGGCTCTGCGCAGGGACCTACACGGTAGAGGTCCGAGATGGAAACAACTGTGTATTGCCCATTTCGGTAACGATTACGGAGCCTACGGCCATTCAGTTGAGCCTAAGCGATACGGATGTATCTTGTGCAGGCGGAAGCGATGGAACGGCTAGCGTAAGCGCTAGCGGTGGAACGCCTCCTTATAGCTACAACTGGGATAATGGTATGACGGGCACCACTATTACGGGCCTAATGGCCGGTACTTATGAGGTGACGGTCACCGATGCCAATGGTTGTGATATGGTATCTACTACAGAAGTAGAAGAGCCCGCCGCCCTAACGGCTAGCATGAGCGCCAATGAACCTAGCTGTAACGGAAGTACAGATGGTAATGCTACGGTAAGCGTACAAGGTGGAACAATGCCTTATACTTACTTCTGGTCAGATGGCCAAGGAACGGCGACCGCAGTAGGGCTATCGGCAGGAACGCATAGCGTAACGGTAACCGATGCCAATGCTTGTCAGCTCGTAGAAAGTATTGTGATTGGCGAGCCTAGCTTGTTGAGCACAACGATTACGACAAATACAGCCGCCTGTGCTGGAGCGAATAGCGGTAGCGCTACGGCCGTTCCCACCGGTGGAACCGCCCCTTATACTTACCTTTGGTCTGATGGACAAACTACAGCTACTGCAATGAACCTAGCGCCAGGCGCTTACTCTGTGGTGGTGGTAGATAGTCAAGGCTGTTCTGTAACAGCACAAGTTTTGCTACAAAATCCAGATCCTGTAGTATTGAGCTTTGTATCGAGCAGTAACCCTAGCTGTAATGGCGATCAAGATGGAACGGCAACAGTAGTGGCTAGCGGAGGGAATGCTCCTTATACTTATCTCTGGCCCAATGGCGAGACTAGTGCGACGGCAACAAGCCTAGGCGCTGGCATAAATACAGTAACGGCAACAGATGCGAATGGCTGTAGCACGACCTTGGATGTCAATATGGTAGAACCTGCGGCACTAGTCGTCGATACGATTCGAATGACGGCGGTGAACTGTAAAGGGGGAGCCGATGGAACGGCCACGGTCTTCTTGAGTGGCGGAACCCTACCTTACAGCTTTGCTTGGTCCAACGGAATGACGGGCCAAAGTATTAGCGGTTTGGCCGCAGGGACT
The DNA here is from genome assembly GCF_027594745.1 of Saprospira grandis. Classification (NCBI taxonomy): domain Bacteria; kingdom Pseudomonadati; phylum Bacteroidota; class Saprospiria; order Saprospirales; family Saprospiraceae; genus Saprospira; species Saprospira grandis. The sequence goes on along the minus strand of NZ_CP110854.1, from coordinate 935,250 downwards.
TATGTGGTCAGCGTAACGGATGCCAATGGTTGTGTGACCAACAGTCAGATTATAGTGACGGAACCCGCTAGTGAGCTAGTGGCAACCCTAAATACTGCGGATGCGCTTTGCTTTGGTGGGGCCTCTGGTCAAATTACGGCTATTGTGAGTGGTGGAACGCCAAACAGCAATGGAGACTATACTTATGCTTGGTCGAATGGAGCGAGCAGCGATGTGAACTCGAACTTGACAGTAGGTAGCTATAGCGTGACGATTACAGATGCTAACGGCTGTTCTCTGGTCCGTACGGCAACAGTAAATGAAAGCTCAGGAATCAGCAGCCAAATAGTGAATGTAACAGATGCTAGCTGTAGTGGCAGCGCAGACGGAAGCGCTCAGGTGATGGCTTCAGGCGGAACAGGAACCTTGAGCTATCAGTGGTCAGATCCTTTGGGTCAGACGACGAATGTAGCGACTGGTCTTTCTGCAGGTACTTATTATGTAAGTGTAACCGACCTTAATGGCTGTACGCAGCTAGATACGGCAGTAGTGGGCGAGGCCTTGGCCTTGAGCATTACGGTAGCAATTGATGATGTAGATTGTTATGGAGCCTCTACGGGTTCGATTAGCATTACGAACTCGAATGAGCCTTTGCAGGCGAGTTACTGGAGCAATGGAGTTGTGGGCACAAGCATTACGGCTGTAGCTGCTGGCCAATATGGCGTGGTGGTCCAATCGATTAACGGCTGTGTGGATAGCTTTAGCTACCAAGTGGGTCAGCCTGCGGAACTAGAGTTGAGCTTGAACCAAGTTCGCGCGGTGGATTGCTACAACAACAGTACAGGAGCTTTGGGCTCTACGGTAGCTGGTGGAACAGCGCCTTATAGTTATCTATGGTCCAATGGGGCGCTAACGCCTACTGTGGATAGCATAGCGGCAGGCAACTATACGCTTAATGTGGAAGATGCTAACGGCTGTAAGGTAGATACAAGCATTAGCTTGGCGAATCCGACGGAAGTAGGTATTGGCAATCTTAGTATTACAGGCGTAGCCTGTGTGGGCGATGCGAACGGAAGCATTCAGTTGGATGGAACGGGCGGATCGACTTTGTTGGGTGGCTATACTTATAGTCTAGATAGCTTGACGTTCCAGGGGGGTAACCTCTTTGTGGGCTTGGAAGCGGGGATTTATCCTTTGTATGTCCAAGATAACAATGGTTGTCTCTTTGATACTTTGGTGACGGTAGAAGCGGCAGATCCCTTCTTTATCACGAGCTTTGGTCCGGCCTTAGATTCGGGTGAAGTGGAGTATGTGCTAGAGTATGGCGATACCTTGACGCTTTTTGCGGACTTGAATGATACGACTGCAGCGAGCTGGTGGTGGACCGAGATTAACGCTGGGGCATTGCTGGATAGTAGTCTAATGGTGGACATTACGCCTTATGAGTCGGGCATTTATCAGTTTACGGCCATGAATGCTTCTGGCTGTATGCAGGATAGCTCGATTGTGGTGAAGATGGAGAAGCCTAGAAATGCCGCTGCACCTACGGCCTTTACGCCGAATAATGACGGGAATAATGACCGCTTCTTTATTCAGGGCGATGAGAAGGTAGAACAGATTTTGGTGTTTAGAGTGTATGACCGCTGGGGCGAGTTGGTGTATGAAGGTGTAGACCTTGATCCTAATGATCCTCAACAGGGTTGGGATGGTAGCTTTAAGGGCAAGCCAATGAATTCTGGGGTTTATGCTTGGTATGCTGAGGTGATGTACATTGATAATGAGACGGAGATTATTCACGGTGCTGTGAATTTGCTTCGCTAATCTAGTAGAGTCATAGATTTTAGGGCTGTCGGTTTTTCCGACAGCCCTTTTTTTATGGATGATGCGCCCCGGAGGGGGGCATCGTAATGCTGGGCGCTTTGGCCTCCAAGGCCAAAGGAGCCCAGCCCCCAGGCGGGGGCTGCGCAGGGGAGGACTAGGCCTGAAATGGAATATATTGAGGGTTAGATTAGCTCAGGTGCAGAGAAGGGGGTGGCCGCCGCCAGCCGCCGGCCGGGCGCGCTTGGCGCGAGCCTGCGAAGCTTGAAGGCGCGAAGCGGCTTGTAGCTGAGCAGTAGGGGAGGATTGGCCTAGGGGCCTGTAGGGGTGGCCGTAGGCCAGACCCAAGCCCGCAGGGCTGCAGGGCCGAGCAGGCTTGCGAGCCCCGAAAGGGCCCGGCCGCCGAAGGCGGCAGGCCCCAAAAAAATAGCGTCTAGAGGATAAAAGCTATAGGTTCTTGCCATCTCTTCTCTATCTTTGGGCTTATGTTGAAGAAAAAAATATATTGTAGTGTCACCAATGACCTCTTGCAAGATCAGCGAATGCACCGTATTTGTTTAAGCTTGCAGACTGCAGGTTATCAACTTACTTTGGTGGGGCGAAAGCAAAAAGACTCTCTGCCTCTGCCCGATAGGCCTTATGCGCAAAAGCGCCTAAACTGTTTTTTTCAGGCTGGAAAATTCTTTTATATCGAGTACCAATTGCGGCTATTCTTCTTTCTGCTTTTTCAGCAATTTGATATTCTTTGCGCTGTAGATTTAGATAGTTTGCCGGCAGGACATGCGGCGGCTCGCCTAAAGGGGAAACGCTTAGTTTTTGATGCCCATGAATACTTTGAAGAAATGCCAGAGGTGGTCCGTCGCCCTAAAATACGAGCCATCTGGGCCTGGATTGCCCGCCACTATATCCCGAAGGTAGATCTGGCCTATACGGTCTGTCAGAGTTTGGCCGATTTGTTTGAGGAGCAGCACGGCCAGCCCTTTGGCGTAATTCGCAACCTGCCTCTTGCACAGCCCAAAGCCCAGCCAGCCGTTCGTTATCCCGAAAATGGTCCTCTGATTCTTATTTATCAAGGGATGTTGAACGAGGGTAGGGGGCTAGAGGAACTCCTTGCCGCTTTAGCCGATTTTTCGCCTCAAGAAGTTCAGCTTTGGCTTTTGGGCAAGGGCGATAAAATGGCGAGTTTGCAAGAACAAGCGCAAAGTCTTAACTTGGGAGAACAGCTTAAGTTTTGGGGCTTCCTGCCACCCGAAGAACTGCAAAAAATAACCCCTCAGGCGCATTTGGGCCTCAATCTGCTCAAGCATCAGGGACAGAGTTACTACTTTTCTTTGGCCAACAAGTTCTTTGATTACGTTCAAGCAGAAAAACCCAGCCTGAATATGGCTTTTCCAGAATATCAACGGCATCTGGCCGAATATGAGGTGGCCCTTTTGCTAGAAGAACTGAGTCCCAAGGCAATTTCAAGGGCCATCCGCCGATTACTAGATGAGCCCCAGCTTTATCAACAACTACAAGCAAATTGCCGTTTGGCTAAGCAAGATTGGCTTTGGGAAAAGGAAGCCCAAAAGCTATTAACTTATTATGAAGCGCTTTGATGCGCAGCATCTACCAACACCTTTAGTGCTACTCCTATGGCTCGAATACAGCCCATTTTTACCATCTTATTTCTTGGCTTGACTGCTTTGAGCAGCTTCGGCCAATCGCTTTCTAGCATTCAAAATCGCCAAGCCGCCCTAGATTGGGAAGGCGCCCAAGCTGCCGCCCAAACGGCTTTAGCCAGTTTGGAGGGCGCAGACCGCTTAGCTTATCTCCAATTATTGGGCGAGCTGCCGCTGCCTAATCGTGCGCCTTTTTGGCAAGAGGGGCTTAGCCTGATGGATAGCCTCGAGCAGGGAGATAGCCTGCGCCTGTTTTGGCGCTGGAAGACGGGCCAAGCCCTGATGGAGGAAGATACAGAAAAGGCCCTCACTTATTGGGAGGGCTTGGAAGGAACGGCCTATTGGGGCGAAATCCTGCTGCATTTGGCCCAAAAACGCCCCAGCTCTTCTATTTATTTGGAGCAGGCGATTCAGTTCCTGAGCCGAGAAGAACAGCTATTTCTCTTGGCTAAAGCTTATTTTTTAGAGCTGCAGCGAAGCCAAAACCGCTTTCGCAAAAAGTATTTGGCCGAAAAGTCTCTGGAGCTTTTAGCTAGCTTGGGCCAACAGGCCGAGAGCCTATTATTAGAAGCCGAAATTTTGAGCCGACAAGCCAGCTGGGAACCCGCAAAGTCTGCTTTGTTGTCCTTGCAGGTGAGTCGCCAAAAATTAGAACAAGCCTGGACCCAATTGCGGCCTTATAGCCCATTGCGCAAACGCTTGCTAACCCTTAGCGCAGCGGTTTGGGAGCAGTCGGTGGCCCTTTACCAACAGCAGTTTAGCCAAGAGGCCCAAGCGCAGTATTTTGAGCAGGCCCTGCAGCTGGCCCTAGAGGCTAGAGTTTGGCAAAAAAGAGCATTACTTTGGCCTCAACGAAAGGATGTTCGCAGCGATAGTTTGCTTTTGGCCGGACAAACCACCCCCAATTTGGCCCTTTGGCAGGCTCGCCTAGCAGAAGAATCGCCTAGCCGATATGCGCTTACTTATGCGCCCTTGCCCCAATTTAGTCTGGCCCAATTGCGGAAGCAACTGAAGGAAAACGAAGAGTTTTTGCTTTATTATACCGCCCAAGAAGAAAGCTATCTTTTGGCCGCCGATGCAGAGCAGCTACTGGGCTTCTGGAAGCTAGGCCGCAGCGAGGATCTCCAACAGGCAACGGCGCAACTAGCCAGCCTATTGGCCCAAAAAAATACCCAGCCCTCTAAGGTCTATTTGCAGCAGGCGCATAGCTTTTATAAGCGCTTTTTGGCCCTCGGACTGGCCGAAAACAAAGAAGGAATACAGCTTTATCTGGATGGCCCCCTCTGGCAGCTGCCTTTTGAGGCCCTTTTGCGCCAAGCGGTTACCGAAGAGAAAAGCTATGCCGAATTGCCCTATTTGATCAAGGAGCTGGAGCTGAGTTATCGCTTTTTGCCTACAGATAGCAGCAGCCAAAAGGCCAATTTGGGCAAAAATGTCTTGGCCATAGATCAGCGGGCGCCAGCTATGGGCTTGCTGCCTACTTCTGGCTTCGATCTGCTTTTTCAACGCTTTAGAGGCTCTTTTTATCGAGCAGAGGAGGCCAGTTTGGCCGATTTTAAGCCCCTGGCAGCTTCTGGCGATTATAGTCTGCTGCATTTGGCTTTGGCCCAAAAAGGCCCCCAAGCCCCCTATCTATTTGCTACCGATAGTCTGTCGGCCTGGCAGCTCCGACAGTTGCCGATACAAACGGCCCTGCTTTATTTTGTGCCCTTGCCCGAGCGGCAGGCCGAGGCCGATGAGCTGTTGCGCTGGCGACATCTTTTTACTCATGATGGCTGCTCTTCGCTTTTGCTGAGCCGCTGGCCCAAATCTGCCGAAGCCGAAGCCGCTTTTTTGTCCATTTTCTACGATTTACTAGCCAAGGGCTACCAAAAAGAGGAGGCTTTTCGAGAGGCCCAACTAAGCCTTTTACTGAGCTCAGAATGGGCGGCCCCTCAGTTTTGGAGCGGCTACCTCTATCTGGGCGACCGCCAAACGATGGCTCTGGCCAAAAGAAGTTTTTTTGAACAATATTGGCTCTATTCTATTTTGGCCAGCTTTAGCCTTTTGGCCCTGCTCATTTTTTTCTGGCGCATCAATCGCTTAGATTTGGGCCGCAATACAGCCGTGAACGATTAGGAGATGCTTCTTTTTTTGGGGCCTCCGCAGCAAAGCTGCGGCGCTACGTTCCGCAGCTCGCTATTCGCTCGGCCCTGCGCAAAAAACAAGTTTTTGCTGGGTCTGCGGCTTTGCCGCACTGCTGCACATCGCTAGGCCGTTTGGCCTTCGGCCATGGCCTGTAGGTTGAAACCTACAGCCAATTAACGAATGCATTTTTGTGTTCAATGGAGGGTTGAAACCCTCCATAAATAAACATTTTTCAGTCCGTGCTTTCTTCTTTGGCGGCTGGGCAGTTTTGGGCCCATAGGCTTCAGCCCATGGTTGTGGGGCAAGGATTTCCAAGAGCTTTTAGTGGGAAAACTCAATATAGCATTCATACTCAAAAGGCAGTTGATGATTTTAACAGATTTATGCAACCTAGGTAAATAATTATTATATGAATTTAAAGACAGACGAAGAGACAATAACTTTATTTGAAATTGCAAGGGATTTTTTAGTAAAGTATTTCTCTTATGAGCTTTCAAAAGCTGAAAAGCAAACAGAACTTTTTTATAATATGAAATTGTATGATGATGACTTCTATCATGAAGTTATGTCTTATATAGTTGCTGCAATGATTCATTTTTTTACAGAAATCGGAGGATCTAAATCAGAATACAAAAAGTGGTTGATTGAATCAGGATACCATAATGCTCCAGAAGAAGCAAAGGCCTATTTCCGTGAAAAATATTTTGATTAAATTTAGAAGGTAGATAGGCGTTCATCCATACTAGTCGTCCCATCTACATTGATTTGTAGTAGGGGCCTCCCGCCTTCGGCGGGCGCTACGTTTCGGGGCTCGCTGCTCGCTCGGCCCTGCGCGGGCTGCGCCTGCTGGGTCTGGCCTTCGGCCACCCCTGCACATCGCTAGGCCGCTCAACTGTCTTTTTCTTTGGGCTGTTTTCTTCGGCGGCTGGGCAGTTTTGCGCCCATGGGCTGAAGCCCATGGTTGCGGGACTATGCAAACTGGCGGGCTAAAGCCCTTGTTTGCTATAAATGATATGGGCCGATGGTTTCAACCATCGGCTCATTTTATTGTGTTTGGTATGGTCGCTTTTGTTGCTGTGGGTTTTAACCCACTGGGATATACATCCATCCTACAGGCGGCGAAGCCGCCGCAGGCCTAGGGGCCTGCAAGGGTGCCGCGCAGCGGCAGACCAAGGGCGAAGCCCGCAGGGCCGAGCAGCCCTGCGAGCCCTGTAAGGGCCCGGCCGCCTTTGGCGGCAGGCCCCAAAAAAAAAGGCTTAAAAGCAGTAAACACCACTTTTAAGCCTTTCGGACAAATATAAAGAAAGGACTAAGCCTCTTCTTTTTCTTCTAGCAAGCCCATCCCTTCAAAGGTTTCTACGACAGAGCGTACCGCCTTTTCAGAAGTATCGAGCAACTGCTTTTCTTCCTCATTGAGTTTCAATTCGATTACCTGTTCGATACCGTTGCTACCCAATTTCACGGGAACACCAAGGTAAAGATCTTCTACGCCATACTGGCCTTTTAGCCAAGCGCAGCAAGGGAAAATGCGTTGTTCGTTGCGCACAATAGCGCCTACCATTTGGGCAGCGGCAGCACCGGGAGCATACCAAGCAGAAGTACCCATTAGTTTAACGAGCTCTCCACCTCCTTTTTTAGTGCGCTCAATGATGGCATTGAGTTTATCTTCTTCGATAAGTTCAGTAACGGGGATACCGGCTACAGTAGTGTAGCGGGGCAAAGGCACCATCGTGTCGCCATGTCCACCCATAAGGACCGCTTGGATATCGCGGGGAGAAACATTGAGCTCCATAGACAAGAAAGCGCGGTAGCGGGCAGTATCGAGGATACCAGCCATACCCATTACGCGGTTTGAGGGCAAACCAGAAGCTTTGAAAGCAGCGTAAGTCATTACATCAAGAGGGTTAGAGACCACAATGATGATGGGATTTTCGCTATACTCAAGGATAGATTTAGTTACAGAAGTAACAATTTTGGCGTTAGTAGCGATCAAGTCATCGCGGCTCATGCCGGGGCGGCGAGGGATACCCGCAGTAATGACTACGATATCAGAGTTCTCGGTATATTTATAGTCAGAAGTACCGATGATACGAGTGCTATAGCCATCGATGGGGGCTTGTTGGAAGCTATCAAGGGCTTTACCTGCGGCCATATCGCCTTTAAGGTCTAGCAATACTACTTCGTTCACGATGTTTTCGTGAGCCAAAACATTAGCGCAAGTAGCACCTACATTTCCGGCTCCAACTACAGTTACTTTTTTCATACTGTATTGAATATAAGTTTTATAGGATATTTTGAATAGGCAAAGAGCGCTTGTCGTTCTTTGCTGCGGATGAAATTCTTTGGCATTTGCCAAGCCTAAGTCTGGACTAAATGCAGTAAGGCATTTTGTCAATACATCTATATAATGTAATTTTGCTAGGCTTTTGCTCAAGGTATAATTAAGAATTCCTTAATTTAGGCCCAAGAACAGCAGCTAATATACAGTTTTTTCGATGATTCTAAAGCCCGCCCTTACTTTTTTACAAAAGCTTAGCAGTAGGCTAAAAAAAATCGAAAAAACCTCTCTACACTTTGTTACGTTATTATAATAGACGCTACCAAAGCGAACTAACTTTTGGGCTTTTGCAGGCCTGCTTTAATAAAATCCTAAAGTGCTTATATTTATGCAAACATCTTTATTCCGCCTACTTTTCCTCTTCTGCCTGTTGGGGGGTAGCGTATTTTCGGGCCTACAGGCTCAGCAAACAGGCCACAACCATATTGGTTGCGGAACGACAGTGGAAACACAGCTAGAACGTAAAAATAGCTTGATGGAACACCGCCGCAATCGGGCCGAGCTCATGCAAGAGTTTACGGCCTTCAAGGCAAGCCGCGCAGCCAATGATAGCATCTCTTATGTGCCTTTGCAGTTTCATGTCTGTGGAGAAAATGACGGTTCTGGTTATGTAGATGTAGAGCGTGTTTTGGGCTCAGTTTGTCGCTTGAATGATGACTACCGTGGCCAAAATATCCAGTTCTATATCTATAATATCAATTACATTCCCAATAGCCTACTCTATAACCACGGTAATGGCTCGGGAAACCCCACGGCCATCTACTTCATGTCCCTCTATAAGGTGCCCGGAGTACTCAATATCTTTGTGGGCCGAAATGTAACAGCCAATGATCAGTTCTTGGCTTATTATACGAGCTTTTTGGATGTAGTTTTCTCTTTCAAAACTGGTGTAGGCCCCGGCGACCCCACGCTTACGCATGAGCTGGGCCACTTCTTTACCCTCCCGCATACTTTCTTCGGTTGGGAAGGAACCAACTACGCCAATGAGGAACTAAACGGTAAAGCTCCCGGCCAAGTGGGCGGTATGCAAGTAGAAAAAGTAGTCCGTGGCGCTGCTGGCGAAAACTGCCAAATCGCTGCCGATGGTTTCTGCGATACCCGCCCCGATTACTCTTCTGATCGTGCAAACTGTCCCCAAACGGCCATTTTCTACGATCCCGATAGCGTAATGATCGATCCCGATGAAACAAACTTCATGAGCTATTTCAATGATAACTGTCTCACGGCCTTCTCTGATGAGCAAAAAGATGCTATCCTTCTCGATTTTGTGTCTAGAGGATACCACCTCTTCGATACCCCTAGCCCGCTTTATAGCTCAGCAGCTCCTTCTATTGACTGGCCCAACGCTGGCGCCCTAGTCGGTAGCCCTAATCAAGTAGAGTTGCGCTGGACCGGCGACGCTTCTAATAGCTATTATCTCGTTAAGTTGGAACGCATCGTAGGTGGCGCAGCCGTACCCGTAGCTAGCTATATCACTAGCGATGAGTTCTATTGGGTGAGCCTACAACCTAACTCTCAGTACCGCTGGTCTGTTCAAGGAATGACCGCCTACGATGTTTGTAGCAACTTCGTTTCTGCTCCCGCAGACTTTAGCACGGCCAACTGGGCCACAGGCATCGAAACAACCGCTCTTCCTTTGCAGTCTTCTCGCGTTTTCCCCAATCCTATCGGAAATAACGATGAGCTCAATATCGAAATCGAAGTGAGCCAGTTGACGGAGGTGAATATCAAGTTGACGAACCAACTCGGCCAGCAAATGTTGCCTAGCCAAAGCATCCAAATCGCCCCCGGCAAACAAGTAGAAACACTCTACACCAACGATCTTGCCCCCGGCGTTTATTTCGTGCAAATCGAAACGGCTCAAGAACGCATTAGCCACAAAGTGGTGGTGCAACCCTAAGCCCTAAATAATAGAGCAACCCTTTAAGCTGGTTTCTATTTCTGAACTCCTCTCAATCTTTATTGAGGGGAGTTTTTTTTGGGGCTGCCCACTCGCTTCGCTCGGGTCGGGCTGTTTCAGGGCTCGCAGGTCTGCTCGGCCCTGCGGCGGCTTTGCCGCCTTGGTCTGGCCTTCGGCCACCCTTGTCCATCCCTCAGCCAGATGTAATCGCCCTGCTTTGGCCCTCTTTGCTCTGATTTTTTGGCTCGGCCAGCTATTTTTTAAGGGCATCGCCTGCAGCCCCCTAAACCCTAATATTGATTGTATAGATATTGGGCTGAATAATATCAATTGTAACAATACTACTCATCTTTTACTTTAGCCCTAGTTTTTAATCAAAATCTATTTTAAGATGAGTAAACCACTATGTATTGCGCTTTTCTTGCTGCTTGGCTTTGGCCTGCAAGCTCAAGAAGTATTGCGCTCCAACACTGGCGCCCCTGTTGGCGACAACCAAAATTCTAAAACAGTAGGGGAGTATGGCCCCGTGCTTTTAGAAGATATTTACCTGATTGAAAAACTGGCCGCTTTTGACCGTGAACGCATCCCCGAAAGAGTGGTCCACGCCCGTGGCGCTGGCGCCTTTGGCTATTTTGAGGCCAGTAAGGATATGTCGGAATATACCATGGCGGCCCCTTTTCAAAAAGCAGGACAAAAAACAGAGGTAGCCGTTCGTTTTTCTACTGTAATTCACGGTAAAGGTTCTCCCGAAACGGCCCGTGATCCCCGCGGTTTTGCCGTGAAGTTCTATACCGAAATGGGCAATTATGATATTGTGGGCAATAATCTCCCCGTCTTCTTTATCCGAGATGCCATCAAGTTTCCCGATATGGTCCACTCCCTAAAGCCTTCTCCAGTGACCAATAAACAAGACCCCAACCGCTTTTTCGACTTCTTCTCGCATATTCCAGAGTCTACTCATATGCTCACTCGCCTCTATTCTGATTATGGTATCCCCAAGGGCTATCAGTATATGAATGGAAGTAGTGTGCATGGCTTCAAATGGATCAACAAAAAGGGCGAAATGGTCTATGTGAAGTATACTTGGGTCTCTAAACAAGGCGAAAAGAACCTAACGATAAAAGAAGCCGCCGAACAACAAGCCAAGGACTGGCAACATGCTACGGTTTCTTTGTTTACCGACATCAAGGAAGGCCGCTACCCAGCTTGGGACCTCTATGTGCAGATTATCAAAGCAGAAGATATCCATAGCTTTGATTTTTGGCCCCTAGATGCCACTAAACACTGGCCCGAGGATAAAATTGAGATGATTAAAATCGGGACCATGTATTTGAATAAAAATCCACGCAATTATTTTCAACAGGTAGAGTCTATTGCCTTTTCTCCCGGCAGCCTCATCCCCGGCGTAGAACCCTCTGAAGATAAGCTTTTGCAAGGCCGCCTGTTCTCTTATTTCGATACGCACCGCCACCGCTTAGGCCCCAACTATCTGCAGTCAGAAGTGAACCGCCCCAAAATGCAGGTCGATAACTATAATTCAGATAGCTACGCCAGCAGCCGTAACCAAAACTTTGAAAATGCAGATGTGAATTACCAACCCAGTAGCCGCGCCCAACTCACTGATGATAATCAGTACCGAGCCAATCAACAAATGATTAAGCAGGCTAAAATTGGACAAAAAAAAATCTCTAAAACCAATGATTTTGCCCAAGCTGGCGAGTTCTACCGCAGCCTCTCTAAAAAGGACCAAAAGAACTTGATTAGCAACCTAGCCGGCGATCTTGGCCAAGTGAAAGACAAAAATATCCAAAAAACTATGATCGGCTATTTCTATAAGGCCGATGCAGAGTACGGCATGCGCCTAGCCAAAGCCCTAGGCTTTAGCCAAAAGGATTTCATGAAGTAATTCTATTCTACCGCCAGCAGCCCCTTTTGGGGCTGCTTTTTTAAAAAAAAGACCATTAGCCATGAAAAAGTATCTATATCTCTTCTTGTTTTTGTTGAGCACCCAATTTCTTTCGGCCCAAAAAGAAGCCGCCTTTGATGCGGTCCGCCAAGGCGAATTGGCCAAACTCCAAACTTTGCTTAAAGAGGATCCGACTTTGTTGGAGGCCCAAAATGCAAGGGGACATAATCTGCTTATTTTAGCCGCTTATTATGAGCAGGCTGACATTTTGGCCCATCTCATTAAAGCAGGGGCCAATTTGGACCATCAAGATGCCTCTGGCAATACCGCCCTAATGGGCGTTTGCTTCAAAGGCTACGCCCAAGCCCTACAACAATTGATTGAGGCCGGCGCAACAGTCGATCAAGAAAATTATAATGGAGCTACGGCCCTTACCTTTGCCGTTACCTTTGGCCATGAAGAACTCGCCAAGGCCCTGCTCGATGCCGGAGCCAATCCAGAACATAAGGACCAACGCGGTATGAGCATCCGCCAACATGCCGAGCTCCAAGGCGATCCCAAAATTTTGGCCCTTTTGGCCCAGTACCCCCTGACAGAAAAAGACAAAAACTGACAAACTGTCAGTAAATACGGCCTTGGAACAAGCTTTGAAAAAAGGGCTGCTGAGATCCATACTGGATCAATAAACTTGTATTAGATCGACTAAAAAATAACACAACATGCAGAAAGGTAACATTTCGGTACAAACCGAGAATATCTTCCCGATTATTAAGAAATTTCTCTACTCTGATCATGAAATCTTTTTGCGCGAGCTTGTCGCCAATGCTGTAGATGCCAGCTCTAAGTTACTTACCTTGGCCAACCGTGGCGAAGTCCCCGGCAAGGTAGATAACCCCCGTATCCAAATTATCGCCAACCCAGAGGCCAAAACCCTAACCATTAAGGACCAAGGGATCGGTATGACCGAAGAAGAAGTGATGAAGTACCTCAATCAGGTCGCTTTTTCTTCTGCCAAAGAGTTTTTGGAGCAATACCAAGACGAAGCCAGTATTATCGGCCATTTTGGTCTGGGCTTTTACTCGGCTTTTATGGTGGCCAAAAAGGTAGAAGTGCGTACGCTCTCTTATAAAGAAGGGGCCAAAGCTGTGCAATGGAGCTGTGAAGGCGATCCCGAATATACCCTAGAGGATATCGAAAAAACAGATCGCGGTACCGAAGTCATCCTTTACCTCAATGATGAGGATGATGAGTTTGCCCAAGATGCCCGCATCCAAGGCCTACTCGATAAATATTGTAAGTTCTTGCCCATCGAAATCCAATTCGGAAGTCGTGAAGAGCAAATCGAACTGCCCAAGGAAAATGAAGAGGATGAACCTACTTATGAAACGAAGACGGTTCCCAATATCATCAACAATCCTCGTCCAGCCTGGAAAAAACAACCCAATGAGCTTAGCGAAGAGGATTATAAAGCCTTTTACAACGAGCTTTACCCCACTAGCGAGCCCCCTCTGTTCTGGGTTCACCTCAATATCGATTATCCCTTTGATCTAACCGGTATTTTGTACTTCCCCAAATTGGGCAACCAAATGGAGGTACAGCGCAATAAAATTCAACTCTATGCCAATCAGGTCTATGTGACCGATGAGGTAAAAGAGATTGTTCCCGAGTTTCTCACGCTCTTGCATGGGGTGATCGACTCGCCCGATATTCCCCTAAACGTTTCTCGCTCTTACCTACAAAGTGACCGTAACGTAAAGAAAATTACGGACTATATCACGAAGAAGGTGGCCGATAAACTCCACGAGATTTTCCGCAAAGAACGCCAAACCTTTGAGGAAAAATGGGAGAATATGAACATCTTCATCAAGTATGGCTATATCTCTGAAGATAAGTTTGCCAAAAAGGCCAGCAAGTTTATGCTCTTGCAAAATACCGAAGGCAAGTTGGCCACTCTAGAGGAGTATAAGGAGCAGATTAAGGAGCAACAAACCGACAAAAACGGCCAGCTCATTTACCTTTATGCCAACCAAGTAGAGGCCCAAGATGCTTACATCCAAACGGCTAAACAAGCCGGCTACGATGTCCTCCAATTTGATAGCGTTATTGACACGCACTTTATCCAAAAGTTGGAGCAAGAGCTAGAAAATACCCGCTTTGTGCGTGTAGATAGCGATAGCATCGACAAATTGATCCAAAAAGACGAAGAGCAGGAGTCGGTCCTCAATGAGGAGCAAAGCAAGGAGGTCGAAGAGATTTTCCGCACGGCCGTGAGCAATAGCCAAGTGAATATCCAACTCGAGGCCCTTTCTCCCGATAGCTTCCCGCTGATGATTACTCGCCCAGAGTTTATGCGCCGTATGCAGGAGATGTCTATGCTCCAAGGCGGCAATAACAATATGCCCGAGTTTTTCAACTTGGTGGTCAATAGCAACCACCCGCTAATCAGCAGCATTTTGGAAAGCAAAGATGCCGATAAGGCCAAGCAATTGTATCAATTGGCCCAATTGCAGCAAGGTATGCTCAAGGGGGCAGACTTAACCAACTTTGTGCAACAAGCCCTCAGCTGGATGAATAAGTAGTATTTTAGTAAGTAGTGAATACAGTGCAGTCCTGTCTAACTTCGGTTGGACAGGATTTTTTTATGTTTTTTTGGGGCTGCCCACTCGCTTCGCTCGGGTCGGGCTGTGTCAGGGCTCGCAGGTTTGCTCGGCCCTTCGCAAAAAATGCTGCGCATTTTTGCTCGGTCTGGCCCTACGGGCCACCCTTATCCATCCCTCAGCCAGAGGGCCTTCGGCCCTGTAGCGTGGGTATCTGGCCCTCTAGCTGGAAACCTAGAGCAAGAAAATTGTAGTAAAAAGCTAGGTTAAGCTAAAGCAGAGCTAGTAAAAAGCTAGCTCATTACTATGGAGTGATAAGTTCATTAAGTTAGCAACTTAACTTATTATTAATAATTGGGCATAAAAAAAGGATCAAAACCTAGGGTTTTGATCCTTTTGGAGGCCAGAGAAGAGGGCCAAAAAGTGAAAAAGAAAGAGGAGCGGCCCAGCGCTGCGCAGCGGTGGCCGCAGGCCAGACCCAGCGGGCGCAGCCCGCGCAGGGCCGAGCGAACAGCGAGCCGCGGAGCATAGCGGCGGCCAGCTTTGCTGGCCGCGGGCCCCAAAAAAAAGAGAAGAGCACAAAATTGGAAGCTCTGTTATTTTATCTTAAATTGTTGTCCATAATTAACCTTCATCCTAAAAACTAAGCTTTTATGTACACAATTATTAAAGGTATTTTCATGTTAGTGGGCATCATTAGTCTTTCTTTACTCAGTATTTTGGGTGTTTTCTATCTGCAAGAAAACCCGAATCTGCTCAAGGAGGGGAACATGCAGTTGCCCAATACAGCGGCCCTAAAACAGGCGATGTTGAACATGGGAAATGCTTCGGAAGTAGACAATAATTATTTTTTTCTGGAAATGAATCCGGAAGAAGTAGACAGCAAAGATTATTATTGCATTAACCATCGGCAGATTTTATATGCGAAGTCGGATCGTTTGGTGCTTCTTTTTGAGGGGCTGCAGCGAGAAATTCCGATTGAAAACATGTTGAATAAATTAAAGAGTGATTTGGGGGCTGACTTTCTCTCTGGCAAATCGATTATTGTAAATAAGCGGGCCATTGTATCTATTCATGAGTTTAATAATCCTTATAACAATAGTAAAACCTATCATGCTCGTTTAGTGAATGGAGAGCAGGTAGACATCAGTCGCTCTATTTTTAGGCAGATAAAAGATGCTCAAACGATCAAAAGGGCAGAAATCAACTAATATCAAGGGTTTTGAACAAGCTAAAAGCGCTATTTCCGGATTGGAGATAGCGCTTTTTTCATGCAGCTTTGGCGGATTAGCCCCAAGTTGCATTTTTTTTCAAAATGGCTGAAAGTCCGATAAACAAAGGCTTTGCAGTTTTTTTCGCAAAACTGAGCTTAAAAAAGGGCCAATTTGGACCGATTAGCCCCGCTTTTGGACCGATTGCAAAATGGCCATTTTTTTTCTCTTGTGGCTTGCTCTATCTTTGTCTTAGACAAAAAAGCAAGGCTAAGCAAAATAACGAAAGCCAATAGCTTATAACTTTATAAAAGCCGCCTTAAAAGGCAGCTAATCAGTTAAATATCCTATTAAAATTTAATCAAAATTAAAAAACTGCATTAAGCGGTCAGGGCATCCTATGTCCATATTTAATCATTTATCATTTAAAACTTTTTTATGTCTAAACAGAAAAAATCAAACCATCAGGCCGACATCAAGAATGCCAATAAGGGGACAAAGGGCACCAACAAAACCTATTCAAAAAACCAGGGAAACCGTGGGAAGCAGCTCAATACGAACCAAAAAAAGAAGAGCAGCTAAGCAAATTCTAAGCTAAGATCTGCAGGCGGTTTTGCTATACCGCCTGCTTTTTAAAAACAGTAATTAACCATAAAACTTGATTCAATGAAACAGAAGATCAATAAGATTTGCAAGGCATTAAGCCAAAGCCTTTATGAAAGAGAAGAGCTCATTAAATTGGCTATTTTGGCCATTTTGGCCGAAGAAAACATTTTTTTATTGGGCCCTCCGGGTGTAGCAAAAAGCCTAATTGCAAGACGCCTAGCTCAAATTTTTAAGGGGGGGAAATCCTTTGAGTACCTCATGTCTAAATTTAGCACGCCCGAAGAAATTTTTGGACCAGTTTCTATCAGCAAACTGAAGAATGAAGACAAATACGAGCGCAAAACAGCCAACTACTTACCTGGGGCCGAAATTGTTTTCTTGGATGAAATCTGGAAATCTGGTCCAGCCATTCAGAACGCCCTACTTACCGTAATGAATGAAAAACTGTATCGGAATGGAGAGCAGGAGGAAAAAATTAAGCTCAAAGGCTTGATTGCCGCCTCAAATGAATTGCCTCGTCAAGGCTTGGGCTTAGAAGCGCTTTGGGATCGCTTTATTGTGCGCTTTCATGTCAATAATATTGAGTCGGAAGATGACTTTATGCAATTTTTGAAAGGAGAAGGTGCATCTAATGATTTGAAATTGAACGAAGAAGATAAAATTGACCTAGATGAATTTGAAGATTGGCAAAAAAAGATCAAAGCGGTCGAGCTATCTGAAGAGTCTATAGAAATTATCTGCCGATTAAAAAAGAGCCTTGCCCAGAGCAGCAAAAAGAAGGCTCCTATTTATGTCTCTGACCGTAAATGGAAAAAAATTACAGGCCTACTTAAAGCTTCTGCCTTTATGCATGGCCGCAGCAAAACAAACAGCCTAGATTGCTTTTTGATTCAGCATTGTCTTTGGGACCAAGTCGAGCAAATTGATGATTTGGCCAAGCAGCTGCAAGTCATGATTAAAAAATATGGAGAGCTGCAAACTGCTGACTTTAAAAAGCTTAAGGCCGAACATACTCGCTTGCATAAAAAGCTTGATAAGCTGTTTGGAGCAAAAAACTATGCGCCAAAAATGTATAAGATAAAAGGAAGAGAATATTATAAGCTTCTAGGCTTAAGTCATTCAGATTTCGGCATTGAAAAGCAGTATAACCTTATTTCCAAAAGCGATTTTGACAAACTTTATGATCAGCGTTTTAAGGAGATCTCTTTGGTTAATGCTCATGCTGCAAAATCGCGATATCCCGTTATGGTCTATAAAAAACAAACTGGAGAACTAAGAGTTAAATCTACTTCTGTTGATCATTGGGGTAATTCATCTTCACAAGACATCGCTCTAGAAGAGGTTCTTGTTTTGCCCAACAAAGCTCCCTTGCTCAAAGAGTATAAGTCCCTTGAAAAAAAGATCAAAAAAGAGGTAGAAGCCAAACAAGAAGTTTGTGATGCCAAGCAGTGGGAAAGCCATCTTTTCACTAATGCAGAAAATATTCGGCTGGCCGAAAATGGCGCTAAGCAGCAACATCAAAAATACTATGAACTAGAATTGAGCTGCCGAGAGGATATTCAAAAACTAAGCAACTAAACTATTCCCTTCATCTCTAAGGCAGTAAAGCCCCAAAAAACTTTGCTGCCTTAGCCAACACAAATAAAATGGACTAATTAAATGCCGCCAGAGAGGCGATTCAGGATTTTACCGCCAACAATGAGTCTTTTGAGCCTCTAATCAAAGAAGAAATATTAGCCGCAGTAGATCAGTGGAAATATGTAGATCCTCAGTATTCTATTATTGATACTTGCTATTTGACGCTGATGAATAGCCTTTTTCTGGACAAGGAAATACAAAAACTGATTGAAAAAGAGCCCGAAATGAAGCTCTTGCTAACCATCAGACTCCTAAAGCATCTCCTAGCGCTTCATCAACGGATTAGCCAGCTCGATTTTACTGTCGAAACTGCCTTTATTAAGCAACTAAGACTGATGGCAGATCAAGATTTCTACCTTTTTTTATCCGAAAAACATCATCAACTTAGAGTAAAACTGTGCTCATTCTTTGGCGATCAAGAATATCTTTGCCGCATCTACAAACAAAAAATCAAGCAGCAAAAAAGAAAAATTACAAGCAGCCATAAAAAAATGAAGCAAGCAGAACTTGCTCAACAAGAAGAAATTAAGGACCTCTAAAAGCGGATAGCTAGAGCCGATTCTGCACTGCAGGACTTAGAAAAACCTAAAACAGGCCTTAAAATACTGGGCAAATTGGACCTGAAAACAGGCAAATGGATTCAGGATAATCGACCAAAAGAACAAGCGGAAAAAAAACAACTTCAATCGCTTCTCGCAGACTTAAAAGAGAAATTAAGCGATAAGAAAGCTCCCCTCAAGCATCAGCAGATGCAAGACGA
Source organism: Saprospira grandis (assembly GCF_027594745.1). Taxonomy (NCBI): domain Bacteria; kingdom Pseudomonadati; phylum Bacteroidota; class Saprospiria; order Saprospirales; family Saprospiraceae; genus Saprospira; species Saprospira grandis. Next base: position 916,709 of record NZ_CP110854.1, on the reverse strand, counting down.
TATCCAAATTGCCAAACATAAAATTGCCCAACTACAACAGCGCTTCTGCGATCTGCTCGAAAGCTTTTTGATGAAGAAAAAAAGAGCAGAAGAAAACAGATTTGCCCAAGAGGAAGTCAATCGCTGCAAGAAGGAGCTGAAGCAAATGCTTTTGAGCTTAAAGGAGGCCCAAGAACAACTTAATGCTATTGGCTTGGAGCTGCCTTTGCACCAACTTTGGGGCTATGGAAAAGGCTTTTTTCTAGACCGAGGTTTTCATTTATTGGAACGCTATAACCGACTGATTGAGCAGAATAAACAGCTCCAAGAAGTGGTCAATTTATTGGGCCGACAGCGAGAAGAAGAAAAGGAATTTGAGGAGGTGACTATCCAAAAAGAAGAACAAAGAGGTACCTTAGTTCTTCAAGATGGTCGGACGGAAGTTGTTGGTGTTCAGCAAAGTAATGAGCTGCATAGTCTACTTTCTTCTGAATTGGCCCTTTTGAGCACCGCCGAAACTGAAAACCTTTTTTACCAAAAGTTTGCAGAAAAACAACTGACTAGTTTTCAGTATCAAGCTGAAGACTATTGTACCGAAACTCATTTCTACGAAGAACGTTTGCTGCTTCCCAAAGAAAGCCCAAAAGGTCCTTTTATTTTGGCAGTAGATACTAGCGGATCTATGCGGGGAACCCCGGAGGAAATTGCCAAATTACTTGCTTTTGCCATGAGCAAAATTGGTCTGCAAGACCAACGTCCCGTCTATCTGATTTCTTTCTCTGTCCAAATTGAATGCCTGGAAATTAGCCAGTTTGCTCGAGATTTACCAAGGCTAGTTTCTTTTCTACAAAAGAGTTTTCATGGAGGAACGGATGTGGCCCCAGCGCTCAAAGCTGCCATCAAACAGCTAGAAAAAGACAATTTTCAAAAAGCCGATGTTCTCCTCATTAGCGATGGCGATTTTGCAGGATTAAATGCCCACGATTTGGCTGAGGTTAAGGCCATGCAGGCCCAAGGTACCCAATTTAATAGCCTGATTGTCAAGGATAGTTACTCCTACTATGCTCATGGACCTTCTTACCCACAGCTAGATTTTTGCGATCATATTTGGTCTTGCCGAAATGATTTGAGTGAAATTCTTCCGCTGCTTCAAGAAAACTTAGGCAAAAAATAGATTTTCTCCTGTCTAACTTCGGTTGGACAGGATTTTTTTTATCTTTTTTTGGGGCTGCCCACTCGCTTCGCTCGGGTCGGGCTGTGTCAGGGCTCGCAGGTTTGCTCGGCCCTTCGCAAAAAATGCTGCGCATTTTTGCTCGGTCTGGCCCTACGGGCCACCCTTATCCATCCCTCAGCCAATGGCTTGAGTTGAACCTCAGGGCAAGGAGACTATTTAAAATTTTGTGTCTGCCCTTTCCTGCGCCTAAGGGCTTGTCCCTAGGCGATGATTGGTCCAACTCTAGGAAGCTAAAGCAGAACTAGGTCGAGCTAACAAAAAGCTAGGTCGAGCTAAAGCAGAATTAGGTCGAGCTAGTAAAAAGCTAGGTTGAGCTAGAGCAGAGCTAGGTCGAGCTAGTAAAAAGCTAGGTTGAGCTAGAGCAGAACTAGGTCGAGCTAACAAAAAGCTAGCTCATTGCTATGGAGTGATAAGTTCATTAAGTCAGCAACTTAACTTATTATTAACAATTGGGCATAAAAAAAGGATCAAAACCCTAGGTTTTGATCCTTTTGGAGGCCGAAGAAGAGGGCCAAAAAGTGAAAAAGAAAGAGGAGCGGCCCAGCGCTGCGCAGCGGTGGCCGCAGGCCAGACCCAGCGGGCGCAGCCCGCGCAGGGCCGAGCGAACAGCGAGCCGCGGAGCATAGCGGCGGCCAGCTTTGCTGGCCGCGGGCCCCAAAAAAAGAGAAGAGCACAAAAAAATGGACTCTTCTACTAATCATTGAGAAACTCGAGCTGGACGCTATCGTCTACTTTTAGGCCAAATAGCGAGGCGGCCTTGCCTGCATTGACCGCAATTTCTAGCAAGCCCGAAGAATTGAACAGACAAAGGACCTCGCCCACGGCCTGTTCGGCATAATGCAAACTGAGGTCGCTAATGGGGTCGAAGCGTTTGAAATAAAGCTCGAAAGAGCGACCCTGGGCAATTTCCTCAAAGAGTTCTCGGTCTACATTGAGGACCACATTTTCATAGACATCGATGTAGAGGACCGCGGCGCGGATATAATCCTTGCTTACCACAGCATTGAGGCTAATGCGCTCGAGCAGCTCATCGCTTTTTCGGCCAATTTCCTCTAGGGGTTGTTGGGCCAACAAATGGGCCGAGGCCTTGGCAAATAGGCGCTGCATGCTGAGCAAAGAAGGGGGCTCCTCACTAATGAGCTGATAAATTTCTTGGGGTTTTTCTTTAAACAAAAGAGAGAAAACGCCATTATCGGGCCCAATAAAATAGTGGCCCTTATGGGCAATGACCAAAAAACGGGGATGCTCTTGATAGAAATTGTGCACACTCACAATATGAATGCTCCCTTTGGGAAAGGCCCAAAAGCTAGTGCCCAACAAATAAGCCGCTTGGCCAATATTGTAGGCCTGTACTTGATGCGAGATATCGATAAATTGCACAGCCTGCCCCTCCGACAAAATATGTCCTTTGAGTAGGGCCGCATAATGATCGCGGACACCAAAGTCGGTCGTTAGGGTAATGATTCCAGAGGCTTGCATAAAAAAGATGGATTAAGCGAGCACAAAATTAAAAGAAGTTTGTAAAAGCAGCTTTTAATTTAAAAACAATTGAATAGGCGCTTAAAGTTTTTCTCTAGTTTGATGTTGTTGTTGGATTTGTTGTCGCATATCTTGGCCAAATTGATTGACAATTTTTTGCATTTGGGCCTCATAGGCGGCTTGTTCCTCTTGGCTGTAGCTTTTCCAGTCGGCTTTTTCATAGAAAAGGGCCGCTTGGGCAGGCAATAAACCAACGATCTTCAAATAGTCATTTGTGCAAGAGAGTTCAATTTCTCTGGCTTTTTGTTTTTCGTCTAGGGGTTGGATCTTCAATCGGAGGAGCTCATCTTGCTCTTCTAGGCAGTGGTAGCTAGCTGAAGGTCCTTCTTTTTCGGCAGCAAAGAAATAGATACCCGCCCGATCAATTTTGAGCAGGAGGGCCGAAAATGCGCCCAACATCATCCGTTGTAGGGGAGGGGCTAGGGCCTGAAACTCCTGAGCGGTTTCGGTTTTGTTTTGAGCGAGTTGCCAATACTGTCCTTCTAGCTTTAAAATCAATTTGGGCGTATGCCCCATTTTCTTTTGCATAAATGGTATTGTTTTTTGAGTTCAGAATATAACTAAAAGCTTTTAGAGGACCAAAAAAGGCCTTCTCTGCTTAGCGAGAAGGCCTTTGGTATTGTTGTAGGCGATAGCTTTTACTTGATGACAGCGGCTTCAGTGTTTTTTGGCAATTCTACCGCTTGTAGCTCATTGTTGCCCAAGGCTTTTAGGCTCTTAAAATGAGAGCTGATTGCGCCACCAAAGGTTTTGAACTCATAATAGGGTACGCCAAACTCCTCAGCGGTTGCCTTGACAATTTTGGCGACCTCAGGGTAGTGCACATGGCAAATATTGGGAAAAAGGTGGTGTTCTACCTGGAAATTTAGTCCGCCCAAGAACCAAGAAAGCGCTTTATTTTGGCGGGCAAAATTAGAGGTGGTCGCCAGCTGGTGCATGGCCCAAACATTTTCTACCTCATTTTGCTCATCGGGCTGAAAATGGTCGGTAAGCTCTACAACATGAGCTACTTGAAAGACCAAAGTCATAATCATACTTGCCGTCATGTGCATCATGAAAAAGCCGAGTAGCAAATAGCCCCAAGCATAGCTAGTGAGGACAATTGGAAGGGCAAAAAAGATGGCCCAATAGCCAATTTTAGTGCTGAGTAGGATCCAGAACTCTTTGCCGTGCGTACTGCCCATAGCCGCTGTTTTTCCATCTTGGCTGTAGCCCTTTAGGGCCACAAAATCCTTCCATAAAATCCAAGAAACGGTAGCTAAACCATAGAGAATAGGCGCATAAAGGTGCTGAAAACGGTGGTAGCCCTTGAGCTTTCCATTGGGGGAAAGGCGCAAAAAGGGTTTATCTTCAATATCTTCATCGAAGCCGTAGATATTGGTATAGGTGTGGTGCATCATATTGTGCTGCACCTTCCAGGTAAAGGCATTTCCACCAACTAAATTGATGGTGTAGCCAAAAATAGCATTGACTGTAGGGTTTTTGGAGTAGGCGCCATGATTGGCATCATGCATAATATTCATTCCAATGCCAACAAGGCCAATACCCATAACGATATAGGCGATCATGACGGCCCAAAGGGGCAAAACATTGAGCAGAATAACCACAAAAGGAATAAAATAGAGCCCTAGCATTACAGCCGTTTTGAGGTACATACGGCTGTCGGCATTACGGTCAATATCTTGGCTACGAAAGTGCTGATTGACCCTTTTGCGTAGGGTAGGAAAAAATTTAGCCTGATCAGCTAGGCTAAAACGAATGGTTTTTGGCATAAATCTGTTTCTTTTGGCCCTTTTCGGTGCCAGTTCAAAAGGATAAGGGGCGCTAGCTTGCGCCTTTGTTTATGGATGTACAAAAAAGGGATACCCCCCAAAGAAGTGCTTAAAACTTTTAAGAAATAAAGCGCTTTTTCTATATTTAAGCCGATTATGTGATTTGAATTAAGACTGAATATATGCCAAATGCTTTAATTTATATCCTGCTGTTTGCACTCTTTAGCTGTTTCTCTTGCCAGCAAGATACAGAAAAAACAGCCTTAATTAGCCCCCTAGAAGAAAATGCTTCTTTGTCTGTTGTAGAGAATAAGCAAAAGATAAACAATGGGTTGAAGCGGGGTGATCTGCTCCGCGTAGAGGTCCAAAATCTCCGACTCCGAGAACATGAGCAGCTAGAGGCCAAGGTGTTGCGCCATTTGCCGGAAGGTAGTGAGCTCTATTTTATGGGCGATATTTCTAGCGATAGTGTGACAGTTCAGTTGAGAGGAAAAAAATATTATGCTCCTTTTTATCGAGTAAAAACAGAATTAGGCTATTTGGGCTGGGTACATGCGGCCGCAGTTAAAAAGCAAGCTTCAGACTTGAAAGGTAGTTAAGTTTTGGGGCCAAAAACAACAAAGTCATCTCTGGAAGAGATGACTTTGTTGTTGAATATATTGAAATCCTTATTTTTTATCTGCATCGAGCTCTTTTAAGAGTTCTTCCACAGCTTTTTGTAGTTGTTGGTCTTCTTTTTTAGCTTGATAATCTGGGGCAAGTCGAACTAAAATATCTGGCATAGCAGGAATGCGTTCCATATTTTCTCCCTTAGCTTTGCTGTACCAAGCTCTAAAAGGCATACGGACATAAGAACCATCTTGTAGGCCATAGCCTCCTGTAGAAATAACAGCGCCAAAAGTAGGTTGACCAACTAGGGTTCCCAAACCTAGGTTTTTGTAGGCATGAGAAAAAATCTCGGCATTAGAGTAGCTGCTTTCATTGCAAAGGGCAATACTGCCTTTGGTCCAAGCGGCTAGAGGCAAGCGCTCACTATAGGGATAGTAGTTACTAAAGGCTTTATGTTCTTTTTTGAGGTTTTTGGCTGCTCCTCTTGGGACGGTATAAGCATGTTGGCGAACAGAGAGTACCGCCATAAGGTAGTCGGTTGTCCAACCGCCACCATTATATCGAACATCAATGACAATTCCCTTTTTCCCATCTCCAGCGGCCATTAGTTCTTGCTCAAAGCGTTCAAAGCTGCTCCAACCCATTGCTTTAATATGAATATAGCCCAGCTCTCCTTGGGAGTATTTTTCGGTGAGGGTTTTACGCTCTTTAACCCAAGCTTCATAGCGTTGCTTATTAAGCGAAGGGCTTGGCCAAATAACAAGTTCGCGAAGGTCTCCAGCTTCATTTTCTACGGCTAATAAGGTTGGTTTATTGGCCGTTCCTTCTAGAAAAGCATAGAGATTGTCTTGAGGACCAATTTTTTCTCCATTAACGGCCATGATACGCTCATTAACTAAGATTTGGCTTTCTGCTCGGCTAGCTGGACTTTCTTCAAGCACCGAACGAATTTTGGCCCCTGCTTTTCCATCTTGCCAAAGCTCTACCCCCAATAAGCCACTCTTTTTTCGGGCTAGCTGCTTGGGGTTGTCTCCACCGTATAGTCCCATATGACTAGCATCCAGTTGTCCGAGCATCAAGTTGTACATCCATTGAAAGTCTTCTTTGGTAGAGGCCTTTAGGCAAAGTGGACGATAGGTTTTTTTTAGTTGCTTCCAGTTGTACCCATGAAACTGAGGGTCGTAAAATCCAGCCTCTAAGGCTCGCCAACCCTCTTCAAAGATTTGAGCCAACTCCCCAGCATAATCAATTTTTAGATTAGAGCGAAAGCTTAAGTTATTGAGCTTTTTGTTGGAGAGCTGAATATAGGCAAGCTGCCCTCTATTGATTTGGCTAAACAGTAGTTTCCCATCTTCAGAAAGCTGTAAATTATAGGGAGTTTGGCTAGCCGAAATAAGGGCTTTATTTTCTTTTCCATCCCAACGTACCGAATAAAGAGCGCGGTCTTTCTCAAAGTTTCTGCTGCTGTTCGAACTGCTCAGGTAAAAAATAGTTTTGCTGTCAGGGCTCCAGCAAATGCCCGACTCTCGGCCAGGCATAGCCGTTACTTGCTGGCTACGAGTATAAATCTGATCAAAGTCAATCTTAACCTTAATCGCTTCTTTTTTATCCTTTTTACTAGGCTCTTTTTCTTCGGCCCAGATTTCAAGAGCTTTCCATTCGGTGGTCTGGCGGAGATAGTCTTCTTTTTTTAGCCATACAAACCAAATATCACTATCCCCATTGTTTCGATCCGAGCTAAAGGCTAACTTGCTACCGTCTGGGCTCCAGACTGGATTGCGGTCGTTGCGGGGGTGCATGCTCAGATTAACCGGCGGAATAGAATCATTGGCTGCATGAATGAAGATTTCTTCATTAAAATTGAGGTCCTCCAAAGAGTAGGCTAACCAGTAGCTGTCTGGAGACCAACTTAGCCCCCTAGGACTGGCCCAGCCATCTAGTAGCTTTTTATTGTTCGATAACTGACCTAGACTGTCTATTTGAGCTACCCAGAGCTGTCCCCGCCCAAGCAAATAGGCCAGCTGTTTCCGATCTGGAGAAAGCCAGTACTGACTGAGATCTAAGGGAAATGCTTGAATGAGACTGTTCTTGAGCTTAAGACTGCGGTAGAGGTCGGTTTCTGTACTGTCTTTAGAAGATACCTTATAAAGGGCATATCTTCCCCCCTCATCACTACGGTAAAGTAGGGTTTGTTCATTGAGAAATAAGGGAGCTCTCTGTCGACTAGGTCCCTGCGCTAGAATACGTCCCTCTTTTAGCTGTTTGTGCTGTGCGCCAATAAAAATATCGCCATGTACTTCGTAGGCAATACGCTTGGCCGTAGGAGAGAGGCTGTAGTGCTCTAGATGACTATAGCTTTTTTCTATAAAGGGGTCAAAACGATAATCACTGGCTATGTCTACCTTGATTTCTTGCTTTTTACCTTCTGTCTCGCCCCAAAAGATACGGTCGGCTTGCTGGTAGACGATATATTGGCCATCCTGACTAAGCGCAAAGTTTAATATGCCCATTTTCTTTTCTTGGGTTAGGGCTTTTTCTTCCCCCTTAACCAAGTCCTTGAGGTAAATGTTATAGCGACCAGATTGAGCTGATAGGTAACAGATTCGCTGATTGTCTATCCATTGCCCATTAAAATCATTGCCTTTAAAGTCCGTAATTTGCTCAAATTTATCGGCTTTGATATTGTAGGTCCAAAGGTCTCTGTTCGCTGGTCCACGATAGTCCTCTCTAGCGGTTCTACAGCCTCCCCGAACTAATAATAACTGCTCTTTATTAGGCGACATTTGTGCGTCTACCGCATCACTGTTTAAGATGCGCTGAGGCTGCCCCCCACTTACTGGAATTTCATAAATTCCATAGCTGCGCTCTATCTTGATGTAGGTCCGACGACTAGCAAATAAAAGTGTTTGCTCGTCTTTCCATCCCAGAAGTTGGTCGTTGCCTGAGTAATAGCTCAGCTGCTTGGGACGCCCTCCCTGAGCTGGCATGACATAAATGTTGTTGTTGCCGTCTCTGTCTGATTGAAAGGCGATCTGCTGCCCGTCTGCCGACCAAATCGCCTTGCTGTCATAGGCCTGATGAACGGTTAATCGCCTAGGCTGACCCTCTGGCAGTTTCATTCGCCAAATGTCTCCCTGATAAGAGAAGAGTAATTCTTGCCCATCTGGACTAAGACTGGGCTGACGCAGTAAAATGCGGTCCTGGGCCCAGCTTAACTGAACCAATAGCAGGAGTACTGCCGAAAGTAGTATCTGTTTCACAGTTTGTTTTTTTTGTTAGTGACCAATTTCTTCCATGAAGAATAAACTAAATCGCTAGCGCTTTGCTTTCTTTTTTCGACCAAGAAGCAAAAAAAATCCCCCTAAGCCTAAGGCCTAGAGGGATCTGTTTTATAAATAGAGATACTCTATTTCAATTCAATACTAACAATTTCCCAAGCTTGCCCCTTTTGGTCCAAAATGCCATTGGGAATCCATTTTAAGTTGGGGTTGCTAGGAACTAGTTGCGGGTTTTTGCTCAACTTCACTTTCAATTTACGCTCCGTAACGCCCAAATCCGTATTTTCATCCATTAAGGGGCGCAATAGGGCATCATTGCCATCCAAAATAACAAGATCAAGCTCTTGTTGCCCAAAATCTCCCTGATTTACTTTGTCCACAGAACAGAAAAAGCCATGTTTTGTCCCCTCAGGCATGTAGTCCTGAATCGCTAATTCTAGCTCTAAATCTACGGTTGGCTCCTGAATGTAGGCCTCGGCCAATTCTTCAAAGCTGCCAGGCAACTGACGATGATGCCATTTCTTAACAATTGTTCCATTATGCAAAAGCAAAAGGCCCGGACTAGAACGAATGATCGTCTTGACCAACTTTTCATCGCCCTGCGTAAAATCAAAGGCGGTGCCTAACTCCTGCCGAAAAGCCTCCAAATCATCACTATAGTCGCCATCGGCATCCGCATCTTTGATGTAGTAATAAAGCGCATGCGTGGGGATGCCTTTCTGCTTTTCTGCCGCCAAACTCAAGGCCGCAATTTTTTTGAAGCCCTCCTTTGAAGATTTGCTCAAATCATCGGCAACAACCAAAAAACTATAGCCCTGACTAGCAAAACTATGCTGCTTAGAAGCATCCATTTCAGCCACTTTAGAGTCGCATCCTTTTTTCAATACTTCTTCCTCCGTTTTGTCATTTTGGGTCTCCCAAATTTTGTTGCCATCGGCATCTTTGGTCTTCCAAAGGTAGCTGTATTTCTCGGTCTCTTCAGACATCTGTTTGTTATTGACCTTGACCTCTTCTCCCGTGTTTTTGTTCTTATAGGTGTAAGTAAGCAATACTTCGGGCTGGTCCAAAGCACAAATTTCTCGCTCAACTACAATGTTGCGCCCTTCTGCAAAGGGGCGAAAATCTACCCAAGGCAAGCCAAAGTAAAAGTTGAACAAACTAGCCACCGTTATCGCTACGGTCCAAAAAGAAGTGCTAATTAGGCGTCCTTTGCCCTGCTCCGGAATCACATATTGCAGGTTTTCGGTCTTGATGTAAAGAAATACAGTCATCAAGGTCAAAATGATGTCCTTCCCAAAGGTTTCAATTGGCAAAAGCTTCATGAAGTCGCCAAAACAACCACAATCACTCACCCGAATGTTATTTTCATTAAAAGCCACCCATTGCCCCGTCGCAAAAGGCGAAACATCCTGCGGAATATAGCCCGTGAGGTAGTTGTAGCCCGTTAAAAAGGTGAAAAAGAGCATCATCAAAAAGCTCAAACTCGTGGTCCATTTTTTTCCATGGCCCAAAATTAAGTTGATCCCAAGCACGACCTCCAAAACAATCATCAGTAGGCCAAAAGGAACCACAAAAGGCTTCATAAAGGACAATACAGGCAGCAAAAGCGTAAAATAATCGGCCATTTTATAAGCCGTCCCCAAGGGGTCAACGACCTTGACCGCCCCCGAAAAAACAAGCAGGGCTCCCACAAAATATTGTACAAACCAAAGCGGCAGATGCGTCCGCACAAATTCCCGCTTTTTAGATAGCCCCAAACCTAAGGTAAATGTTAGGACCAAGGCCACAATGCCAATGTAAAGAAAAAGTGTATATACGGTCATAATGATAAACAGATTGATATAAAATGATTGTTCTTCTGCTGTTTTGGGGCCTCCGCTGCGGCCTGCGGCCTGCGGCCTTGCGGCGCTACGTTCGGCAGCTCGCTATTCGCTCGGCCCTTCGGCCTAACGGCCTTGGTCTGCGGCTTCCGCCGCACTGCCTACCATCGCTAGGCCGTAAAGCGGCGGCCTAAAGGCCTTGCTTTTTGGGCCAAACTACTTTGCCTCTTTTTCGCGCAAACGAATCAAAGCAAAGAGCGCATAATTGGCAATATCCTGATAGTTGGCAGCCAAACCCTCCGAGACCAAAAGCTGCTCTTTATGGTCCTCAATTTCTTTGGTCCGCAAAAGCTTCATCAAAATGAGGTCCGTCAAAGAACTGATGCGCATATCTCGCCAGGCTTCGCCATAGTCATGGTTTTTGCGCAGCATCAGCTCTTGGCAAATCTCGGCCTGCTCCTGATAAAGAGCCTCCACTTGATCGCTAGGCAGATAAAGGCCCGCAGCCAAAGGCAGCTCCAACTGAATTAGGGCCATAAAACTATAATTGACTAGGGCCAAATACTCGCCCGCAATAGATTCGCCCACCTTTTGGCTTTGCTTTTCCTCTATAGAGCGAATGCGCTTGGCCTTAATATATAATTGGTCGGTTAAAGAACTTGGCCGCAAAATCCGCCAAGCCGAGCCATAATCTCGCTGCTTCTTAATAAATAGGGCCTTACATTGGGCCAATTCATGGGCGTATTGTTGGAGGGTGCTTGGCTTTTCCAAAGTTACAACTATAAGTTTAGTTAATTAAATAAAGAACGCAGAGAAGAGCAAAAAGCTGCTTTTAGTCCTCTTCATAAATATTATTTTGCTCTTCTTCAATATGGCGGAGCCGTTGCTGGCAATATTGGAGTAAGAATTGCGCGCGTCGGCTTTGCGCATTGAGCTCTTCTAGAGGAAGTTGGCCCTCAATGGCTTCTAAGATTTGCTGAAGCTCTAGTAGGGCGGCTTCATAGGAGGCGGGAGTGGCTTGTTGGTCCATATTCTATTGATATTTAGTAGATAAGGCGGCTGCTTTGGGCCGAATGGCCCTGGGGCCTTGGCCCCAAACGGCTTAGGGATGGATAGCAGTGCCCCGCAGGGGCAGACCGAGCCGCTGAAAGCGGCGAAGGGCCGAGCAGACCTGCGAGCTGCGACACAGCCCGACCCGCCCGCAGGCGGGGAAGCCCCAAAATAAGAGGAAAAAAATAGAGCTCGCAGTTTTTTGAGGAAAAAGGAATCGCTATACAGTTCCGCTTTTAGTGATCGCCTCAAATATATTTTAAAAATGCTTAATTTGTTTGCTCACAAAATTATAAAGAGGATGCAAAAAACTATACTTGTTGGGTTACTTTTTTTTATGGCTTGGGGCCTTTATGGGCAAGCTTGGATGCAATTGCGGCAAGAGCCTATTCAGATAGCTTACAAAATTCCGTACAATTGGTTTGTGGGTGGTTTGGAAAAGCAGGCAGATTATTGGCGGACTTTGAATACGGCTCCCAAGGGGCATATTAACATGTTATTGCTGTATAGCGAAGAGCTCAGGGCCGAGGAATTGGCCCAAAAAGCAGTTTGGAATTATCATTTTGTGGGCCTAGATAGCCTGCCTGCGGATAGTTTGCAGGGGGATTTTGGCCTTTGGGAGAAAAGAGGACATTGGCGAGAAGATAGCCTAGAATTGGTCCGTTCTTGGGCCTGGAAAAAAGGGGAGCAGCATTATTTGTTGTACCTTTGGGGCCGAGAAGAAAAGATGAATGCTTTTGCTCAAAAAAAGCTATCTAAGGTATTAACCTCAATTGTATTTTTAGATGATTAGTTGTGAGGGGCTGTTGTTGCAGTATGGCAAGCGCAGGCTGTTGAGTTTGCCCGATTTTCAGTTTGAAGAAAAGGGGTTTTATGTCATTTTGGGCCGTAATGGTAGCGGGAAAAGCAGTTTTTTGCGTCTTTTGGCGGGATTGGAACAGCCTCAAGCGGGGCAACTTTTTTTGCGAAATAAGCCCTATTCGGCTTGGAAACGAAGTGATTTTGCCCAAGAATTGGCCCTTTTGCAAAGTAAGCAAAGCACCACCGCTTTTATGCGGGGGGAGGAGTATGTGAGTCTTGGCCGGCACCCTTATTTGGCTTGGCATGGCCTGCTGGGCCAAAAAGACCGACAGCGAATTAGGGAGGTCATGCAAGCCCTCCAAATTGAAGAATTGGCCCAGGCAAAAGTAGGGCAATGTAGCGATGGCGAAAAGCAACTGCTCGGCTTGGCCCGTGTTTTGGTCCAAGATACTCCCATCTTATTATTAGATGAAATATCGGCCCATCTCGATTTTATCAATAAAAAACAAAGCTTTCAGCGATTGAAGACCTTGGCCCAAAAGAAACTGATTATCCTCGTGAGCCATGAGCTCGCTCTAGCCGAAGCCTTTGCCGACCATATTTTGCTTTTGGAAAATCAGGGCCTCTTGGCTTTAGCTCCCCAAGGCGCAAGCCAAAAAATAGAAGAAATTTTTGAACAAACCTCCCCTTATCATGCAAAAACTTAGTCTACTGTTTATCCTTTGTCTTGCTTATGCCTGCCAAAGCGCTCCGCCCCAACCTCAGCTAGACCAAAATTTGGCCCATCATCTCCGAAGTATAGAAATGCCCGAGAGGGTACTAGAAATCGACCTTAATGGAGATGGCCAAAAAGAAAAGTTGGCCCTCTATGCCAATCAAGAAGGGCTGTATTGGGAAACTCTGAGCGGACAGCGTTTTGACTTGCCCCTAGAGGGCCCTGCCGAAAGCCTGCTGCTCTGGAAAAACCTAGGCGATTTGGATGGTGATGGCGGAGAAGAGTTGGCCTATGTACCCAATTATGAAGATAATTCCTCCATCAACCATTTTCAGATTGTCTCTTGGAAAAAAGGCTGGAAAATGCCTTTCCGCTTTGAAATTCGAGAGGATCAAATTAAGGAGGACCGCCCTTTTGTTTGGGCCAAAGGAAAAGACCGCTTTCTCTTTCGCTTTGTCAATGAAGAAGGCCTAGAAGAATATCAAGAGGCCATTTTGGACCAAACTAATGCGCCCGATAAAAGCTTGCCTCTAGAAAAACGCTTTGTCTGCAATGGCGATATGGTCCGCCTGCCCGCTTTTTCCTTTAATTTAAAATTAACCGCTGGGGCCCAAAAAATCTTAGACGAAAGCCCAGAAGAATTGGTTCTCAGTATTTTGCTACATAATGAGGCCAGCCTGCCCCTAGCTGCCGAAATGCAAAAATATTGGGATGAGGATATGGAGTATTTGCTCTTGCTACAAAAAGAAAAGCAGCAAAAAAGTACAGACTTTTTGGTTGATGATTTGGAGCTACCTAGAGCCGCTTTAGAGGCTTGCAAAAACCTCGATATGCAATTAGAACTCAATATTTATACAGCCCGAAAGACCTCAGAAAATAATCTCTTGTCTATAGATCCACTTTTTGATGGCCTGCTTAAATTAAGGAGCCAGAAAACAATACTCAAAGGTCGAGAAATTTAGTACAAAAGGCCCAGAACAAGCGTTCTGGGCCTTTTGTCTTTAGGGCTTATCTTGCAAGCAACCTAAGGTTTCATAAAACCGATAATCGGCAATATCGACCTCTAAATGATAGAGCCCATTGGCGGGCAGTTGCTCGGGCAGCTCAAAGCGAACAAGCTGCTCTTCGCCAACTTCTAGAGTTTGCTCGGCAAGTAGTTGGCCCAAACTATTGTAGTAGCGCAGCTTGAAAACAGTTCCTGGCTGACCAATGGCCAAACGCAGACCGTTTTTTGCCTGCAAAGGCCGGTCCCGAAGCTGTAAAATTCCCTCTTCGGTCAGCAGTAAAGCCGTTTCAGAAAGAGAGAGGTAGGCCGTAAAAAGGTTGGGGATGCCAAAACCTATAGCGGTATCAGCCTCGGCTTGCTGCCCAGCCCACTCAATCGCATGCCGAATTTCCCAGTTGTTTTTTTCTGGAAAAGCAGACCAAAGACTAGCCGCCATTCCCGCCAAAACAGGAGAAGAAAAAGAGGTGCCATCGGTCGAGCTGACCGAATAGCCATTGAGGCCTGCCACTTTGGTGCTGCGGCCTTGGGCCACTACATTGGGCTTGATGCGACCGTCGGCGGTGGGACCAAAAGAACTAAATCCCGCCTTTTTGCCATTGGGCCGAACGGCCCCAATAGAGAGCACATTCTGGGCATCGGCTGGGGCGCCAATGTATTTCCATGGCCCATTGCCCTCATTTCCCGCACTATTGATGACCAAAATTCCCTTTTCTACGGCTACATCTGCCGCCTGAGAACAAAGGGCTGTTTTGCCATCCATATCTTTGTACTCATAACTCATGCTTTTGTCATTAAAGGAGGTATAGCCCAAAGAAGAATTGATGATCTCAATCCCTAAACTGTCGGCCCGCTCAGCCGCCGCCGCCCAGTTAAATTCCTCAATTCTAAATTCTCCCCCCACATCTTCGGTCTTAAAGAGGTAGTAGTTGGCTTTGGGCCCCGTGCCCTGAATCAAATAGGGCAGATTGGCCGCCATACAAGACAGTACATTGGTGCCATGCGTGCTCTGCTCATACACAAATTCATCGCCCTGAACAAAGTCATGGGTTCCCCAAATTTGGTTGTTGGCAAATAAACTATCAAAGGCGGGCATGCGGTAGACATTCAAAAAGCCCCCATCAAAAATAGCGACTTTTCGCCCCTGCCCCTTAATGTTTAGTCCATGTAGCAAATGCCCGCCCAACATGGCAATCTGATTGAGCGAATAACCCAAGGGGTGCTCCGTTTTATTATACTCTTCTTGCTTAAAATGCTTATGCCATTTTGCCTCTTCTAAACGACGCTTTTTACCCAAGGGCATGATTTCTCGCACAAAGGTCAGCTCTCTAATTGCAGCCAATTTGCTCGTATCTTCTACATAAATAGCCAAGGAATTTAGCCATTTAGAGGCCAGCCAATACTCCACTCCTTCTGCGCAGACCGCCTGCACATATTGCGGATTCAGGGGCAAATCTCGCTCGTCAATTTCTACTCCTCCAATCGCTCGGCGCTCCAATGCAGCGGGACTAAGGTACTCCCAAGGCCGCAAAACACTGTAGGGATTCTCTTCTTTGTCGGTAAAAAAGACCGCATAAAGGTTGTGGTTGAAATTCTGGGCTTTTGCTCCAGCCAGTAGGCAGATGAAGAACAAAAGGCTAAAACTGCTTTTTTGTATCATGGTTTTTCATTTTGTACAAAGGTACAGGGAACTGTTTTAAAAACCTATTTTTTGGGGCTGCCCCGCCCTGCGGGCGGGTCGGGCCATTTCGCAGCTCGCTGCTCGCTCGGCCCTTCGTCGCTTCGCTCCTTGGTCTGCCGCCTTTGGCGGCCCTGCTACAGCCCCTCAGCCAAATGCCCCCGCTCCGCTTAAGAATAGCACAGCAGAATTTTGGCCCAACTCCCCGCTTTTGGCCCCTAAAAACTGCAGCAGTGGGCCGCTTTTTTTGTGCTTCCTATTAGTTGCTAACGATTAAAACCAAATTGGTTTAACTAAATTTTTTTGTTTCCAATTGTGCTGTACAACTAGCTTTTTTAAGCCCCCTCAAAGCCGCCCACTATCGAACTTAGAGCGACTTATACACAAAGATATTCACATGCCGTTCCCAAAATGGGAATAACTTATTTTTATAAAATAACTCAATGTTTATCGGCCTTACAGCCCGTCCACTAATTTGTTGGTTTGAAGATTAAAAGCTTTTTCCCGAACTTTGTAACTCCTTAAGAGGTTTGCCCAAACCTCTTAAGGAGTCTCCACTAATTTGTTTTAACGTTTTCCGTAAATTGCCCAATAAATGTCTGTAATAGAGCCTATTCTCCAAGAAAATGACCAGCGTTTTGTCCTTTTTCCCATTCAACATGATGCCATTTGGGAAATGCGCAAACAGGCCCTTGCCTGTTTTTGGACCACCGACGAAATTGACCTAGCTGCCGACCTGCACGATTGGAAAGAGCTTTCGGCCAATGAACAACACTTTATCAAACACGTTTTGGCCTTTTTTGCTGCCAGCGATGGCATCGTGAACGAAAATTTGGTCCTCAACTTCTACCGAGATGTCCAACTTGCCGAAGCTCGATCTTTTTATGCTACGCAAATCCAAATCGAAGATATCCACGCCGAAACCTACAGCCTCCTCATAGATACCTATATTCAAGATAGCGCCGAGAAAAACGCCCTTTTTAATGCCATGCAAACCCTGCCTTGCGTTCAACGCAAAGCCAAATGGGCCATCAAATGGATTGAAGAGGCCCCCTCTTTTGCCCACCGCCTAATCGCTTTTGCGGCCATAGAAGGCATTTTCTTTTCAGGCAGCTTTTGCTCGATTTACTGGCTAAAGAAAAGAGGCATTATGCCCGGCCTTACGTTTTCCAATGAGCTCATCAGCCGAGATGAAGGTATGCATTGCGATTTTGCCTGCCTGCTCTATTCTATGCTAGAAAACCCCATCCCTTCAGAAGAACTCCGCAGCATTATTACCGAGGCCGTTAGCCTAGAACAAGAGTTTGTTACCGATGCTCTGCCCGTTTCCCTAATCGGAATGAACGCTAAGCTGATGTCGCAATATATTGAGTTTGTGGCCGACCGCCTGCTCGTTTCTTTGGGCCAACCTAAGGTCTATGGCAGTAGCAACCCCTTCCCCTGGATGGAACTCATCTCGCTGCAAGGAAAAACCAACTTCTTTGAAAAAAGAGTGGGCGATTACCAAAAAGCTGGCGTAATGGCCGAAAGAGAAAAACAAACCTTCTCTTTGGATGAAGATTTTTAGCCAAGCGCTAAAACAAGCGGCGCAGCCGCTGGCCTAGCGATGTGCAGCAGTGGCCGTTAGGCCAGACCCAGGCAGCTTTGCTGCCGCAGGGCCGAGCGAACAGCGAGCTGCGAAACGTAGCGCCCGCCGAAGGCGGGAGGCCCCAAAACAGCAGCGAGCTGCGACAACCAGCCTCGAAGAGGCGCCAGTTCGATGACCAACGGGAATAAACGACAACAAGAACTTTAGTTCGCAGTTAGACGACCAAAGGGAGTAACCGCCCGCCGAAGGCGGGAGGCCCCAAAACAACAAATATTAAAAAACAGACTAATCAGCGCTTAGCCAGCAAGACTAAGCGCTTTTTTAGCCAAAGCCAAGATATATTATGATGCAATTGATGCAAGTGACCAAGCGAAACGGCCGCAAAGAGGACGTTAGTTTTGATAAAATTATGCGGCGGATTTATTACCTCTGCGACGGATTGGACAATCGCTATATCGATGTGATTGAGATTTCTAAAAAGGTCATTTTGGGCCTTTATGATGGGGTCTCTACCGAGGTGCTCGACAAGCTAGCGGCAGAAACCGCCGCCTCTATGGCCACCGAACATCCCGACTATGCGATCTTGGCCGCTAGAATTTCGGTTTCGGACCTACACAAGGGGAGCTCCGACTCTTTTACCGAAACCATGCGCCGACTCCACCAATATATTGATCCCAAAACTGGCGAAAATGCCCAAATGATCGCCGATGATTTTATGGCTTTGGTGGAAAAACACAGCGAACAACTGGATGCGGCTATCGTGCACGAACGCGATTATGACTATGATTTCTTTGGCTTTAAGACCCTTGAGCGCTCTTACCTCATGAAGGTCAATGGCAAGATTATCGAGCGCCCGCAGTATATGATTATGCGCACAGCTCTGGGCATTCATGGCGAAAATATCGAGGCCGCCTTGCAAACCTACAAACTGATGTCTGAGCGTTGGTTTACGCATGCTACGCCCACCTTATTCAACTCTGGAACGCCCCGCCCGCAGCTCTCTTCTTGCTTTTTGCTCAGCATGACCGACGATTCTATTCCCGGCATTTTTGAAACCCTTAGCCGCTGCGCCAAAATCTCGCAATCCGCTGGTGGAATTGGCCTGAGTATCCATAATATTCGCGCCAAAGGCAGCTATATCAAAGGCACTGGCGGCAACTCGAACGGCATTGTGCCCATGCTCCGCGTCTATAATGATACGGCCCGTTATGTGGACCAAGGGGGCGGAAAACGCAAAGGCGCTTTTGCTATTTATTTAGAACCCTGGCATGCCGATGTTTTTGAGTTTTTGGACCTCAAAAAGAACCACGGTAAAGAAGAACAACGTGCCCGCGACCTCTTTTACGCCCTTTGGATTCCCGACCTCTTTATGCAAAGAGTAGAACAGGATGCCGAATGGACCTTGATGTGCCCCAATGAATGCCCCGGCCTCTATGATAGCTATGGCGAAGAGTTTGAAAAACGCTACCTCGCCTTTGAAGCAGAAGGTAAGGGCCGCCAAACGATAAAAGCCCGCGAACTTTGGATGAAAATATTAGAATCTCAAATCGAAACGGGTACCCCTTATATGTTGTATAAGGACCATGCAAACCGCAAATCGAATCAGAAAAACTTGGGCGTAATTCGCTCCAGTAACCTCTGTACCGAGATTATGGAGTACAGTAGCCCCGATGAGGTGGCCGTCTGTAACCTAGCTTCTATCGCCCTTTCTAAATTTGTAACCGAAGACGGCCAATATGATTTCCAACGCCTTTATGAGGTCACAAGAATTGTTACCCGCAACCTCAATAAGGTCATCGACATCAATTATTACCCCATTCAAGAGGCCAAAAATAGCAATATGCGCCACCGCCCCGTCGGAATTGGCGTGCAGGGCCTAGCCGATGCCTTCCTCATGATGCGTCTGCCTTTTGAAAGCGAAGAAGCCCGCCAACTCAACCGCGATATTTTCGAGACGATTTATTTTGCGGCCATGAGCGAATCTTGCCAAATGGCCAAGGAAGAGGGCCCTTATTCTACTTATGAAGGTTCGCCGATTAGCCAAGGAAAATTCCAATTTGACCTTTGGGATGTCACTCCCTCAGACCGCTGGGATTGGGAAGCCCTCCGTCAAGAAATTTTGGCCCATGGGGTGCGCAATAGCCTGCTCGTAGCGCCTATGCCTACCGCTTCCACCTCTCAAATTCTTGGAAATAACGAGTGTTTTGAGCCCTACACCTCTAATATTTATAGCCGCCGCACCCTTTCTGGCGAGTATGTGGTGGTCAATAAACACCTACTCAAAGACCTGATTGAACGTGGATATTGGACTCAAGAACTCAAAGAGATGTTGATTGCCGCCAATGGCTCGGTCCAAAATATCGAGGGCTTGCCCCAAGAAATCAAGGAGCTCTACAAAACGGCCTATGAAATTAAACAACGGGCCATTATTGATATGTCCGCCGATCGTGGCGCCTTCATTTGCCAGTCGCAAAGCCTCAACCTCTTCGTGGAGAGCCCCAACTTTGCCAAACTGACCTCCATGCACTTTCACGCCTGGAAACGTGGCCTAAAAACGGGCATGTATTACCTCCGTTCCAAAGCTGCGGTAGACCCCATCAAGTTTACCCTTAGCGCCAAGTACCAACAGAAATTTGTGGGCCAAAATGGCGGCAGCAATCAAGCTTTGGCTGGCCGTACCGCCGCCCAAATCGAGGAGGCTAACAGCCAAGAAGGCCTAGCCTGTAGCATCGACAATCCCGATGATTGCTTGATGTGCGGCTCTTAAGACTTAATTTTAAGTAGTTTGTTTGTAGCAGTTTCTCTTTCGGGAGGAGCTGCTATTTTTTTGGGGCTGCCCCTCCCTTTGGTCGGGTCGGGCCATTGCGCAGCTCGCAGGTCTGCTCGGCCCTGCAGCGGCAAAGCCGCTTTGGTCTGCCGCCTTCGGCGGCCCTGCTACAGCCCCTCAGCCGCTTCGCTTCGCTCGCCTGCGGCGGCTTTGCCGCCTGTAGGACGCAAGAAGGCAAAAACATTCCCTTGGCCAGCAAAAAAAAATTACTTTTGTGCATCCTATAATGTAAAAGCAAAAACAAATGTCTAAAGAAAAGATTGCCTTTGTCAAAGCCCATGAAGGCCAACATATTGAGGGAAATATTAGTGGTTTGGGGGCTTGGCTCAATGCCAGAATCCTGTCTGTTAATGAAAAAACGGGCATGCTCCAACTAGAGTTTGAGGTCCGCCCCGATATGCTCAATCCTATGGGCAGCCTACATGGCGGGGCCATCTCGGCCATTTTGGATGAGAGCATGGGCATGCAGCTCTTTGTGCTTTCAGAAGAGAGCGCCTATTATGCCACTAGCTTACAGCTAGATTTTGTGCGGGCCGCTTTTGAGGGCCAAAAAGTCGTTGCTCAGCCCGAGCTCATCCGCATTGGGAAGCGCTCGGCCAATATGCGCTGCCTACTTCTAGACCAAGAGGGCAAAGTCTTGGCCCATGGCAGTTCTAATTATCTTCAAATTCCTAGCAGCTAAATGCGTTTTCTTCTTTTTATCTTTTTCTTGCTGAGCTTTGGCCAGTTGGCCCAGGCGCAGCTTCCTTATGTCCGTATCGATAGCCTTATCCTCTCTGATATAGAGGGGGGAAAGTTGCGGACCAAAGCGAAAACCCTGGCCGCCTATCTGCCCTTTAGTGTAGGCGATAGCGTTCGGCTCAATGAGTTGCAAGAGCAGCTGGATTTGGCCCAACAAACTTTACTCAATAGCCGCCTGTTTAAAACGGTGGTGGTCCGAGTAAAAGAATGGGAGGGCAAGAGCATTGTTCTAGGCATCGAACTAGATGAAACTCTAGGCCTTTATCCCATCCCTATGATCGAACTAGCCGACCGCAACTTTAATGTTTGGTGGAAGAGCTTCAACTTTGATCTCCGAAGAGTGAATCTGGGCCTTTGGGGCCTTTGGCGCAACCCAAGAGGCTATAACGACCTGCTCAAACTGATTGGGCAAGTTGGCTATAGCCCCAAGGTCGAATTGGTTTATGTTATGCCCCCGCTAGGCAATAAAAACGCTTGGGGCTACAGTATAGAGGGCCTTTGGTCCAATAATAAAGAGCTCGCTTATGGAATAGCCGATAACAAACGCCTTTTTTACAGAGACCTCAACAGCAAAAGCCCACAGTTTGACCGCCTGCGCTTTCGATTGGGCCTTTATTTTCGCCAAGATGTATGGAGCCAACAGCAACTGACCCTAGGTTTTCATAATTATGGGGTTAGCGATTCTATTTTTGCCCAAAATGCCGATTTCCTTTTGGGCAAAGCCCGCCAAAGAGATTTTCGCCTGCGCTATAGTTGGTCCAAGGACCGCAGAGATTTCCGAAACTACCCCTTTCAGGGCTATTACCTACAAGCCGAAACCGAGAAAAAAGGCCTAGGTATCTTCAATGAGCTCAATCAATGGACCTTGGGCGGACATCTGGGCTATTATCACAAATTTGGCGGTGGCTACTGGAGCGTGGGCGGCCAATTGAGTGGCAAACTGAGCCTGCTCCGACAAAAGCAAGCCTTTTTTGAACAAGAGGCCCTAGGTTTTGAGGAAGAATTGGTGCGGGGTAATCAATATTATGTAATTTATGGACAAGATTATTTGCTCTGGCGCAGCGACCTCAATGTCAAATTGATGGAATTGGGCGAGAGGGATGCCCCTTTTATGGCCCTGCATCTGCGTTATCATTTAGATTATGGCTATGTTTGGGACCGCTTTTATCAGCAGCAGGGCAGTTTGGTCAATCGCTCGCTTTGGGGCACTGGTCCAGCTATTGACCTCGGCCTGATGCAGTACCGCTTTGTGCTCCAATTTGAGTATAGCCTCAACCAATCTCGAGAAACTGCCTTCTTTTTCCGCCTCAAAATGAATCTCTAGCCTTATGCGTATCGCTCTGTTTAGCCGCTTTCTAAAAAAGGAACAACAGCAGTTGGTCCAAGAAGTCTTTGATGCCCTCGCTCGCCGCCCCGAATGGGAACTCTATATTTATCAAGAGTACTACGATTCTTTTATGGGCCGCATTAAAATCAATAATCCCTATTATTGTTTTCAAACGCATGAGGATTTCCGCGCTGCCGAACTCGATTGCTGTATTACTTTGGGCGGAGATGGGACCATTCTAGAAGCGGTGACTTATGTCCGAGATACTGGAGTCCCTATTTTGGGCCTCAATATGGGCCGCCTCGGCTTTTTGGCCATGATCGAAAAGCACCGAATAGAAGAGAGTTTGCAGGCCTTTGAGCAGGGCGCTTTGGTAGAAGATAAACGGGTGCTTTTGCAGCTAGAGTCTTCTAGCCCCCTCTTTGGCAGCGCCAATTTTGCCCTCAATGATTTTGCTATTCTCAAACGAGATACCTCTTCTATGGTCATTATTCACACCTATGTGAATGGCGAGTTTCTCAATTCTTATTGGGCCGATGGGATTATTGTGGCCAGCCCCACAGGCTCTACGGGCTACTCCCTGAGCTGTGGGGGACCCATTATTTTTCCCCGCTCTGGCAATTTTATCATCACGCCCGTAGCCCCGCACAACCTCAATGTCCGCCCCATCGTCCTTTCCGATGATGTGGTCATCTCTTTTGAAGTGGAGGGCCGAGCCGAGCATTTTCTCTGCACCTTAGATTCTCGTTATCGGGCCATTCAGGCCAGCTGCCAGCTGGCGATCCGCAAATGCGATTTCCAAACGACTTTGCTCCGCCCCGATGATCGCAACTTTTTGTACATGATCCGTAAAAAGCTGCATTGGGGGACCGATTCTCGGAATTATTAGGGGCCTCCGCCTATTGCCTAGGCTTAGCATAAGGCAGGCGCTGCAATTGCTCCGTTTTATGGTAGCTATCTAAACCCGAAATACAAACGGCCTGCATTTTCTCCAAATCAATTTGTCCAGTTGCTTCATCAAAGGCGGCTTGGGGCAGCTCTACGTATTCTATGGCCGCAACAATGAGGTAGGTCCCATTTTTTATGATGGGGATTTCCTCTTCTAGCCGCAAGCCTATTTTTAATTGGGCCTCTTGGACAAAAGGAGCTGGAAAATCAGCAATATATTGGGGGTGCAAGCCTGTGGCTTCAAATTCTGAAACTCCATCGGGATAACGGGCCGAGCTATGATGGGCCTGCTCATAAATGCCCTGATGCACTTGATTGAGACTAAAGTATTTCTGCTGCCGAATATTGCGCAGACTATGGCGAATCACTTCGGCCGTGAAGGGCCGAGAAATAAGGCCAATGAGGGCAGGATTGGCCCCCAAATGTACCGCAGAACTAAAAATGGCGAGGTTCTCCTGGCCCTCAGCCGAAATACTGCCCACCAAATTGGCGGACTTAAAACCCGATAGATGGTTGACAAAGGTGGTGCGCTGCCGCTTGGGCAAATTGGCAATCTCTTGAGCCTGAAAGGTTTTGATCATAAGCTGTATCTTTTAAATAATTTTTTGCTTGTGTAGGGCTCCTACAGGCCCGATAGGGCCGCAGGCTGAGGGATGGACAGCAGTGGCCCGCAGGGCCAGACCGAGGTGCTGAAAGCGCCGAAGGGCCGAGCGAACAGCGAGCTGCGAAACAGCCCGACCCGACCGAAGGGAGGGGCAGCCCCAAAACATCCTACTAATAAGCAGACAACAGCTAAAGGCAAAAAATGTTAGGCAAAATGAAGTTAAGCGCTAAAAACTGCAGCAGGGGAGGGGAAACAAAAACGCCCACTACTATAGGGTAGCGGACGTTTATATTTATGTTTGAATCAGCTTATTTGGCCTCTTCTTTTTTGGGAACCACTTGAAGTTGTAGCTCCTCCCATTGTTCGGGCATGATAGGCGCGGGAGAACCCATCATGGGATCTTTGGCCTGTTGGTTGAGCGGGAAAGCAATCACCTCGCGGATATTCTCCTTATCGGCAAAAATCATCACCATACGGTCGAGGCCAGGAGCGATACCCCCATGGGGCGGAGCACCATATTTAAAGGCGGAGATCATGTGGCCAAAGCGCTCATCGACCACCTCGCGGCTATAGCCAACGATATCAAAAGCCTTGTACATAATGTCGGGGCGGTGGTTACGGATAGCGCCAGAAGAGAGCTCAATACCATTACAAACAATATCGTATTGGTAGGCGAGGACATCGCCATAATTGCCAGAAGCGGCGGCTTGATCTAGGGCCTCCATCTCGCCCTGAGGCATAGAGAAGGGGTTATGTGAGAAGTCCCATTTTTCGGCTTCCTCATCATACTCGTACATGGGGAAATCCACGATCCAGCAGAAGGCCAGGGTATCTTCATCGGCCAAGCCCATTTGTTGGGCCACCCAAACGCGGACATGTCCGAGGGCTTTATTGACCAAATTGCGACTGCCAGCCATTAAAATGACGGCATCGCCAGTTTTGGCGCCCATCTGCTCGGCAATAGCGGCAATTTCTTCTTCGCTGAGGGGTTTGGCTACAGAGCCTTTCACTTCGCCATCCTTATATTGTAGGTAACCGATACCAAAAGCGCCTTTTTCCTTGGCCTCTTTTTGGGCCTTGTCAAAGAACTTACGAGATTGGCTGGCACCACCTTCTACCAAAATAGCCTTGACCACTTGGCCCGTCTTAAACATCTCTTGATAGACCTTAAAACCAGAATGCTCAAACAAGGGCGTGAGCTCCTTCATCTTCATCTCGAAGCGGATATCGGGCTTATCGGAGCCGTACCACTCCATCGAGTCATTGAACTTGATCCGAGGGAAGGGAAACTCCTGCATTTTCTTTTTGGTCACCTTGGGCAAGAGGTATTCGTACATCTCTTCGAGGAGGGCAAAAAGTTCATCTTGCTCAATAAAGGCCATTTCCATATCCAGCTGATAGAACTCGCCGGGAGAGCGGTCTGCACGGGCGTTTTCATCGCGGAAGCAGGGTGCAATCTGGAAATATTTATCAATACCAGAGCACATCAACAGCTGCTTATACTGCTGAGGGGCCTGAGGGAGGGCATAAAATTGGCCGGGATAAAGGCGAGAGGGCACCACATAATCGCGGGCACCTTCGGGCGAAGAAGCGGTGAGAATAGGCGTTTGGATTTCCAAAAAGCCTTTTTGGGCCAAAAAAGTACGGATCTCCATCATCAACTTAAAGCGCAACTTGAGGGCTTCTTGCAGCTCATTGCGGCGCAGGTCGATAAAGCGATACTTCAGGCGAAGGTCTTCATTGGGTTGCTCATGCAACTGAAAAGGGAGTTGTTCCACCAAAGAATCAATGGTCAATTCTTGCACTTCCACCTCAATTTCTCCGGTGGCCATATCGGGGTTCACATCTTTTCCGCGAGAGCGCACAATTCCTTTCACAAGGATAACACTTTCGGGCTTGAGGCTGCGGGCGAGCTCAAAAGCCTGGCCTTGTTCCTCAGAAAATACCAATTGGGTCTTGCCGTAATGGTCGCGAATCGTAATAAAAGACAGCGATTTACTGAGGTGGCGGATATCGGCCACCCAACCCGCTAGGCGCACCTCTTGTTCTAGGTGGCTAGCATTCAATTCATTACAATGATGTGATCTATATTTAGACATCTCTTGACATTCTTTTCAAAGTGTAGAAAAACGGCCGCAAAATGCGTTTTTTTTGGGCTTTTTTCAAATCTGTCTGGGCTTAATGCGCAACAAAGATAAAATTCTGCTGTTTTTGGGGGATTTTTTGGGGCTGTCCCTCCCTTCGGTCGGGTCGCTACGCTTCGGGGCTCGCAGGTCTGCTCGGCCCTGCGGGCTTCACTTCGTTTCGCCCTTGGTCTGGCCTTCGGCCACCCGCTCCGCATCGCTCATCCAGTCGCTTCGCTCCTCTAGATGCACCAAATCAGGCGATGTTGTTGGGGGAGGGGCAGGGCTTCTAGGGCAAATTCTACTTGGCCTTTTGGACCATGATAACGGGCGCTAAAGCGGCCCGGCAGTTGGAGCATTTCTGGGGGATAATCAATAGAGAGATGTTCCCTAAAATCGATGCCGCCTCCGCCCATGGCTTTAAACAAAGCCTCTTTGGCCGACCAGATATTGGCCAGGGCTTCTAGATATTCTTCTTTGGGCCGTTCTTGCAGGGCCTGTAATTTATCGGGCAGAATAAATTTATGGGCAATGCGGGCCAGTTGGGCCCCTCTTGGACCTTCTACATCTAGGCCGGGCCTTGGGCCAGCCATCGTCAGGGCCGAAAAGCCCTTACAATGACTAATTGAAATAGCTTTATCATTTATGAAAGGGCGGCCTTGGGCATCTTTTGTCAATGACAAAAGCGCAGGCCGTCCAAACACCTCCTGCAACAGCAATCGGCTGCTACAGTAGGCTAGGGCGGCTTGCGCTTGTTGGGGAGTTCGGGCCAATAGGCTTTGGGGCAAAGCGGCTTTTAGTTGGTCCAAAGGCTCTGTTTGCTCCCAAACCCAAAGTTGGGAAACTCCCGATTTTCGCTCTAAGATAATAGGCATTTACTCCAGTAGATTCGGATAGGTTCTAAATTGAACAAAGTTAAACTTTACGGTCTTACTTCCATCCTCTTCCTCTAACACAATGCGTTCTGTGGTGCTGGCCACACACTGCAAGCCTTCGGCTTGCAGCTTGCGGGCTAGGCAGGCCGTAAAGGTCATCTCGCCCATAAGATGGACAATCTTTGGGGCGAGCTGCAGCACTTTGTTCTTATAGTTTTCGGCCATCTGCTCCACTTCCTCACTGCTAGCAGCAGGAGGAATATTTGGGAAAGGGAGATCTTGTAGATCTCCGTAAGATTGGGCCGTTGTCAGTTGTTTGCCGCTCCAGCGGCTGCTTGGGTGATTAGATAAATTGAGGAACATAATAAAGGTTTTTTTGTTTTATTTAATTTTTAGAATGCTATCTATATCCATAGTTTCGGCTAGTTCTTGAGCAAAGAAGGTTTGTACATTTTGTTCTTTGTCCAGAACGTTAATGCGTTTTTTAGAACTAGCAGTAGGACTAATAGGACAAGCTACAGCAAGAAAATTATTGGCATTGAGTCCAAGGTTTTGGCTAAGGGCTGCGGCCTTATAAATAGCGGGGTAGACCATTGTTTTGCCAGGGAATTTTTTTTGTTCCTCTCCTTCGCCATTGAGTGCTTTACACTCAATAATATAGAGCTGATCATTTTTAAGAAAGACAATATCTAGTTCGTTGCCATCTTCATTGCCTCTTTTTTTCCCATCGAGAGGTTTAAACTCAAGTCCACAGGCAATTTGCTGTTCTTCGAGTTGGTACTTTTGTTTGACAAAATTATAGATAATCTCTTCCCAAAAGTCGCCTGATTTTGGAAGCTTAGCCATTTTTATCGCTTGGCTTTTATCAAAGTTGTCTGTTTGTAGTTGGGTCCAGATTTCTTCTACTTGAGTGGGGCTAAGTTTTGGGGCCTGAGGTTTAATTTTGTAGCCATAAGCGCCAAAATACTCTTTAAGTGTAAAATCGAGCTGGGCAATTTTCTTGCTTTTTGCCTGAGGGTAAATTTTATGCAGCACTTTTCCGCCAAAAGGCATATAATAGCTTCCTAATTGTACTGATTTAGTTGTTTTGCTATGCTTCTTAAAGCTGTCTTGGGCGGCCATGGCCATCATTTTGGTACCGCCGGTAAGGTGGAGCCAAAACTTTTGTGCGGCTTGATGTTGTGCTTGGGCCAGTTGTTGAGCCAGGTCTTTTTTGGCCTGAACATAAGACTCAGCATCTATTTTCCAGAGTTCGTATTCTCCTTCTTTTAGGCCTAGGGCCTCAATGAGGTGGAGGTGAAACTTGTTTTTTTCTGTAAAATCGCTCCCAATTAAGATATAGCGTTGGATGGGGCTATTTTGGGCCTTGAGTAATTTGACAAAAGAAAGATTAGGCAAAGCCTGTTTAGATAAAAGTAAGACTACAGTATTCATGGTTAAATTTTTCTAAAAGCTACGCAAAAAAACTAAATCTTTCAAAAGTTGGCAAGAGCAAAGAAAAAGCGGCTTTGTCCAGCCTATATGGAAACTTATATTTTTTTGATAAAAAAAGGGGCAAAACCTAAGTTTTGCCCCTTTCTTGGGTCTAGCAGGCGCGGAGCGCCGCAGGCTGAGGGGCTGTAGCAGGGCCGCCGAAGGCGGCAGACCAAAGGCTTTTGAAGCAAAGCGAAAAAGCCTGCAGGGCCGAGCAGACCTGCGAGCTGCGACAACCAGCCCCAAAGGGGCGCCAGTTCGACGAAGTAAATGGCCCGACCCAAGGCCGTAGGCCGCAGGGGCAGCCCCAAAAAAAGAATAAAAAACTTACCAATCTCCATCGGCACCACCGCCGCCAAAGTCGCCACCGCCGAAGCTACTATCGGAATAATCAGAGTAATCGGAATAGTCAGAGTAGTCGCTATAATCGGAATAATCGCTATAATCTGAGTAGTCAGAATAGCTGCTTACGACTGTGGTACTACTGCTACTGTCGGAGTAATCGGAATAGTCTTTATAGCTACTGCTTTTGCTGCGGTATCGGTTTCGGCCTTTTCGGCTATAATCTCGGCTGCTATTGGTTGTAGTGAATCCGTGTTTGATGATCAAAAAAATGATAAAGATAAAGAAGGCAATAAGGATAAACGTGGCACCCGCTCTATCTCCAGAAGAGTTTTTTTTCGGTCTAGAGGGCGGGCTGGGCGTATAGTCATAGGTGTTTGGGCCGGGATTATCATCGCCTCTTTTTACATTTTCTTGCTCTTGGATTTGTTGCTCTGCAGCTAGGATAGCTTGCATATTAGGCCTCTTGTACAGGCCTTTTTCGAGCAGGGCATCGGCAGCGGAGGCAAAGCCATCAAAGAACTTTCTTTTTTTGAAATTGGCGACTAGTTGTTCATCGACCACCTTTTGGCAGAAGATATCTGGAAAGCTGCCCTCCAAGCCGTAGCCTACTTCGATGCGGGTTTTTCTTTCGGTTTTAGTGGCCAGAATGAGCAGGCCATTGTCTTTGCCCTTTTGGCCAATGCCCCAGCTTCGGGCCAGGCCGTTGGCGTATTCCTTAATACTTTGGCCTTGGAGGTTGGGGACCGTAACGACAATAATTTGGAGTTGCGCTTCATTTTGTTTGTAGACCTCTAGGAGGTAGCGTTCGAGCAGCAGCTCTTCCTCTTCATTTAAAAAACTGCCTAGATCCGTCACATATCGAACAGGATCGGGGGCTGCGGGATATTGGGCCAAGGCTGGCGAGAGAGCCAGCAGCAAAAAGAAAAAGAGAAGAGAAAAGTTTTTCATGGGAATAGAATTAAGAGAGTTTTACCAGCTGCCAGAGGCGCCGCCACCAGAAAAGGAGTTATCAGAGGAAGAATCACTATCCGAATAATCGGAATAATCAAAACGATCGCTATCCGAATAGTCCGAGTAATCGCTATGGTCCTTATACCATCTTCTTCGCCTTCTATATCGGTAGTTATCCTGCTTGCCTTTGCGGCTATAATCATGATGATTAACTGCAGAGGCTTTGCCTGCGCCCCAGCCGTATAAGGTAAAAAAGGCAAAGAGAGCTGCAACAATGAGCAAAAGATAAAAAAGTATTCGCCAAATCAGATTTGCCTCTCTCGATTTTCTGGTCGATAGGCCTATTTTTTCTGGATCGGGCGCCTGAAAACCGCCTTTTTTTAGCAGCTCTTGCATACTTTCTAGCAGACCAAAGTAGTATTCTTCTTTCTTAAAGGCAGGGCTCAATTTGTCCGCAATCACTTTTTTGCAAACTTCATAAGACAAGGGCTCAGCTAAATTTGACCCCACCTCAATCCGCAATTGATGCTCGGCCCGACTCACTAAAATAAGTAGGGCATTGGCCTTTTCTTTGCCCAAACCCCAATTTGTGGCCAAAGTATAGGCGTAGGCTTCAACGGTAGAACTCCCCAAATGCTTGACCAGCACAATCAAAGGATCTACTTCCTGTGCAGCCGCAACCCGCTCCAAATAATGCTGCAGGGCATTGCGCTCCTTTTGGGCCAATAAATCAGCATAATCATAAACGTATTGCTGCGCATCGGGCCGCTGATTAGGAACTTGCGCCCCCAAATGAAGGGCAAAAAAGAGAGTACAAAAAAGGAGTATGTTTTTCATAGGGCTGTCTGTGTTTTACCAAAAGCCATCGGCCCCGCCACCACCAAAATCGCCACCACCAAAACTACTGTCCGAATAATCAGAGTAGTCCGAGTAGTCAGAATAATCCGAATAATCAGAATAGATAGGCCGCTGCTTTTTTTGCGCTTGTTTGGGGTAGCTGTTTGCCTTGGGCTTTGTTGTATTGTTCTTTTTCTTCTTGGGTTTTTTATGCGGATGTTTGTGCTTTCTTTTTCGCTGTATTCCCTGTTTAAGAGGCTCTTGAGAAACTTTTTTAGGCGGTTTGGGAGCGGGTTCAGGCCGCTTTAAGGCCTGATAAATACCCAAAATAACAACTAGAAAAATTACCGAAAAAAAGAGAATAGCCATAATCGTTAAGGACCGATTCCAACCCTTATTTGGATAGCCATTAGGGGGTAATTTAAAGCCGCCTTTAACCAAAATACTTTGGCTGCCTTCCCAAACGCCCTTAAAATAATCGCCATCCTTGAAGGCGGGCAAAATCGTCTGATCTAAAATCTGCTGGCAAAGCAAATCAGGGTACTTTTCCTCCAAACCATAACCCACTTCCAAACGCGCCTGCCGCTCCTCCTTTGCAATCAGGAATAAAAAGCCATCATTTCGCTCTGCATCGCCAATGCCCCAGCTTCTCGCCAGCCCATTTGCATATTCCTTGATGTTTTGGCCCGCCAAATCGGGGACCGTAACCACCACCAACTGGATCTTTTCCCGATTCCTCGAATAAGCCGCCTTCAAAAAAACTTCCAGTTGCTGCTCTTCATCCGCTGTCAATAAATTGGCATAATCTACCGCATACTCAGCAGGCTGCGGCGGTGCTGGATATTGCCCATAGAGGGATGAATTATAACATAATAGTAAACAAAATATTAGATATTGTAAGGTTTTTTGCATAATTTTATAAAACTAAAGAAAATACAAAAAAATAGACTTATGTTGTTTTGGGGCCTCCCGCCTGCGGCGGGCGCTACGTTTCGGGGCTCGCTCTTCGCTCGGCCCTTCGCCAGCAAGCTGGCTCGGTCTGGCCTTCGGCCACCCCTCCACATCGCTAGGCCATTTGGCCTTCGGCCACTGCGGCCTAAAGGCCTTGTTCTGGCCCAATCTGCAATATATTCCTAAAATAAAAAATATATGTTACCTAAAAGTATATTAGAGCATACCTTAGTGCTTGATATTGAAACAGTTTCTGGCGCAGCTAGCTATGCCGAGCTTTCGCCAACTATGCAAAAGCTCTGGGCGCTCAAAGCAGAGGCTTTACAGCGTCGTTTGGCCGAAGAAGAAAAAATGACTGCCGAGGATTATTATCCAGAAAAAGCAGGTATTTATGCAGAATTTGGCAAAATTGTCTGCATTACGGTGGGCGTATTTACTAAAAATGAGGAGGGGCAATATAAGCTTCGGCTCAAATCCTTTTATGGAGATGATGAAAAGGCCCTATTGCAAGATTTTTCGGCTATGCTGAGCAAGTATTTTCAGCGCAGAGGGCAGCAATATGTTTGTGGCCATAATATTAAGGAATTTGATATGCCTTATATCTGTCGCCGCATGATTGTGCAGGGCTTGCCCTTGCCTGCGCCCCTTCAAATTTATGGCAAAAAGCCTTGGGAGCTGCATCACTTTTTGGATACCATGACGCTCTGGAAATTTGGCGATTATAAGGCCTATACTTCCCTCAAGTTGCTTTGCGGCCTTTTTGGTATTCCCACCCCCAAAGATGATATTGATGGCAGCCAAGTGGGCCGAAGTTATTGGGAGGATGGCGATTTGGACCGAATTGAGGTCTATTGCAAAAAAGATGTTTTTGCTACCGCTCAGGTCTTATTGCGCTTTATGCTAGAAGATCCCTTGGCCCTCATTTTTGAGAGCGCAGATGCTTAGTCGAGTTCTGGCCGTTTGGGCGCTTTTTTGAACTTGGCGTATTTGTCTTTCTTCTTTTTCTTTTCAGTTTGTCCCTCTACCACAATGACAATTTCGCCTCGGACCTTATCCGGATGGGCCTTAAAAAAGGCTTGTAGCTCGCTTAAATTTCCCCGATGAAAACTCTCAAACTTTTTAGAGAGCTCTCGGCAAACTACGGCCTGCCGTTCTTCGCCACAAACCTTGGCCAATTGCTGCAAACATTTTTCTAAACGATGAGGCGATTCATAAAGCGCAAAAGTATTCGGCAAATCGGCTAGATAATCTAAGCGGCTTTGCCGCCCTTTTTTATGGGGCAAAAAGCCCTCAAAATGAAAGCGGTCGCAGGCTAGGCCAGCGCCAACCAAGGCCGGAATAACCGCCGAGGCACCAGGCAAACAACTAACGGCTAAGCCCTCGGCTACACAGGCCCGCAACAAATAAAAACCAGGATCTGAAATGCCGGGGGTGCCTGCATCAGAAATAAGGGCCACGCTTTTGCCCGCCTTGAGGTCCGTGACCACCTGCAAGCTACTTTCTTGCTCATTGTGCGCATGATGCGCATAAAGGGGTTGATCTATAGCATAATGCTGTAAAAGTGGCCGAGAACTGCGGGTATCTTCGGCCAAAATATAATCGACTTCTTTTAAGATGCGGACCGAGCGGTAGGTCATATCTTCTAAATTGCCAATAGGCGTAGGGACCAAATAGAGCATATTTTCTTGATTTTGGCCCAAAATACGGCTATTTGGCCCAAAAAAAACCCTAAAAAATCGTTTTTATCTGTACTAAATCTAAATAAAGATTTATATTTACCCTCGATAGTTGATTCTATTGGCATACTGACTACTTAAGACATGCAAAAATTACAGATTCCTCAACCGATTGAATTGCCCAAACAGGGCTTTTTTGAACTTCCTGTTATTGAGTATCAGCTCAAAAAGAAGTGTTGCAAAAAATACAAGAAAAAGAAGGGTAAGCGTTGTAAGAAGTGCCCCGAGAACTAGGCTTTTAGGGCCATTTATTGATACAGAAGATGAACGCCAAATAGTTTTTACTATTTGGCGTTTTTTATTCTCCATATTGGAAGCGGTTCATGGCTTGGCCAAATTCATTAAAGGCCTGAAAGAGCGCTTGTTGTTCTGGGCAACTTTGGCCCATTTGTTCCTCAATGAGGGGTAGCTCTAGGGCCAGCAATTTTTTTAGGGGGAGTTGTTGTTTTTGTTTGGCCTGAATACAGTTTAAAATTTGGGGGCTTTGGCTTTGGGCGATGCTAAGGCAGCGGCCAAAACCTAGAACAGCTGGCAATTTGGGGTGGTGAACAATTTGCTGCAACAGGTCGGCGGGATGTTCTGTTCCTTGGCCATTCATTTTGTCGAGAGATAGTTTTGCATCTTGAAGAAAGAGGCTTAGGCTGTCTTTAAAATGGGCCAGACAGGCACAGCTCTTTTGGCCTAACTGCTCTAGCGCGATTAGGCTGCTGTCTGTTAGTTGGGCTTTGCTCAGGGCAATAGGCGAAAACTGTAGTTGTCTACTTGCTGGTCCAATCTGTTGGATAGAGATAGGTGCTGGTTTTGGCGAATTGCAGGCGTAGCTTAGCAAGAGGATCAAAAAGGAAAAGTAGTAGTGTATATCCATGCTGAAAATTTGAGGCTCAAATTTCAGGGGGTGTTTTACTTTCTTGCTAAACTACCAAATTTTATTTTATTGTTGGGGCTCTTTGCTTCGAAAAAAAACTACTTATTGTAGGCTTGGGGCTAAAACAAAGGGCGAGTTGGAGGATCCTCCAACTCGCCCTTTACTATCTTTGGGGCTTAAAATTTACTCTTCTTCCTTTTGGTCTAAAAGCGCATTTAGTTTTTTGGCTAGCGCTTGTTTTTCGGGACAATGCAGGCGGAGCAGAGCGGTAGAGAGGGCCTGCATTTTTTGGTCGCTACTACCTCCGGGAGCCGAAGCGCCAGAAAACTTTTGGAGGTCTTCTGAAATTTTGGCGAAGACTTCTGCCGAAGGGGGCGGGCTATCGGCATTACAGTTTTGGTATTGCTCCATAATCAGTTGTTGGCTACTATCTAGAGGAGCATTTGTGGGCAGGGCGCTGAGCGCTCCTTCTTGTTCGAGCAGGCAGGCGCATTGTAATTTGGCGGCCCCATTAAAAAACTGTTGGCTTTCTAGGTTGAAACTTTGGAAGCTGCGGAGCAGTTCGGCTTCTGCCTCAGGGATTTCATTTTTTGGTGCTGTACTTTGGCAGGCCCAAAGGCTAAGGCAGCTAAGCAAAAAAAGGCTAAATTTGGTCATAAGCAATAGTACTTTTATTTAGGGAAGAGAGGCGGCGAAGCCGCCTCTGGCCGAAGGCCAAATGGCCACAACAAGAACTTTAGTTCGTCTTCGACGACCGAAGGGAGTAACCGATGTGGAGCAGTGGCCGAAGGCCAAATGGCCTAGCGATGCGGCGGGGTGGCCGAAGGCCAGACCAAGCAAAAAACTTGTTTTTTTGCGCAGGGCCGAGCAGACCTGCGAGCCCCAAAGCGTAGCGCCCGCCGCAGGCGGGAGGCCCCAAAACCACTAAATCTTAATTTTTACCCATTTTTTGCTACGGAGATACCAAGCAGAGGCGGCCAAACAGGCGATCCAGTAAACGGTTTCGGTCATCCAGGCCCATTCTAGGCTAGCGCGGAAAACGCCCACCACGATATAGGCATAGAGCATATAGAGGAGGACGGAAGAAACTTGGATGAGCAGGGATTGTTTGGTGGCGCCGGTGCCTACTAAGCCGTTAAAATAGATTGTGCTGAAGCTATAAAGTGTGATTAGAGTAACCAAAACCCAGACTAATTTGCTGGCTTCTCGGATGAGGACGGGGTCGTCGGTGCCGATGCGCAGAATATAGTCGGGGGCGATGACCACCGAGCTAGTGACCAGCATGGTCACGACAAAACAGAGGATGGCCGTTTTGTAGATGGCCGTCATGACGGAGCGGCTTTGTTCTTGGCCAATGAGTTGGCTAACGATCGTATTGATGCCAGAGGAGAAGCCCCAGGCGGGAATCATATAAATCATGTAGGCGGCTCGGATGATATTGGAAACTGCTAATTCTTTTTGGCCGAGCTGTTCGATTAGGGCAAAAAAGACAAACCAACTGCCCACACTAGCAATAGATTGCAGGACGATGGGGCCAGAAAGGCGGAGTTGGGCCTTAATGAGCTCAATATTGAGTTCGGGCCATTTAAAGAGTTGATAATCATGGCATTTTTTATCAAGTAGCACATAAATGATAAAAACGCCAAAGGCCAAAACCTCGGCTAGGGTAGAGGCTAGGGCGGCCCCAGAAATTCCCATTTCGGGCAGGCCAAAATGGCCAAAAATGAGCCCATAATTGAGAATAGTATTGGCGATCCCCATTACAACGGCATTATAAATAATGACGGTGGTGCGAGCCAGGCCGGTGTACATGGCCACAAAAGCGACCCCTAGGTAGGAGAAAAAGACCCCATAACATCGATAATCGAGATAGGCAATACAGGCCTCATAAATATCGGGATCGGTAACAAACCAGCCAAAGAAGGTTCGGCTACCAAAGGCCAAGAGGAAAAACATAAGCAGGGCCAGCAAGAAGGCAAAAATGCCCATAGCGTGCACTTGTGGACCAATTTCTTTTTCCTGATCGGCCCCGATTCTTCGGGCGATCATGATTTGGCCGGCCTTGGTAAAACTATAGCCAATAGAAGTAATGAGCAAATAGAAGACGCCCACTAGGCCAATGGCGCCCAGCTCTACCTTGCCCACCCGACCCAAAAAAATGGTATCGGTGAGGGTAATTAGGTTTTGTACTGCGGAGCCCACCATAATGGGCATAGAAATTTGAAAAATTCTCTTGTAAGTGATCATAAAAAAAGGCTAGCTGAGAGAAGGAGATGGCTTAATGCAGAGGTTCAAAATTGGCATTGACCGATTCGATAAACTCTAGCAATTCCTCTCGGCCTCTTTTGGTCTCGGCAGAGCTGAGGTAGCAGGGCGGCAGTTGCTCCCAGTATTCGCCTAGTTTTTGCTTAAAGGCCCGAATATAATTATCGCCTTGTCGGGCTTTTTTCTTATCGGTTTTGGTAAAGACGATAACAAAAGGGATTTGGTTTTCGCCCAACCAATTGGCAAACTCAATATCAATATCCTGAGGAGGTACCCCACTATCAATGAGCAAAAAAGCGCACTGCATAGAAATCCGAAGCAAGAAATACTCCTCAATCATTTTGCGCCAAGTTTGCCGCCTCTGCTTGCCCGTTTGGGCATAGCCATAGCCGGGTAAATCGACCAGATACCACTCCTTATTGATATTAAAGTAGTTGATCATTCGGGTTTTTCCGGGCCGGCCAGAGGTTAGGGCCAACTTACTATGGCCCGTGAGCATATTGATGAGTGAAGATTTCCCCACATTAGAACGGCCAATAAAGGCGTATTCGGGGCGATCGGAATGCGGTGCCATCTCTACTTTGGGCACACTAATGAGGTATTCTGCAGTTTTTATAATCATATCAACCTTTATTGGGCTATTCCTGTTACCTTTGTAGCGCATTTGCCAGGGCAAATGAGGCAACTCAATTGTTTTCCGTTCACAAAATAGTAAAATTGATATGAGTGTTCAAAAGATAAAATCGGAAGAGGTTAAGCCCTATGAAGTAGAAGCCGAAAAAAAGGCCCAGGTTTCTAAAATGTTTAACAACATTTCTAAGACCTACGACTTCCTCAATCACTTCCTTTCACTCAATATAGATAAGAGCTGGCGCCGCAAAGCCATTGCCGAACTCCAAGATATTCAGCCTAAACGCATTTTAGATGTGGCTACAGGAACCGCCGACCTCGCCCTAGAGGCCTACAAACAACTTTCGCCCGAAGAAATTATTGGCGTAGATATTTCTGTAGGTATGCTCGAAGTAGGCCGCAAAAAAATTACTAAAAAAGGCCTCGATAAAATTATTGTCCTCGAAGAAGGCGATTCTGAACATCTGCCCTTTGAAGACAATAGTTTTGACGCCGTCATCGTTGCTTTTGGAGTACGCAACTTCGCCAATGTAGAAGCCGGCCTCAAAGAAATGGTACGAGTATTGCGCCCCGGCGGAAAATGCGTGGTCCTCGAATTCTCCAAACCTAAAGTCTTTCCTATTAAGCAAGTTTACAACTTTTACTTCAGTAGCATTCTGCCCGGTATTGGCCGCCTGACCTCCAAGGATCAGAAAGCCTATGCCTACCTCTATGAGTCAGTGCAGGCTTTTCCCGAAGGAAAAGACTTTGAAAACTTATTGCTTAAACTTGGACTAACTGATACGAAATGCCAGCCACTCACCACCGGAATTTGTTCGCTCTACTCGGCTTGCAAACCTGCATAATGGCCCTCTTCTTTTTGGGGCCTAGCTTGTCTGCCCAAAGAGGAACTTTTAACTATTACGCTTTTTCCAAAAAGACCTATTACTTTGGAATTACCCTGGGCTACAATAGCTCGCGCTACCAAATTCAACGCTCCGAAACGCTGATCCAAAACGATAGCATTCGCCTGATTCAATCTTCTAATGGCCCCGGTTTCAACCTCGGAATCGTGACCAATATTAAGTTTGGCGAAAATATGGACCTGCGCTTCAATTTGCCCACCCTCTCTTTTGCCGAGCGCCGCCTAGAGTACACCCTGCCCACGCAAGAGGTCATTAGCCGAAATATCGAATCGGTTTTCCTCGATTTCCCCATTCAGTTTCGCTACAAATCGAAACCCTACCAAGATGTCCGCGCTTTCTTTATTGTGGGGGCCAAGTATAGCCTCGACCTCGCCTCCAATTCTAGAGCCCGCAAAGCCGAGGATTTGGTCCGCATCCAAAGTAGCGACATCCTTGTGGAGTATGGCGTAGGCCTGCAGTTTTTCTTTCCCTACTTCATCCTCTCGCCCGAAATCAAGTTTTCGCATGGCATCAATAATATTCATAGCCGAAACGATCAGTTGATTTACTCTCGAACTATCGATAAGCTGTTTGCCCAAGGAATTACCATCTCGGTCCATTTTGAAGGCTAAATAAAGCCAATAAAAGCTAACTGGCCCTTCACTTTTTTGTGGAGGGCCTTTTTTTGGGGCTGCCCACTCGCTTCGCTCGGGTCGGGCTGTCTCGCAGCTCGCTGTTCGCTCGGCCCTTCAGCGCTGCGCGCTTCGGTCTGGCCCTGCGGGCCACTGCTGCCCATCCCTCAGCCAGATTTAATTGCGCTGCTTTGGCCATAGTTTGCTATGAATTTTGGGATAGGCCAGCTATTTTTTAAGGGCATAGCCTTCGCTATGGCCGAGAAAAATAGAGCCGACTAGCATAAAATTGCTGCAAACTATAAAAGTGAGTGCGTTTAAATCTGGCTATAGCCGCGGGCCTTCGGCCCTTTTTAACTGTAGGTTGAAACCTACAGCCAGCTGTGGTATTGCTGCGCAAGCTTATATAAAAAGACCAAAGCCCCAAACGGAAGTTTGGGGCTTTGGTCTAAGCGAGAAGGGCTAAAAAATAGGCCATTTAGGCTTGTTTTTCTCTCCAAGAACTTGCCCCTTTTAGGCTAACCGTCCAAGGACCAGATTGATTTTGTTTAAAATCTAAAGCTACTTGTTGAACTTTATCTGCAATGAGCTCAGAAGACAGTTTTAGGTCGAAGCGAATGCGCATAGAAGGCCCCTTTTTTATACCCGACCAGCTGCTGGGGTCCGCACTAATATAATTGCCAATATTAAAACTTAAGGCTTGTGCTAATCGACTAAGATCAGCACTATTGGCGGGGTCTTCTCCCTTCGCTATCCATTTATTTTTGGTGATCCCTAGAAATGTCTCTATATCATAGTTTACGACTAGTTGAACGGCTATTATTGTCGTAGCTATACATTTTTCAAACTTGGGTGCTAAGCACTTTTGCTCAATGACCGAGGCGGTTAATGATACCCCTTCATTATTATAGCCGTTTATCCATTTTTCTCCCTCATCATTGAGTGCAACAACAAAGGCTGCAGGCGTTGACTTGCCTTGAAACAAGACATTTTTCAGCGCATAATCTACTTTCAGGCGCATCTCTCCATCAAAGTTGATATAGGGGAAATCAGCATTTTTAAATGCTAATTGGACAAAGTAACTAGAGTCTTTAAATTCTGGTTTTTGAATGGCCTTATAAGCGCATCGACTCGCTTGCAAAACTATATATTCTAAACCAGCAGGAGCAGGAAGTAAGCTGATTTTAAATTTAAGCAAGTAGTCTTTTTGTACTTGAATTTCAGGATTTGCTTTTAGCCGACTAATCACTGCGTTTAGTCTCTCCTCTTCTCCAAGTCCTAAAATGCTATCTTGAAAGACGCAGTCTAAAAGTTGCTGCTGTGAAAACTTTGTTTTTTCCCCATCCAAAAACTTCATTTTAGACGATAAGACTACCTCTTTAATTCGGTCATAAACAAAAAAGGCATCTTCCCCCTTTATTCCCTCCATAAATTCATGTTCTAAACTAGCGAGAAACTGATTTTTATTGATGCAGCGCTGAGGGTTTTGACGAAGAAGCGTTTTAAATTCACTGATCCAGGCTGAGCAGGCTGATCGAATCCATTTTTTTGCTTCTTCGTCTTTCATTTCAAGGAGAAGCTGCTCTTTTACAAAACATCCTGTAGACCAATTATTGGCCAATAACTCTTGTTCATTGATTTTGGCAATAGCCATATCTTCCTTAAACCAATTTTCTGCAAAGTCTTTTGGAAGTTTAGTATTGTCTACAAGTATTTTCTTCAATAATTGAGGAGCATACTCTTGCTCTGCTTGAATCGCAGCGGCCCAATTTTGAAATAAATAGCTGTGCAATTTAGGGTGTATCCCTTGCCTGGCAGCCGTCAAATTAGAAATGCAGGAGGTAGACTTAATTTTATACTTGAAGTATTCCTCAGCAGGCGGGAGCAAGTCGTATTCATTATTGATTTTCATTTTAATATAGCTGATTACCCCAGCTAGTTTTTCTTCTAGCAGGAGAAGATCCTTTTCTTGCTGCTCTATTAGTTCCTCCTCCGTCAAAAAGTCATCTTTGGCCAAGGCTTGGTCCAAAATGCTTTCTAGTTGCTGATAGCTAATTTTCTTTAGTAAATTCTCTTCTTTGATACTAAAGGTATTGAACCAGTTCGCCTTGATTTGATCTTCTTGGCTGTATTTCTCTAAAATGGCCAAAAAGGCTGCTAGAAAGTCTTCAACATTGGTATCAATAGGAATTGCTTTAACCTCCTTATTGAGTTGTTTACTGAGTGGACCTGGAACTTGATTGAAAAATAATACTAAATCTGAACGTAACTTAATAAGGCCAACCCCCGTTTTTAAAGCTGGCTTTTTTCCGAGTCTAGATGATACTCCTTGCTGAAGATCCGTAAAAAATAGCGCTAGTAGTTGCCTATACTGCTCCCTGGGAATTTCCTCTTCCTTAAGGGCCAAAAATAGCTGCTCCAAATTGGCCTTATCTGTTTTGAGCTGCGGCTTAAAGGCTTTTAAGCCCTCTTTGGTCTTGAGCAAAGCCGCCTTTAGGCTCGGGCGATCAGGGTCCTCTGCAGGAAGCTCCTGATAAAGCGCATAGAGCTCTTGATATTGGGCCAAGGTTTCTTCATAAAGGGCTGTATCTTCTTGATACTGCTGCTGTTTTGCTAAAAAAAGTTCTCGTTGGTTAATCTGTAATAGATTT
Organism: Saprospira grandis; assembly: GCF_027594745.1. NCBI lineage: Bacteria > Pseudomonadati > Bacteroidota > Saprospiria > Saprospirales > Saprospiraceae > Saprospira > Saprospira grandis. The sequence continues at coordinate 875,978 of NZ_CP110854.1, read as the reverse complement.
AGGTGGCCAAAAAATAAACTGGATAAGAGAAAAATGGCTAATGCTTTCATCGCTTTGTTTTTGTGTTTACCTAAAAGTAGTAACTTTTATTTGTAAACGCAAAATAAGTTTGGATTTTTGGCTGCAGAAATGGCCGAAGGCCATTCGGCCTAGCGATGTGCAGCAGTGCGGCGAAGCCGCAGACCCAGGCCGTCAGGCCGCAGGGCCGAGCAGACCTGCGAGCTGCGAAACGTAGCGCCGACGACCGAAGGGAGGCGGAGGCCCCAAAAAAACAGCAGCGAGCTGCGACAACAAGGACTTTAGTCCGTCTTCGACGACCGAAGGGAGTAAACGTAGCGCCGCAAGGCCGCAGGCCGCAGCGGAGGCCCCAAAAGAAAAAAACTTCAAAACGGAAGTTGGCGGCTTTTCCTCCTCCTTTTCATTTTCTGCCGTATCTTAGGGCCGAAAATTAGCAACAGATATGAGTCAAGATAATAGCATTAGCCTCAATAAATATATTAGCAGCAAAGGGATTTGCTCTAGACGAGAGGCCGATCGTTGGATCGAAGAGGGCCGCTTGAAAATTAACGGGCAATTGGCCAAAAAAGGAAACCGAGTGTCGCCCGGAGATGAGGTGCTGCTAGATGGCAAACCCCTGCCCAAAGCCCCCAAAAAACTATATATTGCCTTTCATAAGCCGGCAGGCGTAACCTGTACCACCGACCGTAGAGATCGCAGTAATATTGTCGACTTTATTGGGCATAAGGAGCGTATATTTCCTATTGGCCGCCTAGATAAGCCCTCTACGGGCCTTATTTTACTTACGAATGATGGCGATATGGTCAACCCCATTTTGCGGGTAGAAAATGGGCATGAAAAAGAATATATTGTTACCGTAGATAAGCCAATCAATCGCCGATTTGTGCAGCGTATGGCTGGGGGGCTGCCTATCTTGGGCCAAATCACAAAAAAGGCCCAAGTAGAACAACTCGGGCCAAAACGCTTTCGCATTATCTTGAAGCAAGGACTCAATCGACAGATTCGGCGGATGTGCGAGTACCTTGGCTATGAGGTGCGTACCCTCAAAAGAGTACGGATTATGAATATTGAATTGGACCAATTGCCCAAAGGCCAATGGCGAGAACTAAGCGCCCAAGAACTCAAAAACTTAGAAAAACAACTTTAGGGTTCTTTTAGAATGCAAAGCGGCCGAGCTAGGACTCTCCTAGCTCGGCCGCAGTTCTAAAAAGGATAATACTTAAGCGGTTAGCGTTTTGCGCACCATCTTTTGCAAGTACTCACAACGGTGCATAAAGGCTTCGGGATCGCGATAAACCCCCTCATAATAAGTGAGGCCCTCATTGAGCATAATCAGGTATTCGGCCACCTGAGAAGGCGTAAAATCCCGAACAATTTTGGCTTCTATCCAGCGATCGGCTAAATCCTCTATGACCTCTCTAAAGCGGTTGTACATCTGCTGAAAACGCTCCCGAATCAGGTCGTGCCGAGAGCTAAGGTAATAGCAAGCATAAAAGACCGAATGCTGGTCCGACATCTGCATCCAGGCATGGCCAAACAAAATATCAATGACCGTATCAAATTGTTCTTGAGGGTTCTCTTTAGAAATAACCATATTGAGAAAAGCATCCTCATAGCGCTCTAGCAGAAAATCAACCAAGCCCACCACCATATCTTCCTTTGTTTTGAAGTAGTGAATGAGCAAACTAGGGTTTACATCCATGCTCTTGGCAATCTTAGCAATCGAACTGTTTTCAAAGCCCTCCGTTAGCATTACTTTATAGAAATGCTCGAGAATTTCCCGCTTTCTTTCTTCTGCCTTACTTTTTCTTCCCATATTTTGTAATACGCTATATTTGACCAAGGCCAAAATCATGAACTTGCCTAGGCGAAATAGTTCGCTAAAAGAGCAAGATTTGTTATTTAATGAGTTCTTAGATAAGGGGCGGGGCGCAAAATAGCATAATAAGATTGTATTATAAAATCTATATACCAGTTATTCGCCTATGTTGTTTAGAAAAACGATGTTATTTTTATTTTTAGTTTTTTCTGTTTGTCCACTATTTGCACAGCAAAAAATAGAACCCAAATCCATTGATATTGTTCGAGACAGCTTTGGTATGCCGCATATTTTTGCCGCCAGCAATGCCGAGGTGGTTTATGGTTTGGCTTGGGCCAATGCCGAGGATAATTTTGAGGCTATGCAAGAGACTGTTTTGATTGCCAAAGGTTTAATGGGGCGCTATAAGGGCAAGGAAGGCGCCGCATTTGACTATTTTGTGAAGGCTCTTGACCTAGAAGGACGCTACGAGGCCCAAAAGGACCAATTGAACGATGAGTTTATGCAGCTGCTTTCTGCCTATGTCACTGCGCTGAATAATTTTGCCAAAAAACAGCCCAAAAGAGTACTCTTTAAGCGAGCATTCCCTGTCACAGAAAAAGATATACTGAAGGTCTATCTTTTATCTTTTGCGGCCCTATCGGGCCTGCCCGATGCCCTAGGCGATATTATGGAGGGCCGAGAACCTGGCGCTTTTAGCCAAAAGGCTCCCCTGGGCTCCAATGCCTATGCCATGAGCAAAAGCCGAACGGCTAGCGGCCAAACTTACCTGGCCATCAATCCGCATTTTATGCTCCAAGGTCCGCTCTCTTTTTATGAGGCTCATCTTTACTCCGAAGAGGGCTGGAATATTACGGGGGCGCTCTTCCAAGGCGGAACTAGCGTCTTTATGGGCAATAATGAGCATCTGGGCTGGGGACATACCTTTAATTATCTGGACCTACTGGATGTCTTTGAGCTAGATATGCACCCCAAAAAGAAAAAGCAGTATCGCTGGGGAGAAGGTTATAAGAAACTGCAAACGCGCCGCTTTTGGCTCAAGGTGAAGGTCGGTGCATTTGTCTTGCCTGTTAGAAGAAAAACCTATTGGTCTGAGTTTGGCCCTACCTTTAAAGCGCCTAACGGAAAGTTTTATGCTCTGCGCAGCCCCGCTCTAGATGCCCTCGCCGCTGGCCAACAGTTTTATGAAATGGGCAAGGCCAAAAATCTCCAAGAGTTTAAAGCCGCCCTAGACCAAAATGCCTTGCCGCTCTTTAATATTGTTTATGCCGATAAGGAAGATAATCTGCTTTATCTCTGTAATGGCATGATTCCCCAACGACCCGATAGCTTTGATTATAGCGGGACCCTTTTGGGCAAAAAAGAAAATTGCTGGAGCAATTACCTCTCTCTAGAAGAGAAACCCTTATTAGAAAATCCCGACTGTGGCTATCTGTTTAATACCAATAATACCCCCACAATCGCTAGCTGCGATTCGGTCCGAGAAGAGATGAAGGTCCCTTATACCGACCTTCGCCCTGGCCTGAATAATCGAGCACATCGCTTTCTGGAACTAATCGAATCCGAAATGGGCCTGCTCAATTGGGAAGATTTTAAGGCCATTAAGTTCGACCAACAGCTTTCTAAGGCTTCTCCTTTCTATCAGTCGATTCAGTTTATCTATGACTTAAAGCCCGAAGATTATCCCCACCTACGCAAACCCCTCAGAGAATTGCAAAATTGGTCCCTCTCTGCCGATGCAAAGGACCCCCGAGCGGGCTTGGTCTTGCTCACTTTCCAATATATCTTTAAGGAAAAAGGCTATGGCGATGAGGTCTTTATTTCTGGCCCAAAAATTAACACCGCCGAACTACTAGCTGGCCTAGAAAAAGCTAGCCGATACCTCTATAAACACCATAATAAGCTTTTGGTCCCTATCTCTGAGCTGGCCCGATACCAAAGAGGCGAGCAATGGCAGCCCACTTCTGGCTTTCCAGATATGCTTAGCCCCACTTATTATGAGATGCCCAATGAAGACGGGCAGTTGGTCCCCACTTTTGGCGATACCTACATCCATTTTGTCCGCTTCAATGAGAATGGCCCCGCCCAAATCCAAACCCTTTTGCCCTATTTCCAAAGTCCCCAGATTCAAGCGTATAAGAATCAGGTGGAGGCCCTAGAAAAACGAAGCCTCAAAACAGTAGAAATGGATAAAATTAAGGTCATGAAGTCGGCCCTTAAAATTTATCATCCCGAATAGGCCGAAGGCTGTACTCAATATCTCCTTTCCGCAAAACAATCTGATCGCCTTCGCTGAATACTAGGAAGTCGCCCTCAAATTGCTCGCTAATATCGCCAGCCGTTTGGGGGCAACATCCCTCTGCACAGGGTTTAAGGCTGAGCGTCTGCCCCTTAAAAGTACAGTCTCTCTGACAACGCTCGTTCTCCCAACTAATGGCTCCTTTATCTTCTTCAAAAGAAAAAATATGCTGTCTGGCATAGGCACTAGCCATCATGCCGTCGCTATAACTTTCTAGCTCCCAACGCAAGCCCCTGAGCTTTTCGGCAGGCAGGGGTTTGGCCTCTGCTTGCAAGCCTCTCAATGGCTGGGCAATGAGTTCGTAGTTGGCCGAGCTCAATACTAGTTGGTTGTCGGCCAAGCTGTAAGTCAAGCTATCCAAACGCATGGCTTTTAACCATTCTGTTCTGGGGGCATCGCAGCAGGCTTCGGTGCAACTGCCCGTTTCCTTAGGGAAAATATGGCCCTCTGCATACTCACAAGCCTGCCAACAACTATTGGCCTCCAAAAAGAAGCGATAGCCCTCGGCCTGAAAGTCTAGACGGTAGGGGAGAGGCGGCTGCCAACTGTCACCGCTGGCCTTTTCCCGGACCTCCTCAATCAGCCAACTACTCGCGCTGAGCTCCAAAGGCAAACGGTTGCGACTAAAATGCCATTCGCTTTGCCCCGTTTTCACAATCAAACTATCTTTTTGCTGCCGAAGGATCTCAAAATCGTTGCCCAGTAGTTCTTGCAACTCATTATCCAACTCCGAATCACAACAAATCATGGTGGTTACCCAACCAAGATCTTTAGGCTCGGCCCTATTGCCCGACCAACTTACTTCCGTATGGCTACTGTTCTTAGACCAAGAAAGACGCATCCGATTTTCATGAATATGTAGGCTGTTGGCCCGATTTACTACTATTTTTTGGCCGTCTTTCAGAACATGCTCCAAATACCAAACTCCCTGAATATCAGTAGGAGACTGCTCGCTACAAGCCGAAAATAAAGTTAGCAGTAGGGCTAGTATGAAAAAGAAGGGGGATTTCATAAACTATAGTTTTTTATGGTTCTTATGATTTTCTATTAACATAGATGCCAATTTTTTCTGTTTGGCTACTCTAAGATAAGATTTTTTTGGGGCCCGCGGCCAGCAAAGCTGGCCGCCGCTATGCTGCGGGGCTCACAGCTCTGTTCGGCCCTTCAGGCTCCACTTCGTTTCGCCTTCGGTCTGGCCTTCGGCCACCCCTCCGCAGCGCTGGGCCGCTCATCTTTTGTTTTTTCTTTTGGCTCTCTTCTTCGGCAGTTAATCTTAGGATTGCCAGGAGTCCTGTCTACACCTACTGCAAGTCAAACCAACCTGTAGAACTATTGATGAAAGGATTAGCAGAAGTCTTTCATTAGACTATTGTACTCTTGCACTGCTGTTTTTTACGCTTTAGTTGGAGTTGTTTACTCCAATTGGGCGGTATTAAAGCTGTGGGCTTTCAGTAGGCTTACTGCCTGAAGAGAGTAAATAAAGTAGACCGTTTTAATACTCAACTTCAGTTGTAGATAAAAGAACTGGAGCTAGAGATAAAAAAATAGGAGCTGAGGATAAACGAACTGGAGCTAAAGGTAAAAGTATAGTCGCTAAGGATTAAACTGCTGCTTGTCTGGAGTTTAGCACTCTATCTATCTTGTCAAGAAGAGCATTCAAGGAGTTGTAGAACGATATTTAGCTGTTTTAGACCTACTGAATATAGTCAGAGACGGCTATTCTTGGGCCAAGAAACTTAGCCAGTAAGTTTTGGACATCTAAATAGCAGTGCCTATAGTTGAAAGCAAAGCTTAGAAGGTCTATTTTGGGGTTCTTGGACCTAATTTATACCTTAGAGGACCCCTATTTTGGGCTTGTGCAACCTCTAGGCTTTGCCGCCTGCTATTCATCGCCTAGGGCCTTGGCCCTAGGGTTGGCCGAAGGCCAAATCGGCCTAGGCCAAATGAAAGCCCTGCCACTTCTATCCTTTGTTTTAATTTCCTGCTATTCTGCGTTATTTTTCTCAGCCATAGCTACGGCTATGCCTTTAAAAAATGCCTTGACTAGCCTGAAATTTTTATCAAAGGATGGCCGAAGCGCAGAACTTCCATTCGGCCTAGGGGCCTGAAAGGGGGCCGCGCAGCGGCAGACCCAGGGCGAAATGAAATGAGCCCGCAGGGCCGAGCAGACCTGCGAGCCCTGAAAGGGCCCGGCCGCCGAAGGCGGCAGGCCCCAAAAAATCAAAAACAGAAGGTTTGTAAAAGCAATTTGAAGTCTGTATCTTGCCGCCTTAACATTCGAATCAAAGCTAGTATGAACGCATTAAAAATTTACAATTCGCTAAGTCGGACCCTAGAGGAATTTACACCCATAGACCCCAACGGAAAGAAAGTTGGTTTATATGTCTGTGGACCAACTGTTTATAATGAGGTGCATTTAGGGAATTGTCGGACCTTTTTTAGCTTTGATTTGCTCTATCGCTATTTGTTGCATAAGGGCTATAAGGTCCGTTATGTGCGCAATATTACGGATGTGGGCCACCTAGAAGGGGATGTAGATACCGCCGCCGATAGCAAGATTGAGCAACGGGCTCGCCTAGAGGAGCTAGAGCCTATGGAGATTGTGCAAAAGTATACTTACCTCTTTCATGAGGTGATGAACCAACTCAATATTTTGCCGCCAAGCATTGAGCCTACGGCTACGGGCCATATTGTGGAGCAAATCCAGATGGTCCAAGATATTATTGATAATGGCTATGGCTATGAGGTCAATGGCTCGGTTTATTTTGATACCCAAAAGCTCATTGCAGAAGATAAAGACTATGGCAAACTATCTGGCAAATTGGTCGAAGACCTAATGTCGGAAAGCCGCGATGATCTCAAGAACCAAGAGGAAAAACGCTCGCCTTCTGATTTTGCCATCTGGGTAAAGGCCTCGCCTACGCATATTATGCGCTGGCCCTCGCCCTGGGGCGAAGGTTTTCCAGGTTGGCACCTAGAATGCTCGGCCATGAGTACCAAGTATTTGGGCAAAACCTTTGACATTCATGGGGGCGGTATGGACCTGCAATTTCCGCATCATGAAAATGAAATTGCCCAGAATTGGGGCGCTTGCAGCTGCCAGCCCGTCAATTATTGGATGCACGCCAATATGTTGCTGCTCAATGGCAAGAAAATGAGCAAGAGTAAGGGCAATTCGATCTTGCCCAAGGAGCTTTTTGCGGGTAGCAATCCCCTGATGAGCAAGCCTTATAGCCCCATGGTCATCCGCTTCTTTATGTTGCAGGCGCACTATCGCTCTACCCTCAACATTACGGAGGATGCCCTTTTGGCTGCCGAAAAAGGCTATCAGCGTTTGATGGAAGCCCATGAGGCCCTGATGGCTTTGGAGCAAACTCAGCTTTCGGACTTGGCCAAAGGTCTAGATATCAAAATCAATAAGCTGTTGGATGGCGCCTTTGCGGAGCTCGATGAGGATCTCAACACCCCCAAGGCCCTCGCTAAAATCTTTGGCTTGGTCAGCGATATTCAGAAGTTTACGAATGGCCAACAAGATTTGGGCAGCATTTCGCCCGAAACCTTGGCCCGCCTCAAAAAGGACTTTAGCGCCATCGTTTTTGATATCTTCGGTCTGCAAAAAGAAGCCCTCATCGGCCAATCAGATGAAGATAAGGCCTTGCTAGATGGCCTGATGCAGATGATTATCGAACAGCGCCAAGAGGCTAGAGCCAATAAGGACTGGGCTAAAAGCGATCAGATTCGGGATGCCCTTCAAGCGCTTGGACTGCAAATTAAGGACGGCAAAGAGGGCAGTAGCTGGAGCAAGATTAAGTCTTAGGGGAATTTGGGGCTGCCCCTTCCGCCGGGTTGAAACCCAGCGCAAAGCGGTATCGCTTTGCGAAGCGATACAAAATGAGGGTTAAAACCCTCATGAGTTCTCGCTCGGGTCGGGCTGTGTCAGGGCTCGCAGTTCTGCTCGGCCCTGCGCGGCTTGCAGCCGCTGGGTCTGGCCTTCGGCCACCCTTATCCATCCCTCAGCCGCGGCGCTTCGCGCCTTTGCGGCGACTGCGCCGCCTGTCTGCTGCAAGGCCATACAAGATCTATTGGACCAAATATATATCGTCTATGCTGCTTAAGTACTTCTTATTTTCTTTGGCCCTATTGGGCAGTAGTTGGCTTTCTGCTCAGCCCTTATTGGGCAGTTGCGAGTGGGAAAGCCTGGGCCAAGATGATTTTACAGGCCGAGTAGAAAAGCGTTTGCCTAGTCGCTGGTTCTTTAGCTATACCCCTACAGAGTACCGTCGCTTTTATCTCAATGAAGATTATCTGTCGGCCTCAGGCTTTTTGCGAGAAAGCGAGGGCCAACTCCTGCTAGAGCTAGAGATCCGCTTATTGGATCAGGAGGCCGATAAGAGCTTTGGTTTCTTGCCGCCCAAAGCAAAACTAGAACTGACCGCCATAGATGGCCGCAAACATAAATTGTATTCTCCCTTGGGGGCCAAACGACAAGCTGAGGGCAAAGAAAGTGTCTATATCTGCCGCTTTCCGCTCAAGAAGAAAGACCAAAAATGGTTGCGCAAGCATGAAATTGAGTCCTTGAGTTTGCAGTGGTCGGCGGGCACACAAAATTACCCCATCTATTATCTCGATTTTTTTAAGGACCAATTAGATTGCCTCGAGCAACATAAAAAATAAGCATATGCCTTTTGTTAAAACTCCTATTGCCGACCTCCTCCTTTTTGAACCTCGGGTTTTTGAGGATGAGCGCGGCTACTTTTTTGAGGCCTTTAATGCCCAAACCTTTGCCGAGGCGGGAATAGAACGCCCCTTTGTGCAAGACAATCAGGCCCGTTCTACCTATGGGGTGCTTCGGGGCTTGCACTATCAAGTCGGGGAGCAGGCGCAAGCCAAATTGGTCCGAGTATTAGAAGGTAAGGTCCTAGATGTAGTGGTCGACCTTCGGCCCGATTCGCCCACTTATGGGGAGCATTATGGGGTAGCGCTTTCGGCGGAGAACAAACGGCAGTTATATGTGCCTCGTGGTTTTGCGCATGGCTATGTCGTTTTGAGCGAAACGGCAGAGTTCTTCTACAAATGCGACAACTTTTATCATAAGGCTAGTGAGGGTGGCATCCGCTACGATGACCCTCAATTGAATATTGATTGGCAGATTGATTTGGCGCAGGCCATCCTTTCTGAAAAGGACCTAGAATTACCTCATTTTGGCCAACATAGAAAAGCCTAAACGACTATGATTAAGAATATACTGATTACTGGGGCCGAGGGCCAATTGGGCAGCGAAATACAGGCCTTGGTCATGAACCAAAAGGCCTTGCGTCTTTTGGCTGGAGGCCAATATCATTTTACCGATCAATCTACACTGGATATCACAGATGCGGAGGCGGTATATACTTATATGCAGCAATATAAGATAGATTACTGCATCAATTGCGCAGCCTATACTGCGGTAGACAAGGCCGAGGAGCAGGAAGAATTGGCCCAGTTGGTCAATGTAGAAGGTCCCCGCAATTTGGCCAAGGCGGCCGCCGCTCTTGGGGCCAAATTGGTCCATATTTCTACAGACTATGTTTATGCAGGCAGAGCTTCTGGCCCTATTCGAGAAACTGCCGCTACGGATCCACAGGGCGTATATGGGCGCACAAAACTAGCGGGAGAGCAGGCCGTTTTGGCCGAGCTGCCCGATGCCTTGATCATTCGCACGGCTTGGGTTTATTCTTCTTTTGGCCATAACTTCGTAAAAACTATGTTGCGTTTGGGCCAAGAGCGCCCAAGTCTATCTGTAGTAGCCGATCAAATTGGTAGCCCCACCTTTGCGGGAGATCTGGCCGAGGCCATTCTACGGATTTTGGGCCAAGAGGAGTCGCCTTCTGGTCTCTACCATTATAGTAATGAGGGCGTAGCCAGTTGGTACGACTTTGCGCATGCCATTTTTGAGCTGGCTCAAATAGATTGTGCGCTTCAGCCCATAGATACTAAAGATTACCCTACCCCCGCAAAACGTCCCGCCTTTTCGCTCTTGCATAAAGGGAAAATCAAAAATGATTTTGCCCTAGCCATTCCCCATTGGCGAGAGAGCTTGGCCCGCATGCTAAAAACGCTGCGGTATTAAACAAAAGGAGGGCAGTTCTATTATAGAGGGAGAACGTACCCTTTAAAAAAGGAAGAAATACAACTATGGCAAAAATAGGAATCAACCTGCAATCTGGGCAGGTAGAAAAAGATAAAACCAAGAAAGGCGAGCTCATTATTGGGATTGATTTGGGGACCACCAACAGCTTGTTGGCCTATATCAATGCCGAGGGCGAAGCCGAATGTTTAAAAGAGGAATCGGCCAAGCATAGCTTGGTCCCTTCTGTCATTCATTGGCAGGAGGGGCAGCCCGTAGTGGGGCAATCGGCCAAAGAAATGTTGATCAAAGATCCAGAGAACACCATTTTCTCGGTCAAGCGCCTTTTGGGCAAATCTTATGGGGAGCTCAAAGATTATCAGGGCTTTTTTAGGTATGAGATTATTCCAAATGAGCAAGAAGACGGCCTATTGAAGGTTCGTTTGGGCAATAAGTTTTACAATCCCATCGAATTGTCTGCCGTCATTCTCAAAAGCTTGAAAGAGCGGGCCGAAAAGCTATTAAAGCAGCCCGTACAAAAGGCGGTGATTACCGTTCCCGCTTATTTTAATGATTCGCAGCGGCAAGCCACTCGCGATGCGGGGAAACTGGCCGGCTTAGATGTTTTGCGAATTGTCAATGAGCCCACAGCGGCTAGTTTGGCCTATGGAATAGGTTTGGACCCCGATGAGCAAAAGACCATTGCGGTTTATGATTTGGGGGGCGGCACCTTTGATGTCTCTATCTTGAGTATTGACAATGGAATCTTTGAGGTATTGGCTACGCATGGCGACACCTTTTTGGGGGGCGATGATGTAGACCGAGCCATTTTGAAGCATTGGGCCAAGGGGGCCAATTGGAGCGAGCAGCGCTTGCAGGAGGATCGGGCTTTTGCGCAGGAACTGCGTCTTTTGGCCGAAGAGGCCAAGAAAACCCTTTCTCAGGCTGATGAATTTGAGGGAGAATTGGGGGGCGAAGTATTGCGTTTAGACAAAGCGGAATTGGTCCAACTGACAGCAGAATTGATTCAGCGGACTATTAAGGCTTGTGAGCAGGCCCTAAAAGATGCGGAGCTGAATTTGAGCGATATTGATGAGGTCGTCCTAGTGGGTGGATCTACTCGTATGCCCATCGTTAAAGAGGCGGTGGCCAAATTCTTTGGTCAAGCGCCCAAAGACGAGCTACATCCCGATGAGGTGGTGGCTTTAGGGGCGGCCATACAGGCCGATGTATTGGCGGGTAACCAAAAGGACATCTTATTATTAGACGTAACCCCTTTATCCTTAGGAATAGAAACCGTAGGGGGGCTGATGGACGTCATTATTTCCAGAAACTCTAAAGTACCCATGAAAGCTGGCCGTCAGTATACTACATCAGTAGATGGGCAGATCAAGCTAAAAGTAGCGGTTTATCAAGGAGAGCGGGAATTGGTGGCCAACAACCGCAAGCTAGGAGAATTTGTATTGAAGGGAATACCGCCCATGGCGGCGGGCATGCCCAAAATAGAAATCCACTTCTTATTGAATGCGGATGGCATCTTGAAGGTGCGGGCCAAGGAATTGCGTTCGGGGGTAGAGCAACTAGTAGAAATGCGTTCGCCTTATGGTATTTCTGAGGAAGAAATGGGGAGAATGCTCTTAGATTCGATTAAGAACGCCAAGGAAGATATGGCTATCAAGGCATTGATAGAGGCGAGAACTGAAGCCGAATCGGTATTATTGGCGACAGATAAATTCATAGGGCAGAACGAGTCCATTTTATCGGAGGAAGAGATTGTGGGGATGCAGAATCGGGCGGCTAGTTTGGCCCAAGCCTGCGGGGGAGAGGATAAGGACCTCATTCAGCAGCGGATGGAAGAGCTCAACCAATATGCTCGGCCGATGGCCGAGCGGGCCATGGACCAAAGTATAGCCAAGGCCGTAGCAGGAAAGAAAATAGAAGAACAAAAATTTGATTAAATAGCGCAAAGGCCTTCCGAATTGGAAGGCCTTTGCTTTGGGAGGGGACAGGCGGCGAAGCCGCCGCAGGGGAGCGCAGCGACCGGCCTAGCGATGTGCAGGGGTGGCCGAAGGCCAGACCGAAGCGCGCAGCGCTGAAGGGCCGAGCGAATAGCGAGCCCCGAAACGTAGCGCTGCAGCTTTGCTGCGGAGGCCCCAAAAAAACAGAAAAGATGAATCAGTTTAGATCTAAAAATCCATATACAGGAGAGTTGTATGGAGAATATGACTTTGTGACCGCCTCGGAGTTAGCGCAGCAATTGAAGAAAGCGGAACTTGCTTTTCGGCATTGGCGGCGGCTTGCTATGGCCGATCGGCAGGCCTTATTTTTGGCTTTAGAACAGCAACTATTGGCGCAAAAAGAGGAATTGGCCTTAGTGGTCAGTCAGGAAATGGGCAAGCCCTTGGGGCAGGCCTTGGCGGAGATCGAAAAATGTGCATGGTTGATTCGGTACTATGTAGAATTTGGGCCGAGGATGTTGGCGCCGCATGCGGTAGATTATGCGCCGGAGAGCCGCAATATGGTCTATTATGAGCCATTGGGCATCATTTTGCAGATCATGCCTTGGAACTTTCCGTTTTGGCAGGTCTTGCGTTTTTCGGTACCGACCTTATTGGCGGGCAACGTCAGTTTGCTCAAGCATGCGCCCAATGTGCCCCGTTCGGCCATGGCGATTGCTCTATTATTTGAGCAGGCGGGTTTTCCGGAGGGGGTATTTCAGAACAGTTTTGCCAATTTGGAGCAAACGGCGGCCTTAATCAAGGGGTCGGAAGTGGCTGGAGTATCCTTAACGGGCAGTCGGAGAGCGGGATTAGCCGTGGGGGCCTTGGCTGGGGGCAGCATGAAAAAAATGGTATTAGAATTGGGCGGTTCGGATCCTTTTATTGTCTTGGAAGGGGCTGATTTGGAGGCGGCGGCCAAGGCGGGCGTACAGTCTAGATTTGGCAACAACGGGCAAACCTGCATAGCGGCCAAGCGCTTTATTGTGGAGCGTTCCTTGGCGGCAGACTTTTTAGATGCGGTGAAGGCGGAGATCGCCCAATTGCGTCAGGGCGACCCCATTTCGGATAATTTGGACCTCAGTTGCATGGCTCGAGAGGACCTAGCTTTGGAGTTGGCCCAGCAGAAAGCGGATAGTTTGGCGGCTGGGGCTCAGTTATTATTGGATGGAGGAAAGGGAGCGGGCAGCTTGTTTTCTCCGGTCATTTTGGGGCAGGCGCCCAAGGGCTCGCCGGCTTATTCTGAAGAGCTATTTGGGCCAGTACTCAGCTTCTTTGAGGTGGCCGATGCAGAAGAAGCCATTCAGTTGGCCAATGATAGCATTTATGGTTTGGGCGGGGCCATTTGGACCGATGAAGAGCGGGCTTTGCAGCTTGCTCCGTCACTAGAAGTAGGGACCTTGGCCATAAATCAACTAATGAGATCGGCCCCACATACCCCTTTTGGGGGAGTGAAACAATCGGGTTTGGGACGTGAATTAGCTGCAAATGGCATAAAAGAATTTGTTAATGTCAAATCAATTCTACGCTCTTAGATGATTTGACTAAATAGTTAGTTAAATTATAAATAACTGACTGACAGTTATTTAGCTAAAATTTAATATAGATTTTATCTAAATAAATAAAAAAACAAGGATTTGCTAAAGAAAAAGGGGGTTGGTAAAGCCTCCTTTTTTTGTTATTTTGTAATTGCAAAATGTGACATCAAAATAAGCAATTACACTAGCCAATAACCAACTCCTTAAGAAATGAAACATATATTAGAAATAGCGAAAATCGTTACTAAGAAGAAGGTCAAGAAGATAGAGATTTTTGACGACTATTCTTTGAGCCAGAAAAGCAGTAAATTTAATGACTTTTATGAGGCTGTAGTTAATGATAAATTTGAGACAGATGAGCAGGCTGCAGAATATTTGTATGGCAGTCCTTCAACGGATGATAAATATCGGCAGCTAAAGTCTAGATTCAAGAAGCGTTTGCTCAATACGCTCTTCTTTTTGGATGTCAATCTTCCCTCTGCATCGGATTACAATCGGGCCTATTTTTCTTCTAATAAAGACTGGACCTTAATCAAGATTCTCTTATCGAATAAAGCCTATGATACGGCGGCTTATTTGGCTCGTCAGTTGATGACCACGGCCCAAAAGTTTCAGTTTGCCGATGTGATTGTAAACTGTGCGCGCATTTTGCGAGAGCATTATGCTTTGCGGGATGAAAATGAGCGTTTGTATGAGGAGTATGATCAGTTGTGCAAGCAGTATCAGAATGTATTGGATGCGGAGATTCGCTCGGAGGAGTTGTATCAGCGGGTAGTTATTAACTACTACAAGCCGCATTCTAAGAATCAGGATTTGGCGGGGAGAATCAATGTATATTGTCAGGCGCTAGAGGGCTTGGCCGATCTTTACCAATCGCCAATTGTGCATTATCATCGCTATATGGTTTGGGCTTATCGCTATGAGATGTTGCAAGATTATGAGCAGATGATGGGCGTTTGCCAAGATAGCGAGCAATATGTTGCGGAGCATCCGGAGTTTTATCGAGACGATAAATTTGCCGAGATCATGATCAAAAAGTTGTCGGCTATTTTGCATATGGGCCAATATACGCCCAGCATTGCGCCGGCTTTGTATAAGCAGGCTATGAGCTTGCAAGACACCGATAGTTGGTTTCAGCTGATGGAGTTTTTCTTTTTGCTGGCGCTGCATGGCGAGCATTATGAGCAAGCCCAGCAGGTATTTTATGAGGTAATTGGCGATGCTCGTTTTGAGCGTTTGGAGCGAGAAGATCAGGAGAAATGGAATGCCTTTGAGATTTACCTCAGTTATTTGCATCAGTTTTATCCCGTGCTAAAAAATATTGAGCCCAAGAGCAGCCGGGCCAAGCGCCGCAAGCGCTTCCGTTTGCACAAGTTTTTGAGCGACCCCTTAGAGTTTAGCAAGTCGGAGCGCATGCTTAAGGTGAGCCACCTGATTGCCCAATTGCTTTTCCATCTGGAAATGCTGGATGTAGAGGCGGCTCAGGCCAAGGCCGAGTACCTGAAAGAGATTGCCAACCGTCGTTTGCGCAGAGAGGAGCATTATCGAACTATTCAGTTTATTCGCTTGCTTTATCAGCTATCTAAGGCCAATTTTGACTTTGCCCAGATTGGTATTTATCAAAAATATCTCGATCGTTTGGCGGAGGAGCCCTTCCGTTATCGCGGTATGATTGATGAGTTTGAGGTCATTAATTATAGTCATCTTTGGACCCTTTTGCTGGAGCGTTTGAGAGATTTGGAAATTAGCCAGGCTAGTCCTTTGAATTAGTCCTGTTTTTTGGGGCTGCCCCTCCCTGCGGTCGGGTCGGGCTGTGTCGCAGCTCGCAGGTCTGCTCGGCCCTTCGCTTTTTCGCTACGCTCAAAAGCTCGGTCTGGCCTTCGGCCACTGCTATCCATCCCTCAGCCGCGTCGCTTCGCTCCTATGCGGCGGCTTTGCCGCCTGCAAAACGCATAAAAAAAGCCCCAAGGCATTGCCTTGGGGCTTTTTGTTTATGGGCCAAAACTAGAAGAGGGCCTTTTGGTTCTCTTCATTTTCCTTTGGGCCAATCTCTTTTACATTTCTGATTTTATCATCATGTAGTTTGCTTCCTAGGGCTTTCCAGCCAGTTACATCTGCAATTTCGGCGAGTTGGGCCTCATTGGCGGTATAGCTACGGCCCTCTCTTTGTTCAAAAGCAATTTTGGGGGCTAACTGTGTGCCCGCCCAAAGCAATTTGGTCGAGCGGTGATTATTGGGCAAATACTCAAAGCGGCTATTGAGCGTACTGGTTTCAATCAGGAAGCGTTTGACATAGGTTGTTTTGCGCTCGCCATCAAAGTAAACGGCCGTAATGGGCTGTTCGGCATTCCATTTTTGGACCAGCAAGAGTTCTTCTGCTTCAAAGCGGTTGCTCAGCTCATAGTTAGTCATTTCATAGCTACCATCTTGGTAGAGGGCCAAAATGCGGTCCTCTTCTTCAAAGTCGCCCAATAATTGGCCATAACCAGAGCTATTGAGGCGGCCCGTTTCTGGCTCAAACCAAATTTGCAGTGCGCCCAAAGTAGATTCTCCCTGTCGTTTTACTTGAATTTTGCGAATAGGGTATTTGCTCAATAGATTTCCTCTAGCCGAGCGGCCCTTAACGGCTAGTTCGGCAAAATCATACTCAAAATCTTTCTTTTTGGCCTTACAAGCTTGACTAAGTTGAATGTGCAACAGCTCGGCTTCTCCGTTGGGATTGGCTGAAAAATGCAAGATTTTGGCTTTTTCTACCTTATTGGCAATGGGGTATTTTCTATCTCGGGTAATGGCCGTTACGGCAAAGCGCTTCACATAATTGGCCCCTTTATCAAGGTCGGCATAAACCACATTATAAATCATGCGCTCATCGCCTTTTCGCCAAATGGCCAAATGCAAGGGATTTTTGCCAATAAAGACCTTTTCGGCAATTTTTACTACGCTATAGGTTCCATCCTTATGAAAGACAATCACATCGTCTAAGTCAGAGCATTCCTCAACAAACTCATCTTTCTTGAGGCCATAGCCCATAAATCCTTCCTTGCGATTGACATATAATTTGGCATTATTCACCACCACCTCAACGGCATCAATCGTATCGAAGGTCATGATTTTGGTCTTGCGCTCTTTCTCTTTGCCAAAGTCTTTTAGCAAGCGCTTGAAATAGGCAATGGCATAATCCACCAAATTGGCCAAATCATGTCGAACATCGGCCAGTTCGTCCTCTAGTTTTTTGAGGTATTCATCGGCCTGAAACTTATTGTACTTAGAAATTCGCTTGATCTTAATTTCGGTCAGGCGGATAATATCTTCTTGAGTGATTGGGCGCCAGAGCTGTTTGGCAAAGGGCTGCATGGCCTTATCAATCGTCTCGAGCACTTCTTCCCAACTCTCACAATCCTCAATCAATTGATAGATGCGATTTTCAATAAAGATCTTCTCCAAAGAGGCCAGATGCCATTTATCGAGTAGTTCTTGCTCCCGAATTTTCAACTCCCACTCCAGCAAATCCTTGGTTTGGCCAGTGGCAATTTCTAAGAGTTCATCTACGGTAACAAAAATGGGTTTATCCCCTTGAATCACACAGGCATTTGGCGAAATAGAGAGCTCACAATCCGTAAAGGCATAGAGGGCATCCATGGTAATTTCGGGCGAGCTATTAGTAGGTAGCTCTACCAAGATCTCTACATCCTTGGCGGTATTATCTACCACCTTTTTAATCTTAATTTTTTGCTTGCTATTGGCCTTAATAATACTATCAATCAAGCTAGAAGTAGTACAACCATAAGGAATCTGACGAATCGCCAAAGTCTTGCGGTCCACAATTTCTATTTCGGCCCGTAGGCGGATTTTCCCCCCTCTTTTTCCCCCATTATAATTAGAGGCATCCATCATGCCGCCAGTGGGGAAATCGGGTAGAATTTGGGTCTTTTTTCCACGCAAAATAGCAATAGAGCCCTTAATCAACTCTACAAAGTTATGCGGCAGAATCTTAGTCGATAAACCCACGGCAATCCCCTCTACGCCTTGGGCCAACAAAAGAGGAAACTTAACGGGCAGATGAATAGGCTCTTTTTTTCGCCCATCATAAGCCAATTGGTAATTGGTGGTTTTGGGGTTAAAGACCACTGTTTTGGCAAACTTAGACAAGCGGGCCTCAATATAACGAGGGGCCGCAGCTCGGTCTCCAGTACGGACATCCCCCCAGTTTCCCTGACAGTCAATCAAAAGGTCTTTTTGGCCCAAATTAACCAAGGCATCGCCAATAGCAGCATCTCCATGAGGGTGGTACTGCATCGTCTGACCAATGATATTAGCCACCTTATGAAAGCGGCCATCATCCATGCTGTGCATAGCATGCAAAATTCGTCTTTGTACAGGCTTAAAACCATCTTCTACCGCAGGCACCGCCCGCTCTAAAATGACATAAGAGGCGTAGTCCAAAAAATAATCTTTGTACATCTCGCCCAATTGGTTGCGCTGAGGCTTTTTCTCCTGTACCTCCTGTTCTATTTCTTCTGACATATTGTTTTATTTTCCAATAGGGGCCAAATATACGCTTAATGTTTGGTTTTTGCGAAGCTTTAGCCCATCCTTAGCCCTATTTTACAACTTTTTGTTTTTAGTTGCAAACTTTTGTTGCCTTTCTTTTAGATACGACCCCCAAGGGCCAGCCGGCAGTACAAGCTCCTTAGCAGGGAAAAGGCCAAAATGAAAAATAAAATTTGTTTGTTTATCTAAAAGTAGTAACTTTGACTTAAACGCAAATATGTATCTAATAACCAGCTAAGTAAAAGAAGATGGCAAGAAAAATAGATGATTTTTTGGCTTGGGTCGGGCCCAAGAAAGGAACCTTTGGCAATGTGATGAATTTTGTGGGGGGCAGAGAATATGTGGTGGCCCTAGATTTATCAGAGACCAACCCTCGATCCGAGGAGTTCAAGACGCCAAAGGGGCTATATTATTATATTCAGGAGTGTATGGACCTCAGTTCAACTTTTGTGGGAATTGGAGGCTACCTAGAACGCCGCAATTTGTACCGAGAAAAACCCTTGTTTAATCCACAAAAAGACCCCCTAGATGAACGCTGTATCCATTTGGGAGTAGATATTTGGACCAGAGAAGGGCGGAGCGTTCGCACTCCCCTCAGAGCCAAGGTGCACAGCTTGGGCTATCATGAGGAGAATGGGAATTATGGGGGCGTCATTATTTTGGAACACCGCCCCTTTAATTGCCCTAAATTTTATACTTTGTATGGCCATTTGTCTAAGGCCTCTGTAGAAGCCCTAGAAGTGGGCCAAATGATCGACCGCTCGACTATTATTGGAACCCTGGGTAGCAAGGAGGAAAATGGCGGCTGGCGCCCTCATTTGCATTTTCAAATTATTATGGACCTGCAAGGACATCAGGGCGATTATCCTGGCGTTTGCTCGCCTCGAGAATTAGCAGAAATGAAGGCCAATTGCCCCAACCCCAATTTGATTCTGGATAGCCCGCTGCTTTAGCTTTGTCATTATCTAACTCACCTATACCTATGAAAAATCTACTCTTTGCTCTAAGCCTGCTGCTTTCAGGCCAATTGTTTGCCCAACATCCTACGCCTGTAGATATGTTGTTTAATCCTAGCGAAAATATTTTCCAGTTCTCCGGCGCCGGCGGAGGAAACCTCTATGGCCTTTTTAAGGCTTCTGGTGCCGCTTCTGGAGTCTTGGCCCTAGATGCCAATTATAACCTAAAGGAAAAAGTGGCCAATGGCCGCAAAAAGATCAATACGATTGCCCTCAATTTTAAGGTGCACCCCTTTATCAATACCCTTTTGGAGGGCCGAGATTCTCTGGATTTTAGAAAGTTGGCCTTTCAGGATAATGATTTTCGCCTGCAGTTTGGCGCCCGCTATACTATGCTCAGCGAGAAGGAGAAAAAGGGCCTTTTAGAGGGAAATTCTAAGCGTTTTGCCCAAGCTTTTATTGATGTAATTGTGGTCCCTTACCAAATTGAAGAGTCAGTCACTAATCAAACGGGCTTTACCAGCCTAAGCCTAAATATGGGCGGTAAGTTTGGTATCCTGCGCAAAATTATGGGCGGTACTTTTGGCATTACGGCCAATCCACAACTCGATTTACTCTTTATTTTGGACCAAGATATGGCTTTTGAGGAGGCTTTCCTCCAAGATCCTACGGCCAACCAACTTGCCAATATGCAGGCTAGCGCCAGAGCTTTTGCCGCTGCAGGCCTCAAAATTGAAGTGCCCCTCAATGATTTTATGCTCACTTTTGATGTCCGCCGCTATTATAAGCTAGGCGAAGGGGCCGAGCTAGAAGGCCTAACCGACCGCACCCTCTTTTCTGTAGGCGGTGTGGCTATGGGTAGCATCTTTAGCAAAAAGAAGAAGTCAAAATCAAATAAACGGAAGTAGAAGGTTTTTTTGGGGCCTCCACAGCAAAGCTGTGGCGCTACGCTTTGGGGCTCGCAGGTCTGCTCGGCCCTTCACAAAACTTCGCTAGCGCTCGTTTTGTTCGGTCTGGCCTTCGGCCACCCCGCCGCATCGCTAGGCCTGCGGGCTGCTGCGCAGCCCTGCAAAACCGTTTAATTGGACCAAAATGAACGGCCAGCGCAACTCATTGCGCTGGCCGCTTTTTATGCCTTATTGCAAATCTTTAAGGGCAATTTCTCTTTGCCAGAGCAGCTTCCCTTTCCGATTAAAGGTTTGGATGCGGCAAATGCGCTGCAAACCCTGGCCCACAATAGTCAGCAGGCCATAGTTTTGTTTGCGGACAAAGGTACCCTCTTCTCTACAATCATTCACCTTAGAGTAATAGGGATCGGTAAAACTAGTTAGGGGAGAGCAAGTATACTCATAAAGCGGATAGTCGCCTTCTCTTTTTAGGCAGTTGAGCTCGCTATAGTGTCGGTCTCCACTAATAACCACTACGCCCTTAATGTCCTCTTTTTGGAGAAAGTCCAGAAAGTCTTCTCGTTCTGCTGGAAATTGGTCCCAATGATCTCCCTTATCTAATTTGGGCCAAAGCTGCGTTCCTGAACAGATAAATTTAAAATCGCCCTTGGCTTGTTTGAGTTGTCTTTTGAGCCAATCCATTTGTTTTTTACCAAAAAGCGTTCGTTTTTCTTTGGGGCCATCGCCAATACAATAGTAGCGAGAATCGAGCAAGAAAAAGTCGCAGTTTTCTTGGCTAAAGTGGCTATAAACGCCTGGGTTGTCTTCTTCTCCATAATAGGGATTGGCCCACATCTTTTTAAAGACATTTAGGGCAGTATCTTTTAGCGGGAAATTGGCATCGCTATTATTTGGACCATAATCGTGGTCGTCCCAAGTGGCATATTGGGGACAAGATTGCAAAAACTTATTGATGGGCTTGCGTTCTCTAGAGCGCAGATTTTTTTTGACCATTCCCTTATAGGAGTTCCATTGGCCAAGAACATAATAGACATTATCGCCAGTCCAGACCATAAACTCGGCATCTGTTTGGGCCATTTTATTAAATATCTTGTTATATCTTCGGCGCTTGCCAAACATATTGAGGAGTAGAGGATATTGGAAGGCACAAGAGCCCGTTAGAAAGCTAAAGCTATCTTTTTGGGGAGTAATGGCTGGTTTTTTTTGGGCCAAAACCCGCACTATCCGCTTATTTTTCCAAAGGGGCTCATCCTGATAACTAATACTACTAAATTCTTGTTCTAATTTTTTGAGGACATGAGCTAGGCGGTTTTTCTTTTGTAAAACGGGTTTTTTCTGGACCAATATCCAGAAGCTAGCGGTAGAATCGGTATAGTGGCCAGGCATAGGCCCACTAATCACTTTATAATCTAGGAGTTGTTCTTGGCCAAAGAGGGAGGGGGTAAAAAAAAGGAGGCTAAAAAGGCAGAAAAAGGCAGGAGAAAAAGAGGTACACATGTTAATTTAATGTTAGCTATTGTTCAAGTCTGCAAATATAATTAAGTAGTTGAGATCACCTTCAAAAAATAGAAAAATCCCTACCTTAGCAGGCCCAATAAATCAAATTTGTGCTATGATTTTCGATATTGACTTTAGTAAAGAAGAGGTGGCGCGTTTGTACTTGACCTACAAGCGTCGTCCGGAGAATTACGACAAGATAAAGAAGCGTTTGATGGGCTCTAAGGCTCGTAATGAGTACCAGAAAGGGCAGAGAGGACGTTATTTCTTTATGGGGGCTGTTATTGCCATTAGTATGGTGGGTTCTGCCTATGCGTTTTTCTTGGGCCATTGGGGGAGTTTTGGGGCCATTTGGCTCATTTGTGCGGCATTTTTGATTGCTTTAGGGACATTTTCCTTTGTGGCCTATCGCAATTTTGAGCTTGTTTTTAAGCGAAATGTGGCCTTTTTTGAGGAGTTTGAGGCTTTGGCCGAGAAAAGCAATAATGTAGAAGATTTTCAGATTGACTGGAACCTGAAAGAAAAGGCAAATTAGCCGCTATTGATGTTTAGCGAGAAGGCCCCAAAAGCAATTGCTTTTGGGGCCTTTTTTTGGGACCAATTGGATGGGACAGGCGGCGAAGCCGCCGCAGGCTGAGGGATGGAAAGCAGTGGCCCAAAGGGCCAGACCAAGGCGCTTTGCGCCGCAGGGCCGAGCAGACCTGCGAGCTGCGACACAGCCCGACCCGCCCGAGAACTCATGAGGGTTTTAACCCTCATTTTGTATTGCTTCGCAAAGCGATACCGCTTTGCGCTGGGTTTCAACCCGGCGGGCGGGGCAGCCCCAAAAAAAGACGCCCCTCCAAAAAAGGAGAGGCGTCAGGAGTTAAGCACCTAAGAAAGGGGCTAAATTACTTTTTGCTGATGCGGTAGCTATTGCTAGCTTCTTGATCGGCAACACGTAGGAAGTAAACGCCGGCGGGCAATTCACTCATATCGATATCAAACTGTTGGTTAAGGACTTGGCTAGCTTGGAAGCTGCGGATGACTTGACCAGCGGCATTGCTCAATTCGATTTTCACATCGCTAGCTTTGTTAAGTTCGATAGTCAATTTAGCTACAGATTCCACAGGATTGGGGAATACGCTAATATTGATATTGGCATTAGTGGCTAGAACAGCAACGGGGCCATCGGGAACATTAACGGTGAGGCTAGTATTACAGCCGTTAGCGTCGGTAACAGTTACAGTATAAAGGCCAGCAGTCAAGTTGCTCACATTGGCTGTAGTGGCACCATTAGACCAAGCGTAGGTATAAGGAGCAGCACCACCAGTAACAGTAACATCGATGCTACCATCGTTGGCACCAACAACAGAAGTTCCAGTTACGGTAGTATCGAGAACGATAGCTACAGTAGCATTTACAGTACTGTTGGCTACCAATTCGCAGCCGTTAAGGTCAGTAATAGTTACGGTATAAGTACCAGCGGCAAGAGCTGTGAGGTCGGCAGTAGTTTCGCCATTGCTCCAGTTATAGCTATAAGGAGCAGAACCACCAGAAGTAGTTGTGCTGATTGCGCCATCTGCGCTACCGCTACAACTTAGGTCAGTAACCGTCATGTTATTGACGATAGCAGTAGGTTGAGCGATCGTTACAGTAGCATCTTTAGTACAGCCGTTAGCATCGGTAACAGTAACTGTATAAGTACCTGCACCGATATTGTTGATAGCGGCAGTATTGGCATTATTAGACCACATATAAGTATAGCCAGGAGTTCCACCAGAGGCAGTGATAGTAGCCATACCGTCATTGCTAGAGAAGCAAGAAGCGTCCATAGTTCCAGTCATGTCTACATTGGCATCAACGGGAGCGGGAGCAGTAAGAGTAACCACGGTGCTTACGGCACAACCATTATCATCAGTAACAGTTACAGTTTGGTTACCAGCAGAAAGTCCGCTAGCAGCCGCTGTAGTTTGGCCATTAGACCAGATGTAAGTGTAGGGAGCTGTTCCACCAGCAGGGGTTACAGTAGCTTCTCCATCGCTAGCCGTGGTACAGCTAAGCTCAGAACCGTTGTAGTTAGAAGTTACGGTAGCCGTAGCGGTAGGTGCGTTGGGGTTACTTACGGTAGCCGTAGCGGTAGCTTCGCAACCGTTGGCATCAGTAATAGTTACGGTATAAGTTCCAGCAGAAAGGTTAGAAGCGGTAGCGGTAGTTTCGCCATTGCTCCAGTTGAAGCTATAAGGCGTAGTTCCACCAGCAGGAGTTACTGTAGCAGAACCGTTGGCGGCGCCACAGCTAGAGTTTACGCTAGAAGTAGTTCCGCTTACTGTACCTGCGGTGCTACCTACTGTAGCGCTGCTAGTTACAGCACAGCCGTTATTATCAGTTACCGTTACATTGTAAGTACCGGCCATAAGAGCGGTAGCGGTAGCGGTAGTTTGGCCATTAGACCAAAGGTAAGTATAAGGAGCAGCTCCAGCAGAAGCAGTTACTGTAGCCGAGCCGTTGGCAGCGGTACAAGTAGCATCTGTAGCTGTAGTGCTTGCGGTAGGACCAGCAGGGCTACTTACAGTAGCGCTAGCTGTACCTTGGCAACCGTTAGCATCGGTGAAAGTCACGGTATAAGTACCAGCCATAAGAGCGGTAGCGGTAGCTGTAGTTTGGCCATTAGACCAAGCATAAGTATAGGGAGTGGTACCGTTGCTTACGTTTACTGTAGCAGAACCGTTGGCATTGCCACAAGTGGCGTTGGTAGCGGTAGCTGTACCGTTTAGAGTAACAGTTGTGGCATTAACAGTAGCAGAAGCTGTAGCGACACAGCCAGTAGCATCAGTAATTGTTACATCATAAGTACCTGCAGCCAAACCGTTAATTGTTTGTGTAGTAGCGGCAGTAGACCAAAGGTAAGTATAAGGAGCAGATCCGTTGGCGGGGTTAGCCGTTACCGAACCGTTGCTAGCCGTACAAGTAGCGTCTGTAGCTGTAGCTGCAGCCGTAATGTTACAGCTTACATTGAGGTAAGGACGGATAACGGGAGTGTAAGGGAACCCACCAGTGACCAAACCATCTAGTGTTTGGTAAGCACCACCGTTAATATTGGCATATACCGTATTGGGCGTATAGATATCAGGATCACAAAGGATGTTAAGTCCATCCATAGTAAATGACTCTTCTACAGCAACTAGGTATTGGCCAGGCGTAAGGTTAAGTACACCGCCTGTAGTATTCGTGATAGGCAAGGTCAGGATAGTACCATTAGCCGTAGTATCTGCAGGAGTAAGGATATAGTTGGCTGATTGTCCGATAATTGTACCATTGGGTACACCAGCGGTGGTTTGAACAACAACAAGACGTACCGTATCCCCTAGGTTAGTGGCATCGGGGGCCAAAAAGAACAAAGCAGAGTCTAGCTGAGTATTCGCCGTAATGTCGAAAAGATTACCCATAATAGCTAGAGCACCAGCACCAGCACCAACGATGTTCGTCGGGCTACCCGCATCACGAGCATACTCATTGTCTGTAATCGTAAGACCGTAGCGGGCGGTATCATTAGCCGTGCTACCTGTAGGCCCCGTAATGATGTGCTCAAAGATATAACCTGATTGTGCAGGAGGTACAAAACTACCCATGCTTACCGTTGTGCTCGCTCCAGCAGCCAAGTTAGTGGCCGTGTTGTTGTAGGTCTGGATAGGCGTACCAGGAGCTGCAAAATCATAGATATTGGTAGTAATGCTCACAGAAGCGGCTGTTCCTGTACCTGCATTCGAGATCGTCGTGCTAACAGGAATTGTTCCTGCCTGAGACTGAGGCATCAAGGTGTACTCTGAAGGCGAAATAGCCGAAATCAAGAGTTCATTAGAAGAAGCCGTTTGGTTCAAACGAACGTTATCTACGCCCAAACCAGTAGCCCAACTACCACTGTCATTATACAAGAAGGAAATCAATACATTGGCATCATTCGCATAAGCATTTAGCGAAATGGTCGTATTGTCCTGCCAGCTTCCATCAACGGCAGGCATTACATAAATGGGGGTCCAAGTAGTACCACCATCTGTACTCACCTCAATCTGTCCAGTACTTCCATACAGTCCATCCATGTAGAGGTCAACAATCAATTCTACTCCACCTGAGCGAGTAGAAAAGTTCTGTACAGGTAAAATAAGACGGTCTGCTGACTTATCACAGTCACAAACATCATCATTGGTCTGTGCAAAAAAGGTATGAGCAGGAGCAGGCCAAGCACCTGCTGCATTGGCATCTGCATTGGTACCTATATCATAGATACCATCTGTAGAAAGCCCTGTTTCGGTCCAACCCGTAGGTAAACCGTTGGCGCCCGTAAGGCCCTCAAAGTCTTCCGTAAAGAAGATTTGTGCATTAGATTGCTGCCAGAAAAAAAGGCTAAACAGCAAAAATGCAAAAGTCTGAATTCTAGTCATTTAATTTTATTTTTGTTAGTTAAAATGGAAAACAGTCCAAATCTATGGATTTTATAAGACAATTGGGGGACAGCTTTCAAAGATAGGCCATAACTTATCATTTTTAACAAAAAACGGATAAGAAATAGCCGCTCTTAACAATTTCAACCCCTAGTTTTTATACTTTAGCTAATCATATAGTTTATAGACTGTCACAATTCTTTTAATTAAGGATTTGGGGCCCGCGGCCAGCTTCGCTGGCCGCCGCTATGCTGCGCCGCTCGCAGGTCTGCTCGGCCCTGCGTCGCTTCGCTCCTGGGTCTGGCGCTTCGCGCCACGGCTGCGCAGCGCTGGGCCAAGAAAGGGCCTTCGGCCCCAAAAAAAAGCAGAAACTTCTAAACTAGAAGTTTCTGCTTTTGCCAAGACAAAAAGGCCCTCGCTAATCGACATTATCGTGCAAATAAGAATTTCGCTCGTTAATCTCTGGGCGGCCATGTTCATCTACCGACCAATTAGAGGACTCTTTATTCTCTTTTTTTTCTTTTCCCTCCAAACGAACCCCCTTACGCATATAGGCAGGTTGGTTCTCCAGACGGCGAAGCTCTTCGCTATCTCCAAGCTGATAAGGCGGCTCCATATTGCGGCGCTGCTGTTTTTGCTCGTTTTTTACGAAGGGTTCTTCCTTTTTATGCTCAGAATAGGGCTCTTTTCTAGAACCTAGTTCTTGAATCCCTTTTTTTTTACTCAAAAAGCTGTAGCCATCATCCTCTGCATCATCCAAAGAAACGCGCTCAATCGTTTTGCGAGGCTGCTTAACAGGCTCTTCCTGCTTACGCACTTGCTCGGCCTTAAAACGAAGCTCATTCTCCTTCAAAGAAGACTGAAAACCTGTAGCAATAACCGTAACGGCTAAGCTATCGCCCAAACTCTCATCATGGCAGTTACCCCAAATCAAGTCGGTGCCTTCTCCAGCCTCATTTTGTACGTATTCCGTAATTTCAAATACCTCATCCATAGTTACCTGACGGGCACCAGAAGTGATATTCAACAAAATGTGCTTGGCCCCTTTGATATCGCTATCTTCCAATAGGGGAGACTCCAATGCACTTTCTACGGCCTCCAAAGCACGGTTTTCCCCATCCTTTACGGCTGTACCCATTACGGCTACACCAGAATCCCGCATTACGGTATTTACATCTTCAAAATCCACGTTCACATAACCAGGAACAGTAATGATTTCCGCAATACCCTTAGCCGCTGTGGTCAAGATGTTATCCGCCTGAGCAAAAGCATCAGAAAGCGAGAGGTTACCATAGATTTTACGCAACTTATCATTAGAAATAACAATAAGCGTATCTACATTCTTTTTCAACTCTTCCAAACCTTCCTGAGCTTGCTTTGCCCGACGACGTCCCTCAAAGCCAAAAGGCATGGTCACAATCGCTACAGTCAAAATATCTAGCTCACGAGCCGCTTTGGCAATAACAGGAGCAGCTCCTGTACCTGTGCCCCCGCCCATTCCAGCAGTGACAAATAGCATCTTTGTATTGTGCTGGAAAAACTGAGTTACTTCTTCCAAAGACTCAATACAAGACTCACGGCCTACCGCAGGCTTAGAACCTGCTCCACGACCCTCTGTAAGCGCCGGGCCCAATTGAATTTTTACAGGGATCTCACTTTGGTTCATCGCCTGATTGTCGGTGTTGGAAATCGCAAAATCCACTCCCACAATGCCTTGCTTATACATGTAGGCAACGGCATTACTACCGCCACCCCCTACGCCTATTACCTTGATAATAGACTCCTTATCTTCAGGTATATTGAATTGCATAGCAATCTTATTTCACTTTTAAAATAATGGCCTAAAATAGGCATTTTTTCCTACAAATCAGCATCTGGATCAGCTTCTAGCCAATTTTTTGCCTTTTTGACCAAACCAGAAAAACTCCAACCACCGCTTTTTTGCTTCCGAGGCTGTTCTACCTCCTTATGAGATAGTGGGTCGGCAACCTCTTCCGTAGCTGTATTTTCATAGCTGCTCTCCAGCTCTCGGCTAGTATCTAGCTTGCGGTTGTCAATGCCATTGATGATCAAACCAATCGCTGTGGCATAGATGGGGTTCATCATTTGCTCTTCATAGCCATGGGCCAAATGCTCAGACGGATCTCCCAAACGAACAGTATAGCCCGTATGGTATTCCACCAATTCTTTCAAATGCTTGAGCAAAGAACCCCCGCCAGTCAAAACAATACCCGCTGTAGCCACTTTTCTGGCCAAACCCGAACGGTCAATCTCCCAAACAATACTGTCCAAGATCTCTTCCATACGCGCCTGAATAATATGGGCCAAATTACGCTCCATGATCTCCTTTTCAGGACGACCCTTTAGGCCCGGAATCGTAATCACCCGACTATCCGTGATCTTCTCCGCCATAGCGCAACCAAAACGACGCTTGAGCTTTTCAGCCTGCTCGGCCATCACACCACAACCTTCCTTGATGTCCTGAGTCACAATATTACCCCCAAAAGGAATAACCGCAGTATGACGGATAATCCCCTCATGGAAAATAGCCAAATCAGTAGTTCCGCCTCCAATATCAATCAAGACCACCCCAGCTTCCATCTCCTCTTCAGTCAATACCGCAGCAGCAGAAGCAATAGGCTCCAAGGTCAAGTTTTCCATCTCTAAAGCCGATTTCTCCACACACTTTTTCAAGTTCTTAATGGCAGAAACCTGTCCCGTAATAATATGAAAGTTAGCCTCCAAACGAACACCCGCCATCCCAATAGGATCAGCAATGCCGCGCTCATTATCTACAGTGTATTCTTGCGGAATCACATGGATGATCTTGTCGCCAGGAGGCAAGGCCAATTTGTGCATATCCGCAATTAGATCATCTATATCTCCCTGAGAAATTTCATCCTGTAGGCTATTTCTGGTCAACATTCCCCGGTGTTGCAAGCTCTTAATATGCTGGCCCGCAATTCCCACCTGCACAACATCAACCTCAACGCCAGAGCTACGCTCGGCCTCCTCAATCGCTTCGCAAATGGCGGTTACTGTCTTCTCAATATTCGATACGACTCCTCTAGAAACACCCAGTGATTCTACTTGCCCTGTACCCAATACTTCCAACTGACCATGCTCGTTCTTCCGACCCGCCATGGCCACAATCTTGGTCGTCCCAATATCTAGCGCTACTACAATTTCGTTCGTCTGTTTCATTTTATATTAGTGATCTAATTTTAGGTGAAGGCTAGCCAGCTAGCCCTGGGGAATTGCTATCTCTTTTTGGCCACAATCTGCCCCTCAAACGCTAGGTTTAGCAACTTGTACTTCTCCCAACCCTCATAAGGCATGGCCTCTTTGTAAAATATCTTTAACTCATCCAACTTCTCAGCCGTACGCTCCAAGGGCGCCCCAAAATATATTTTGTGGTTGCCCACTTTCGGAACCAATAAAGCATCGCCCAAACGATTGATGTGTATTTGCTCGATCTGCTTAGACAATAAGGGGTCTTCCAAAATTGCCTGCGCCAAAATAAAACTGTGCCGCAAACGATGGTCCTCCAATTCCATAAAACTAGAGTTGTACAAACCAATGTCTCCCGTCACTACCAATACCCGAGCGGTGTATTTAGTCGAAAACGGAATCTGCCGACCCTGCGCATCCAAATAATAGGTCTCATCCTCTACATCCATGACCCGCAAAATGGGCAAGCGCTGCTGAATACTAATATTGACATTCGCCATGGCATCTACATAGACATCGGCCTCCTCTATAAAAAGATCTTGCTCCAATGCCGACTCTATCGCCGCCACATCAATCTTTTCCAAAGTCTGCCCCTCTACAAAATGTCCAAAGGTCTTGACCAATATATCCCGCACATCATTACTGTCCACAAAGGCATTGCCCTGAGCATCTTCTTCTATCTGAATATATACCCTAGGCACCCGACTCTGCTGCCGATAACGTACACCGCCCCATATCAAGAGAACCAATACTAAGGCCCCAATGATCCAGCCCATCCGAGCCGCTATCCACTTCAATCTTCCAGGATGTACTTTCATACCTTTTTAATCTGTTGCTAAATAGACATTTTTTCTTTTGGGGCCTCCGCAGCAAAGCTACGGCGCTACGTTTCGGGGCTCGCTGTTCGCTCGGCCCTTCAGCGCTGCGCGCTTCGGTCTGGCCTTCGGCCACCCCTCCACATCGCTAGGCCAGTCGCTTCGCTCCTTTGCGGGCGCTGCGCGCCCTGCTACATCTTTTGGACCAATTTAGCATTAACCGCCGCTTAGACTCCAAAACAAAAAAACTTTTTCGCCTATTTAAACGCTAAAAGATAGCGTAAAACTTTGGCCTAAACAACGGCTTTCGACAAAAAATTCCGTTTTCTTTGACGCAAAAAATTTTATTCGGTTTTATGGTAAATTTCTTCTGCTATTTTTGGCACTAAGGCGCCTATGTCGCCTGCACCCAAACTCAATAAAAGAGCAGGGGGGGCTTGGGCCAGTTTGTCAAGTAGTTCCGCCTGACTCACTAATTCTTTTTCGCCTAGCTGCATACGGGCCAAAATAGCCGCAGAATCAACGCCTTCAATGGGCTCTTCTCGGGCCGGATAAATATCTAAGAGGTAGAGCTGGTCCAAGCCATCCAAAGCCGCTGCAAAGCCATCCATGAAGTCACGAGTTCGGCTAAATAAGT
This sequence comes from Saprospira grandis, assembly GCF_027594745.1. Lineage (NCBI taxonomy): Bacteria > Pseudomonadati > Bacteroidota > Saprospiria > Saprospirales > Saprospiraceae > Saprospira > Saprospira grandis. Next base: position 845,185 of record NZ_CP110854.1, on the reverse strand, counting down.
GCGGCTGGAATATCCCCACCAATTTCCGCTTTGGAAAAAGACTGCGGGCGGTCCGTATAGCCGCTTTTAATTCGGTGGGATGATGCGCATAATCATCTATAAATACTTTGTTAGGCTGCTTGACCACCCACTCAAAGCGCCGCCAAATACCTCTAAAACTGCGCAAACCCTGCCGAATTTGCTCTTCGCTAAGGCCCAATTCTAAAGCTACGGCTATAGCCGCCAAAGCATTTTCTACATTATGCCGACCTGGCAAAGAGAAGTTGAGGTCCTCCCAAAAATGCTCCGCCAGTTGTGCATCAAAAACAAAGTTGGGGGCCTGCGCCCGAATCCGACTCGCCTGATAATCGGCCGATTGGCTGGCGCTATAATGGGCCACTTTAGCACTTAGGCCCTGCTGTTTTACCTCTGTGCCCTGGGCCAAAAAGAGCTGTTTGCTGCAAAGTGCTGCAAACTCATTAAAGCTATCGAGCAGTTGAGTATGCTCTCCATAAATATCTAAATGGTCCGCATCTGTAGAGGTGATAATGCCAATTTCTGGACGCAGATGCAAAAAGGAGCGATCAAATTCATCGGCCTCTAAAACTACCCAATCCGAACTGCCCGCCACAAAGTTACTTCCTAAATTATTGGCAATACCGCCCAAAAAAGCCGTACAATCAATGCCTCCGCTGCGGAGCAAATGGGTCAAAATAGAAGAAGTGCTGGTTTTGCCATGCGTGCCCGCCACGGCAATGCTCCGCCGCTCTCTAGAAATTAGGCCCAAAAGCTCGGAGCGCTTGAGCAAAGGCGTAGCTGCCGCCTGAAAATATTGTAGTTCGCTATTTTGGGCAGGAATAGCTGGCGTATATACCGCCAAATCTACATCGGCTGGAATTTGATCGGCTTGCTCTGTATAATGAATGTGCATGCCTTCTTCGACCAACTTTTTGGTCAGGGCCGTTTCGGTTTTATCATAGCCCAAAACTTGGGCCCCCAAATAATTAAAATAGCGGGCCAGGGCACTCATCCCAATTCCACCAATTCCAACAAAATAGATCTTCTTAATAGAGGCTAAGGCTAATGCCATGATTCGATTTTTATTAGGTGTAAGAAGTTGGTCCAAATGGCGGCGGCGAAGCCGCCGCTACGGCCAAAGGCCGTAAACGGCCTAGCGATGTGCAGCAGTGCGGCGCAGCCGCAGACCAAGGCCGTCAGGCCGCAGGGCCGAGCAGACTTGCGAGCTGCGAAACGTAGCGCCCGCCGAAGGCGGGAGGCCCCAAAATAGCAGCGAGCTGCGACAACCAGCCTCGAAGAGGCGCCAGTTCGACGAAGTAAACGACAACAAGGTCTTTAGACCGCAGTTCGACGACCGAAGGGAGTAACCGCCCGCCAAAGGCGGGAGGCCCCAAAATAGACTACTTGATCAGCTGGAGGACCTCCTGAGCGATTTCTTGAGCAGCCTGAGGTTTGGCTAGACGTTTTGCGGCTTCTCCCAACTTTTGGATGTCTGTTTCATTTTGCAAGAGCTCCAAAGCTTTGGGAATCAGTTTTTCTCGGGCTTCGGCATCGGCTAGCCAAAGGGCGGCCTTTTGTTCTGTGAGGGCCTTGGCATTGGCCGTTTGATGATCCTCGGCCACATTGGGAGAGGGGACCAAAATAGCGGCTTTTCCGTTTTCGCAAAGCTCAGAAAGGGTGAGGGCGCCAGCTCTAGCAATGACCATATCGGCCATGGCATAGGCTAGGTCCATCCGTTGAATAAAGGCCTGAATCTTTAGGTTGGGGTACTTTTGGGCCAGGGGTTCAAACTCCTTAATATAGAGTTTGCCTGCCTGCCAAAGGACTTGGACTTCTTGTTTTTGCAATTCTTCGACAAAGGGCAAAACACTTTCGTTGAGGCTATGAGCGCCTAGGCTACCGCCCGTCAAGAAAATGGTTTTCTTATTGGGATCGAAGCCATAAAAGTTGAAAGCCTCGGTCCGTTTATCAGATTTTTGCAGTAAATCCTTGCGAATGGGATTGCCCGTAAGCACAATTTTATTGGCGGGAAAAAAGCGTTGCATATTGGGGTAAGCCACGCAGACCTTATCTACGCTTTTGCCCAAAATCTGGTTTGTTTTTCCGGCATAAGAGTTTTGTTCATGGACCAAAGCGGGGATCTTCATCATATTGGCCATTTTGACGGCCACCCCGCTAGCATAGCCCCCCACGCCAATGGCAACATCGGGTTGAAACTCTCGGATAATTTTTCGGGCTTTAGACATCGAGGCCCAAATCTTAAAGGGCAGCTTCCAGTTTTTGAGTAAACTTTTGCGGTTGAAGCCTGCAATAGGGAGGCCTTCGATGCGGTAACCTGCTTCGGGCACCTTTTGCATTTCCATTTTTCCCTCGGCCCCTACAAAAAGGAATTCGGCTTGGGGGTCGGCCTGTTCTAAGGCCTGCGCGATGGCAATAGCGGGAAAAATATGGCCGCCAGTTCCCCCGCCACTAATTAGATATTTCATTAAGCTGCTTCTTCTTTTGCTTCTTTCTTCGGTTGATTTTTTTCAATATTTCGGCTCACGCTCAGCATTACGCCAAAAGAGAGCCCCGTAAACATCAGGGAGGTTCCCCCCATACTCACAAAGGGGAGCGTAAGTCCCGTTACGGGCATCAAGTTTACATTTACGGCCATATGGGCAAAAGCCTGAATGACCATACTTGCGCAGAGGCCAAAGGCCAGCATCGCACCGAAGGTTTTTGGGCTGCGGTGCACCATTCTGATCGTACGATAGAGGAGGGCCAAATAGAGCGCAACCACAAAGATGCCCCCAATGATGCCGTATTCCTCAATGATAATACAATAAATATAATCGGAGTAGGAGTGGGGCAAAAAGTGCGCTTGCACCCCATTGCCAGGGCCCACACCAAAAAAGCCTCCGCGAGCAATAGCCATTTTGGCCTGTTCTACCTGAAAGACATCGCCAGAGCCCGAGCCATCCATAAAGCTACGCAAGCGGCTCACCCAAGTATCTACACGGATCCAATCGACAAAATCGGAGAGAATAACGAGCATGGCAAAAAGGCCCACGCCCAGCATGACCAAAGAAATCAGGCTGCGAATTTCTACCCGACCGATAAACATCAATAAAATGCAGGTAAAGAAAAGGACCAGCGCGCTAGATAAATCGGAGGGGGCAATGAGCACACAAACCAGCAAAACGGGCAAAACCAGCTCTAAGAGCGAGCCTTTCTTCTCCTGTAAGAGCGAAATGGTTCGGGCCACATATAAAATGAGTGAAATCTTGGCAAAATCGGAGGTTTGGAAAGTAATGCCGACAAAAGGAATCTTAATCCAGCGGGAGGCCCCGTTCAGTTCTGTCCCAAAAAACATGGTAAAGAGAAGCATCAGGACCGAGAGGACCAGCATAATTGTGGACCAGCGGGCATAGCGTTTATAGTGAATCAAATGGGCAATATACATGACCACCACCGAAGCGATGAGCAGCATAATATGCTTGACGAGAAAAGACTCGGTGCCCACGCCGTTTCGGTTGGCTAGTACTTCTGCCGAGCTATAAACGGTAAGGATAGAAATAATGCCCAAAAGGCCAAGGACCAACCAAATGATTTGATCCCCTTGCAAAAGGGCGGCAATTCGCTTTTGAAAAACACTCATGCTAGAGCTCATGGGCTACTATTTTTTATTTCGATTGAGGGTTAGATTCATTTCCATATTATGGCCTTTTTCCAAGAGTTGGCGTTGCTCTTCCAAAATGGCCTTAAATTGATCGCCACGATCGATATAGTTTTTGAATAGGTCGAAGCTAGCGCAGGCGGGCGACAATAGAATATTATCTCCAGCTTGGGCATAGAGGCTGGCCAGTTTTATGGCCTCTGCCATAGAGGCAGCCTCCACAATATAGTCAGTTTTGGCAGCAAAGGCGGCCCTAATTGGGCGATTATCTACCCCCAAACAAACAATAGCTTTTACGGGCTGCCCAATGAAGGGGAAAAGGCTACTATAATCATTGCCCTTATCCACTCCGCCAACAATCCAAACCGTAGGCGCTTGCATAGCTTCTAGGGCGTAATAAACCGCTTCCACATTGGTGGCCTTACTATCATTGATATATTGAACGCCACCCAAAACCATCACTTTTTCCAAGCGGTGGGGGTGGTTTTCAAAGCTATCGAGACCTTTTTGGGCCATTTCCTGAGACATCCCCAGGCATTTGACGGCTTGCAAAGCCATTTTCATGTTCATCAGGTTGTGGCGGCCCACCAAAGGAAGTTGATCTTGGACAAAGGCCCAATCTTCTACCCATAGCTCTTTGGCGTTTAGTTCGGGCCAATCTTGGGCCAAGCAATTGGCCGTAGGTCCCTGATAATAGCGCTTTAAACCAGCGGGAATATAAGGATCTTCTTTGGGATAGATAAAAGGCTGCTCGGCTGTTTTATTTTGAATGAGGCGCAACTTGGAAGCCAGATAATTATCCATCTCATAGCCATAACGATCCAAATGATCGGGACTGACATTGGTCAAAATCATCAGTTCTGGGGCCAACTCATAACAGCGGTCGAGCTGAAAACTGCTCAGCTCTAGCACCATATATTCATCATCTTGGCCTTGGGCCAATTGCATGGCCCAACTTTGACCAATATTACCCCCTAAGCCCACAGCATATCCCGCCGTTTTGAGCAAATGATAAAGTAGGGCCGTGGTGGTCGTTTTTCCATTGCTGCCCGTAATGCCAATCACTTTGGCCGAGCTATAACGGGCCGCTAGCTCAATCTCATCCCAAATGGGAATGCCCGCAGCACTGGCTTTTTGAATCAAAGGGGCCGTATCTGGAATCCCCGGACTTTTAATAATGAGTTGAGCCGCCAAAATGCGCTCTTCGCTATGTCCGCCCTGCTCAAAGGGAATACCCGCAGCCCGTAAAATATCTGCTCGGTCTGCCCGAATGCTTCCCGCATCCGAAACAAAGACGTTTCCGCCTTTTTTTTGGGCCAAAAGGGCAGCGCCCAAACCGCTTTCTCCGGCGCCCAAAACAACAACTTGTTCCAACATCTTAGCGTATTTTCAAAGTGATGATGGTCAAAACGGCCAACAAAATACCCACAATCCAAAAGCGGCTAACAATTTTCGATTCATGCATGCCCTGCTTCTGAAAGTGGTGGTGCAAAGGCGACATCAAGAAGATGCGGCGCCCTTCTCCATATTTCTTTTTGGTATATTTAAAATAGCTCACTTGAATAATGACCGATAGGTTTTCGGCCAAAAAGATTCCACAAAGCAAGGGAATCAAGAGCTCTTTGCGCAAGATAATCGCAATGGCGGCAATAATACCTCCCAAAGCCAAACTGCCCGTATCGCCCATAAAAACTTGGGCAGGATAAGCATTGTACCACAAAAAGCCAATGCAAGCCCCCAGAAAACAGGCAATAAAAATGGTCATTTCTCCCACATAGGGCAAATAGAGGACCCCCAGATAATCGGCCAAAATGTTGTTGCCCGATACATAGGCAAAAATCCCCAAAGTGGCCCCAATAATGGCGGAGGTTCCCGCCGCCAAACCATCTATTCCATCCGTTAAGTTGGCCGCATTCGATACGGCCGTAACAATCAAAATGACAAAGGGAATAAAGAGCAACCAAACCCACTGAGGCGCATTATCGCCCAAAAACCAAAGGAAATCGGTATAATCTAGCTCATTGCCCTTGAAAAAAGGCACATTGGTCATGGTCGATTTTACATAATAAAGCTCTTCCTTATCGCCCAAACGCTCCAGTTGAACCTGAACCGTATCAATTACTTCATAGTTGCCTTGGGCCAGTTGCTCGGCATTTACTCGTACCACAACATCAGAATGGAAAAGCATGGTAGCGCCCACAATGCCGCCCAAAACGACCTGTCCTAAAATCTTGTATTTTCCACTCAAACCCGCCTTAGATCGCGTCAGCTTAAAGTAATCATCAATAAAGCCAATGGTCCCCATCCAAACGGTAGAAAGCAACATCAACTGAATGTAGACATTGCTCAGATCGGCCAATAATAGACAAGGGAGAATAATGGCCATATGAATCAGAATTCCCCCCATGGTTGGCGTTTTGGCCTTGAGTTCCTCTCCAGGAAGGCCCAAAGCCCGCTGTTTTTCTAGCATCTGCCGCCGCTTGATCCAGCCAATAATGCGCCCCCCCATCAAAAGCGAAATAATCAGGGAAATAATAATGGCCAGCGCTGCCCGAAAGCTAATAAACTGAAAAAGGCTGGCGCCAGGAAAATCGTACTGTTGTTCTAGGTAGTCAAATAAATGAAATAACATAAGCTCTTTTCTGCCTCAAGGACTATGAATAATTTTTCTGTTTTTTGGGGCTGCCCCTCCCTTTGGTCGGGTCGGGCTGTTTCGCAGCTCGCTGTTCGCTCGGCCCTTCGCTTTTTTTCGCTTTGCTCAAAAAAGCTCGGTCTGGCCTGCGGCCACTGCTGTCCATCCCTCAGCCAAGGCGCGTAGCGCCTTTTTGGGCCCGTAAATTACAGCAGTTAAAAGAGTATTTCACAATCTGGCAGATATTTTCGGCAGTTTTCTTTCTCCTTTTCTAGAAAAGGGTTGCCTCTGAGGTCCAATTTCTTAAGCTTTTTTAAGCGCTTAAAGGATTTGGGCAGGGATTGTAGCTCATTATGGCTAAGGTCAAGATATTCTAGGTTTTCCATATATCCCATAGCTTTTGGGACCGACTTTAAGTGAGAATGGGTCAATAAAAGCGTTTTTACAGGACTGTTTTTATAGAATTTTTTAGACGAAACTAAGCCAAAGCGCATATTGTAGTGACTGCCATCCCCCAAATAACTTGCATTGATATGCCTTAAGTTGGGGAACTGATTGAATAGTTGGTCAATATCTACTAACCTAGGGTTATGACTAACATCTATATAGCTTAGCTTATGGGCCCTTATGCTGTCTCGACTAGGCAAGAAAATAAAGTCATTATGAGAAAGAATTAAGCTGTCTAGTTCCTTTAAGTTAAAAAGCGCATCACCTGCAGCAACAATCTTGTTATGACTGAGGTCGAGATATTTTAGATTTGGGAAAACAGCAAATTCTTCATAGAGCATGCTTAGCTCTGTATGCTTAATGATGAGCTTTTCTAGACTAGGGCTGGCTAATATTTTGGGTGTTGGAACCGGCTTTGTTCTATCGATAGGAAGCTCTTCTGTTAGATAAAATCTTTTTAAGTTTTTTATGGGGTTGTAGCTTAGGTCCAAATAGCGAATCTTAGGAGAATAAAGGAATCGCGTAATATCAGCTATTTCAAATTGAGTATGAGAAGCATCAACCCATTCTAGCTGTTTCGTCTCTATAAAAGAGCCTAAGGGAAATCCCTGCAAGTTGTTTTCGCTTAAATTTAGATGGGTTAATTGATGGAGCTCTGAAAAACGGGGGTCTAGATTATCTAAATTCTGCTTAGATAAATCTAGAATTTTGGCCTCTTCTTTATGTGCAAAGGCCTCGGATAGACTGTTGTAGCTTTGTGCTTTTAGTTGGGCAAATAGCAGTAGGTAAAGGGCTAAAAAGAGGGTGGTTTTGGGCATAAGAATTTCCTTTATGAGGAGTAGAAAATGAGTTTGTTTTTTGAGCTAAAAATTATAGCCGTTAAAAGAGTATTTCACAATCTGGCAGATATTTTCGGCAGTTTTCTTTCTCCTTTTCTAGAAAAGGGTTGCCTCTGAGGTCCAATTTCTTGAGCTTTTTTAAACGCTTAAAGGATTTGGGCAGGGATTGTAGCTCATTATGGCTAAGGTCAAGATATTCTAGGTTTTCCATATATCCCATAGCTTTTGGGACCGACTTTAAGTGAGAATGGGTCAATAAAAGCGTTTTTACAGGACTGTTTTTATAGAATTTTTTAGACGAAACTAAGCCAAAGCGCATATTCTTATAACTGCCAGCCCCTAAATAACTTGCATTGATATGCCTTAAGTTGGGGAACTGATTGAATAGTTGGACAATAGCTATTAACCTTGGGTTATGACTAATATCTATATAGCTTAGCTTATGGGCCCTTATGCTGTCTCGAATAGGCAAGAAAATAAAGTCATTATGAGAAAGAATTAAGCTGTCTAGTTCCTTTAAGTTAAAAAGCGCATCACCTGCAGCAATAATCTTGTTATGACTGAGGTCGAGATATTTTAGATTTGGGAAAACAGCAAATTCTTCATAGAGCATGCTTAGCTCTGTATGCTTAATGATGAGCTTTTCTAGACTAGGGCTGGCTAATATTTTGGGTGTTAGAGTTGCTGTTTGTTTTTCGAGAGGAATCCGTTCTGTTAGATGAAATCTTTTTAAGTTTTTTATGGGGTTGTAGCTTAGATCCAAATAGCGAATCTTAGGAGAATAAAGGAATCGTTTAACATCAGCTATTTCAAATTGATTATGAGAAGCATCAACCCATTCTAGCTGTTTTGTCTCTAGAAAAGAGCCGAAGGGAAATTCCCCTAAGTTGTTTTCGCTTAAATTTAGATGGGTTAATTGATGGAGCTCTGAAAAACGGGGATCTAGCTTACCTAAATTCTGCTTAGATAAATCTAGAATTTTGGCTTCTTCTTTATGTGCAAAGGCCTCGGATAGGCTGTTGTAGTTTTGTGCTTTTAGTTGGGCAAATAGCAGTAGGTAAAGGGCTAAAAAGAGGGTGGTTTTGGGCATCTTGGTTAATTTTAAAAGTCATTTAAGGTTTTATTCTTAAATGACTTTAGTGTGCAAATATTAAATGGAGGGGAAATAGCTTGTCTTATAGTAAGCGCTATTTTTGTAGGACCATTATTTTATGGCGAAGTGATTTGAACCCCAGGAGCACTAGGAACTAGTGTATTTGTGTTGATTTGATTAGCTGGTACTCTAAATGTAGTTGTTAAAATAGTAGCTATTGAATTGGCTCTAGATTGAGCAATCTGAATTGCTATTAAAGGATTAGCTGAAATCCCATTTACAAAGCCATAGTTACTACTGCCAGTTATTGTGATTGTTGTATTTGGATTGTTTCTTAAAAAGCTTGCTATTGGAGTTAGAACTGTCTGAACTTGGTTAAGATTTGCAGGTGTTGTAAAGTTATTGCTAGTCAGCCAATTTATTGTATTTCCTATTGCTGGGGGGACTGTTGGAAAATTGAGTGAGAGGTTGTTAAAAGTAGATATTCCTGCGTTGATATTGGAGGGGGGAGGAGTCGTATACCCTGGAGCAAAAAGAAAATTAGTGCTTGAACTAATATTATTCCCTTTTTTGTTTTCTCTCTTTGCCATACTGGGAACTTTTCCATTTTCAGGATTTGCTAAAACAGTAATCACCTCATTACTTAGATATTCACTTTTGGTAAAATATAGATTTTGATCCATTAAAATCATTAACCTTGAAAGTGCATTTTGGTAATTTGCTTTATGCTGTTTTTTGGACATGTTTTTATGTGTCTTCTTTTTGTTTTTTAAATCATTTTTGTTGAAATAGATTTCAGGGTCTTTACCGATATGTATTAGTATAGCTTTCCACTCTACTGCAAAATCCATAAAACCCTGTGGTTGACTATTAAGCATAGTTAGCTGAAATTGCCTTACTCTTTGTCTAAATCTCTTAGGAACAGGTCCTACAGTTTCTAACATATCCAAGTCATCCGTGAGATTATAGTCCATTGGCTTGGCTTGTTCAAAGTCAACTTCTGGGTCGATAGGGATAATTGTAGATTTTCCTAACACTACAAGATCCACCCAGATCTTTCTTGCAACTATCTTAGCGTATTTGGATAGACTTAGACTAGTGATCCTACTTCCAAAATTATTAAAAACAGTTTGAAGATAGTTGTCTATAGTGCTATTAGCCCTAAATGCCGATTTCCAGTTTGAAATGTCGTTGATATTTAAGCAAGCCAAAAAAGAGTCTTTGTAACTAATATTGCGATCAGGTATAATCTCGTTAGATGAATCATCTAGCCCTTCATCTTCAATGATGTCAATTAACGGCTCCATAATGGCCGCTCTAAAAGATGCAAAGTTAGGGTAAGGAGGAACCTCTTCGTCCTGAGTAAAAAACCAACCCTTCTTCTGCTCAATTTCAAGTACACGTTGCTCAATAGCAAAAATATCCGCCAAGCGGCTATCCATTTCTTTTAATTCTACTGCACTTAGAAGTTGAGCAGATTTACCCAAACGTAAGCATTCTTCTATTTCTGCTTTATACTGTTGGATATTGGGCTTAATAATTTGAAGCTTATCGTATAGCTTTTGATCTTTCTGATTCATTATATATTAGTATTTGGGTTATGATATTTTTAATGCTGCTTTAAGGCGAGCAATATTTTCATCTACTTTTGCCATTCGAAGATTTATCTCTTCTTTTGAGAGAGTAGTAGGAGCAGAGCTAGTATTCAATTTTAGGAGCTGAGCTTCTAAAGCGTCTATTTGTTGCTGTTCTTCGGCATCAATAACTCCATCACTTAAGGCCTCATCTACCATGACTCCTAAGGCCTCTTCCATTTTTTGAATGTTAGCGGCTAGTGATTCTTTTTTGGTCTCCTCCTGAAACTTAGAGAGGGCTAATTCAAGCTTGCTTAGATTCTCACTTATTTTAGCATAGCGTGCTAAACGCTTAGCTTTCTTCTTCGCTAGTTGCTCCAATTCTTGAGGACTCAAATCTTTCTCTAGCTCTTTTTGGGCCTCTAGTTGTTCGGGGGTAGCTTCTCCAATTAAACGGAATCCCATTTTCATTTTTGAAAATAGTTTTGCAGCTGCTACTTCAATATCTGCTCCACCTGCAAGAGGTCGTGCTTCAAAGATGAGGTTGCCATCTTCTTCTTTAACAATATTAGTCTCCGCTAATAAGATGAATTTACTACCGCCAAAAGCTTTTTTGTCCTTTTTTACCCGGTCTTTAAAATCTTTTTTCGCTTCAGACATTTTTTTATAGGGAACAGCTACAATAGGTAGTTTGCCATTCACACATTCATATTTACAGATAAAAATAAACGCTTCTTTCTTTTTTAAGCTGCTGGGCTTTTTTAATAATTTTAGGTAGTCATTCTTTTTCAGAATGGCTAAACTGTCAAGATTTATAGTAGTCAAATCTACTTGTTGTGTTTCTTCCTTCATGTTCTTTAAGGTCGTCTAGATGAAAAATATAAATTATAGTTATAAATACAGCACTTGTTTTACGTAACCTTGTAAAGGTAGTTACTTTTTAATATAAACGCAAATTTATTTTTTAGGGGCCTCCCGCCTGCGGCGGGCGCTACGTTCGGCAGCTCGCTATTCGCTCGGCCCTGCGCAAAAAACAAGTTTTTGCTGGGTCTGCGGCTTTGCCGCACTGCCTTCCATCGCTAGGCCGTTTGGCCTTCGGCCATGGCTGTAGGTTGAAACCTACAGCCAATTAACGAATGCATTTTTGTGTTCAATGGAGGGTTAAAACCCTCCATAAATAAACATTTTAGCCCTTCTTTGCTGATGGAGCTTAGTGGAACAGAAAATCCCCTCGAATGAGGGGATGGCGATTTTTTAGTTAGCCTAGGGCCTTGGCCCTAGGGTTCCCATGAAATTTATGGGGGAGAAAAAAACAAAACCGCCGAAGAAAAAATAATCCTTGTTCAAAGCGGTAGAGGATTTTAATCCTCTCCGCACTATAGATGTAGAATGGGATTGTTGTATGGCTGCTGGTTTCAACCTGCAGCCACAGCTAGCAGGCGGCGAAGCCGCCGCAAAGGAGCGAAGCGACTTGGCCTAGGGGCCTGAAAGGGGGCCGCGCAGCGGCAGACCCAGGGCGAAATGAAATGAGCCCGCAGGGCCGAGCAGACCTGCGAGCCCTGAAAGGGCCCGGCCGCCGAAGGCGGCAGGCCCCAAAATATCAGTAAGTGCTAAGGAGGAGTTGAAATAAGGACGGTTTCAAATCTTGTCTTTTCCCTTTCCTGCTTGTTTGGGGTTGACTTAAGCTAAACGCCCAATTTTTAATTAGATACAGAAAAAAACAGAACAGTTCCGATATATTCCCTGCAGCCAGTGATTAGGGCCAAAGGGGCAAATTGTTGGATGTTATAAGTTGAGGGAGGCCAAGCAGCGCTAAACAAACTTTGCCAACTGCTCTTCCAAGGCTTGGCGCAACTCTTCTCGATCATCAAAGGGAAGGCGTTCCCCCTTAATTTCTTGGTAGGTTTCATGTCCCTTACCCGCCACTAAAATTACGTCCTCGGCTTGGGCCAGTTGGCAGGCCCAGCGGATGGCTTCACGGCGATTGACTTGGCGGTAAGTTTGGGCCTGTTGGGCCTTGCTTAGGCCCGCCCACATTTCGTCTAGAATGGCTTCGGGCTCTTCAAATCGGGGATTATCAGAGCTCAAGATGAGTAGATCGGAATAAGCGGCCGCTTTTTGGGCCATAATGGGCCTTTTGCTATTATCTCGGTTGCCCCCACAGCCCACCACCGTAATAATTCGGCCTGTAGATGTGGTCGCTTTTAGGGTTTGTAAAACCTTTTCTAGGGCATCGGGGGTATGGGCATAATCCACAATGGCTTGCACAGGATTGTTGGGAATGCGCACATATTCAAAGCGGCCCGCCGGTGGTTTCAGGCTAGAGAGAATGCGTAGGACCTCCGTTTTGGGTTCTTCGAGCAAAATAGCGGTAGCATAGACCGCCAGTAGGTTGTAGGCATTAAAATCGCCCACCAAACTGCAGTGAAATTCTTGGCCATCTAGTTCCAGTTGCAAGCCCGAAAGGCTATTTTCTAGCAAGCGAAATCGAAAATCGGCCAATTGCTTTTGCGCATAGCGGTAGGCTTTGGCCGAGCAATTTTGGAGCATGACCTCCGCCCGTTTATCGTCGGCATTGACTAGGGCAAAAGCCGAGCTCGGTAGCTGGTCAAAAAAGCGCTTTTTGGCAAAAATATAATTCTTAAAGGTCTTGTGATAATCGAGATGATCGTGAGAGATATTGCTAAAAACGCCGCCTGTAAAATGAGCGCCAGCAATGCGGCCTTGCTCGGCAGCATGCGAGCTCACTTCCATAAAGACATAATCGCAGGCTGCATCTCGCATTTGGGCCAAAAGGGCTTGCAGCTCAATGGCATTGGGCGTAGTATGCGTAGATTTTAGCACTTCATCATCAATGCGATTCTCAATAGTGGAAATCAGGCCCACCTTATGGCCCAGCTTTTTAAACAGCCGATACAGCAGGCTCACCGTACTTGTCTTTCCATTGGTGCCCGTTACGCCCACCAAAGCCAGTTGTTGGCTGGGCTGCTCATAAAAGTTGGCCGCTAGTGGACCTAAAGCATCGGCTACTTTTTCTACCTTAATATAACAGACCTTAGCGGCTATTTTTTTGGGCCATCTTTCGCAAAGCACCGCCGAGCAACCATTAGCCAAGGCTTGCTCAATATAATCGTGACCATCGACCTGGCTGCCAGGAAGGGCGGCAAAGAGCCAGCCCATCTTAGCTTGTCGAGAATCTAGGCAAAGTCCAGCTAATTCTAGATCGGCAGGAGAGCGCCCTTTGATGTTATAATTGATATTGGCTAAAAGGTCCTTGAGGGTAGACATATAAAAAACTTATCCGAGAACGAGAGTAATAGTTTGAACAGATTGAATGCTGCGGCCAGCAGGCACCGATTGCGATTTGACTTTTCCTACCCCCAACACCCGAACCCGAAGTCGGTTGTTTTCTAGCAAGAATAGGGCATCTTTAAGGCCCATACCCACTACATTGGGGACCACATCCTTTTGTACATTTCGGCTGCGTAGGTTAATCGAATCATTGCGAATCATACCCACCGCCCAAGGGGTGGCCGAGCTATCGGCAAAGGGCAGATTCAGCTCTTTCATGATGTAGTTGAGGTCTTCCTTTTGGCCCACGGGCAAACGAGGCAAAGTCGCATCGGTATAAACGGCCTCATCGGCATTGAGGGCCTTATGAGAACCCAGAGAAAGCGAGTAGCAATAGTCAGCAATCTTTCTAAATACGGGAGCGGCTACACGACCTCCATAAAAACCAGTACGGGGGTTGGTAATGACCACCACACAAGCATAGGCGGGATTATCGGCAGGAAAAAAGCCCGCAAATGATCCCCGATAGCGCTTGGCTTCGCCCTTTTGTTTATGGGCCTTATAGTTCATAATGGCCGTACCCGTTTTGCCCGCAATATCGTAGCGAGGGGTATAGATACTGTGTGCCGTTCCCTTGGGCGAGGCCACTACTCGTTTAAGCATGTCGGTAGCGGCTTGGATGGTCGCCTCTGAGGCAATTCGGCGCTTGACCACCTTGGGCGGAATCTTTTTGACCACCGAGCCATAAGAGCGAATCTCCGTAACAATTTGCGGCTTCATCATCTGGCCGCCATTGGCCACCGCCGAGTAGAAGGTCAGCATTTGTAGGGGCGTAAGCTCCGACTCATAACCAATAGACATCCAAGGAATGGTAATACCACTCCAATCGCTATTGTTGGGGTCTTTAATATAAGGCTCGCGCTCTCCATCAATATCCACATTGGTAGATTGGGTCAAGACCATATCCGATAGCCGCTGAATAAACTGGCTTTGGCCTTCCTTACTTTTGTTATAATACTTATGCGTCAATTTGGCAATCCCCACATTAGAAGAGATTTCAAAGGCTTTGCCTACGGTAGTCAAACGCAGCCCATGATAAGAGGCATCTTCCATGGTTTCATCATAGAATTGCCAGCGCCCTTCATTGAGGTTGACCGTATCTGTGGGTTTGACATAGCCGTCTTCCATTAGGGCCATAATAGAGGCTAGCTTAAAGGTAGAGCCAGGCTCGGTCCGTTCTCCAACCGCATAGTTGTAGTTTTCCCAAAACTCGGTCCGCTCCTTATTAAACCCAATATTGGCTATGGCCTTAATGGCTCCTGTTTTTACATCCATCACAATGGCACAGCCATGCTCTCCCTCATATTGCTGAAGGCTTTCGAGTAGGGCCCGTTCGGTTACATCTTGAATATTGACATCAATGGTCGTGACAATATCCTGTCCTGCCCGAGGCTCAATTTTAGAAATATCATCTACAGGCACCCAAAGGTCTTTACTTAGGCGCTGCATATATTGTTTGCCTTGTTCTCCAGCCAAAACATCATCAAAAGAACGCTCCAATCCGACCGAAAGGGTATCTGGACCATTAGCTGTTTGGACCACTCGGCTGTAGCCAATGGTTCGGTGGGCCAACATCTTAAAGGGGTATTGCCGCTTGGCCATCTGCTCGACAATCAGACCGCTCTTCAGGCGATCGCCCATAGAGAAAATGGGAAACTCCTTGATCTTCTGCAGCAAAATGTAGCTCACATTGGGCAAAATAGGGTGGTAGCGACGGCTGCTGTCTCGGGCATTGATGAGCTCTTGGCGACAAAGCCCCGGCGTTTTATCCGTATAAACATAGGTGGCTAAACAAGTGGCTAGGGTATCCACATATTTATCAAAGGTATCTCTAGGCACTACTTTGGTATCCCAATGCACCTTAAAATAGGGGAGGGAGGTGGCCAAAAGGCTACCGTCATCGGCTAAGATATTTCCTCTGGGGGCCTTCACATCCTTCAAGGCAATATGCTCTTGCTCGGCTTTCTCACGGAGTTGGCTGCCCTCAAAGTACTGAATACTGGCAATGCGCCCCATGATGAGAATACCAATAAAGCCCATTAGGGCAAAGGTCAGGTAGATCCGCCATAGCACATCCTGTTTGGGCGTCAGTTTAGTGATTTTCATGACCTAGGATTATTCTTTTTTAACTTCAATTTTCTTGGGCTTGCCCTTGAGTGGCTTCAGGCCCAAATGCTCAGAACGCTGAGAAACTCTAGACAACATACTCTCATACATGAGGTCCGATTTGCGGGCATTACTCTCCCAACTGACCTTCTTTAGTTCTCCTTGCAGCTCCCGAATCTCTTTTACCGTTTCTACCGCATAATGCGAGTTGGCAATGTAGATGATCCCCAAAAGGGCCAAGAAAAAAATAAAGTTGATATTCTGAAAGAGCATAAAAGCAAGGGCCTGTAATTGGCTCATCAAAGGGGGAAGCTTAAACTCTCTTCGCTGTTTCTTTTTAGCATTCGCCATAATTAGTCGGCAATTTTTTCTGCAATTCTCAATTTAGCCGAACGCGCCCTAGGGTTCTGGGCAATCTCCTCGGCAGAAGGTAAAATAGGTTTTCTATTGACGGCCTTCAAAGGCTTATAAAAACGGCCATAAATATCTTTTTCGGGCTCTTTGTCAAAACAACCGTTCTTGATCCATTGCTTGACCAAACGGTCCTCTAAAGAATGATAGGTCAATACTACCAAACGCCCGCCTGGCTTGAGCATCTCGCTAGCTTCTTGCAACATCTCCTTAAGGGCCTCAATCTCTTCATTGACTTCCATGCGCAGGGCCTGAAAAAGCTGCGATAAATAACGGTTTTGCTTGCCCCGAATAATGGGCTGAATGAGCTGAAGCAATTGCTCCACCCGCTCAATCTTTTGCCGCTGCCGCCCCTTGACAATGGTCTGGGCCAGGGTCTTAGAATTGCGCAACTCCCCATAAAGCGAGAAAATATGCTGCAATTCCTCCTCTCTGTAGGTATTCAATATATAACGAGCATCTTTCTCCCCATCTTGGCTCATGCGCATATCCAATTCTGCCTCAAAACGAAAGGAAAATCCACGGTCGGCCGTATCAATCTGATGAGAAGAAATCCCCAAATCAGCCAGCACCCCATCTACTTCTCGCACGGCCTCCAAACGCAAAGAGCGCTTAAAGTAACGAAAGTTAAAGGGAAGCAACTCAAAACGAGGATCCTCGGGCACATTAGCCTGAGCATCGGGGTCTTGGTCAAAACCAAAAAGGCGACCGCCCTCTAGCTGCCGCAAAATCTCCCGGCTGTGTCCACCACCACCAAAAGTTACATCTACATAAGTTCCTTCAGCCACTAAATTTAGGGCTTCTACACAAGGCAGGCGCAAAACCGCCTCATGATAATCGTAATCAGACATCTGAGTTCTGCTCTATTTTTCCCATGACAGACTCCGCCAAATCGGCAAAGTCGCCAGGTTCTTCTTCTAAAAGGTTGTCATAGACGGATTTGGCCCAAATCTCTATGCGATTGAAGTAGGCAAAAAGCACCAATTCTTTCGCTATCTGAGCATAATCCAATAAGTTTTTGGGCAAAAGCAAGCGCTGCTGCTTGTCTAGCTGCAAGGGCGTTGCCCCCCGAAAAAAGTAACGCACAAACTGACGGTTTTGCCGCTGGTATAAGTTCAATTGCTGCATCTCTTCGGTTATGCTTTGCCAAGCCGCCTGCGGATAAAGGGTCAAACAAGACTCAAATCCCCGATTTAATACAAATCCCTCAACTGCCGCCGCTGGATATTGGGCCAATAAGGCTGCAGGCAAACGGAACCTCCCCTTTGCATCTATTTTGCAGCTGTATTCTCCCAAAAATTGCATAAATCTAAGTTTAAAGGAGCTTTAGTAATAACTTAGCTACAAATAGCTTAAGCATATTATAAATAAGCATTTGTTCTTTTTGCCCCCTCTAGCCAATCAGACTTGGCCCAAAATATTATTTTTTCCCACTTTTTCCCACTTTTAACCTCCATTTTTCCCTAGGCTTCTCCCTTTTAACAATCATCATTTTTTTGCGAATAGCTTTCTTGTTTTTCAATCAGTTAGCCCTTCTTTTAAGGAGAGATGGGGAGGGCGTGTTTTGGGGCCTCCGCCTCGCTTCGCTCCTCGGCGCTACGTTTCGCAGCTCGCTATTCGCTCGGCCCTGCGGCCTGACGGCCTTGGTCTGGCCTGCGGCCACTGCTGCACATCGCTAGGCCGTTTGGCCTTCGGCCATGGCGGCTTTGCCGCCTTCCATTCATCGCCTAGGGACAAGCCCCTAGGCTAACCCAATGGAGTCAGCCCTAAAGGGCCTCAACTGTTTATATAACTAGCCTTGCTCATCTGCTTTTGCAGAGAAGGGCCATCTTCGTAGAGGACTGTCTGAAAAAGCGAACAAGGACTTTAGTCCGTCAGTTCGCTCAGTTAATAACCCTGGGCTTCAGCCCAGGGCGGTAAGAATAGCCGCCTGTTGACTAAGCTTAAATATTCTAATAGCTCGCCTTTTCTGCCATGGGCTGAAGCCCATGCTTGTGGGGCTATGCAAACTGGCGGGCTAAAGCCCTTGTTTGCTATAAATGATATGGGCCGATGCTCAGCAAACTCCTTCTTAGTCGTCCTGAACTCTATGATATAGCTTGTCAAAGTCATTGAATACAGTTACTAAACTGTTCGTTATAGGTTCCTCTACTGCATAAGAGTCGTCCTGAACTCCATGCTATAGGTTGCAGAAGTGTATAATATACGTTGGATAAGTGTATGATATACGTTAGGGAACTGTACGGTATAGGTTGTGGAACTACATAATATAGGTTGTAGGACCCCAAAATAGACGTCCTAGGACGTCTATTTTGGGGTGTAGGAAGGTACCCTCTGGGGTTAGGGGACGTATCTCATGGAGTTCGGAACGTCTTCCCTGGGGTTAGGGGACGTATCTCATGGAGTTCGGAACGTCTTCCCTGGGGTTAGGGGACGTATCTCATGGAGTTCGGAACGTCTTCCCTGGGGTTAGGGGACGTATCTCATGGAGCTCAGGACGTCTCCTCTGGGGTTAGGGGACGTACCTCATGGAGTTCGGAACGTCTTCTCTGGGGTTAGGGGACGTATCTCATGGAGTTCGGAACGTCCCCTCTGGGGTTAGGGGACGTATCTCATGGAGTTCGGAACGTCCCCTCTGGGGTTTTTGGACCTATACAATGCAGTTCCAGACGTCTATCAAGCAGTAGGAGAACCCTAATTTGGGGTACTAGACCGATAGCTTGAGCTAAACAAGCGGCCTCTTCCACTTTCTAAGCTAAAAAATACAGTAGAGAAGAACTATTTTGGGGTTCTTGGACCTAAACTCTACTTTAGAGGACCCCTATTTTGGGCTTGTGCAACCTCTAGGTTTTGTCGCCTGCTATTCATCGCCTAGGGACAAGCCCCTAGGCTAACCTAATGGAGTCAGCCCTAAAGGGCCTCAAATTATGATTTACGGCTTTGCTCTGTTGTGATTGCAGAGAAGGGCCATATCCAAAGGCCCTCGCAGAGGGCTGTCTGAAAAAGCTAGCCTAGGGGCTTGGCCCTAGGCAGTAAGCATAGCCGCTGTTGACTAAGCTTAAATATTCTAGCAGCTAGTGCCAGGGGCTGAAGCCCATGCTTGCGGGTCTATGCAAAATGGCGGGCTAAAGCCCTTCTTTGCTGTAAATGATATGGGCCAATGGTTTTAACCATCGGCTCATTTTATTGGGTTTGGTATGGAACGGAAAAAGAAGTAGGTTAGTTAATCGAGACTTTAAGCAGAATCTCTAAACAAAAAGATATGATGACAATTACGAATGGGTTTTTGAAACCTTATGTCAAAGCCCTAACGCCTTTGGCCACTTATGAATCTAGGTTTTTTAGGTACTTTTTGCAGGCCCATCATATTCCTGTATCAACAGAGAGTTTAATAAATTGGGAACAGTTAGGACAGAAATACTATGCCTTTGATGTGGAGACAGATGAGGATTGGGTTACTGCTCGGCTAAAAGAAACTAAGTTATCAAAAAATTCAGAGTTAATCGTAGAGTTTGGCTATGGTCCACCAATTTGTAAAGTAAAAACATCGACTTTTATAGCGCACTGGTATGATTTCTATAAGGCCTCGGGCTATATAGGAATCAGCGTAGTCAGTTTAAATTTAAAGTACCTGATAGAATTACGTCATGATACAGGTTTGTTTTATAGTAACTTCAAGATAGATCCAGATTCATAGCAGCTCTTGGTCTGAACGGCAGAGGCTAGGCCTAGCTAAGGCGCAATAGAAAAAAGAGAACTGCCTGCTCATTTGATAAAATAAATTATGAAAAAGACAGATTTTAAAGTTTTGGAATTTGAGGGAATTGATAGCAATATTTTTAAACATCTCTTAGATTCGTACTTGCAAGAAGGGACGAATGGACATTGGTTGTCTGTAAAGTTTGAAAATGAAGACTTTGAATTTATAATAGGTTTTGATGGAAGAATGCCCTCCTATATGAGCGTGGTGGATGCTGCAAGATTAGGGTTAAATGGTTTCTGGGGCGTTTTTCCAGATCAATGTAAAGGGTGGAACGTTATCTACTACAGTAAAAAAAGTCTTTATATAGAATACTTGAGAGGCTTAAGTGAAGATTTCATCATCTTTGATAAAGAAAATCTAGTACACTATAGTCTTCATCTTGATGATCAAACTATTGATTTAGTAACAGAATGGCCACCAATACTGAAAATAATAAACAAAAGAAAACTTTCTTTAGAGGTCGGGAAAAATAACGAGCTCAATCCATTTAAATTTGAGGGATTTGACAGCCGATTTTTTGGAGAAGTAAGCTGTACTTATGTAGAACAGGATCAAGAAAAATCTTTCAAAGTGCACTTTGTGAATGAAAAGTATAAGTTTATTATAGAGTTTCCAGGGAAGCCGATAGCTCCAAGAATAATTGATAACGAATTTGTAAGCTTTGTAAGACGGAGCCCGTTAAAAATAGATGAGGCTTTAACAGAGCAGTATTTGATTTTCTACACGAAAGATAGTGATTACCTTCATGAAAATAGGTTTGGATTCAAAACTGTCTTAAGTGAAAAAGAGTATGAGGATTTGACACATTATGCGCTTTATTTTGAGAACAAGGTGATTGATGTCCTTAGCTATGCCCAGCCTAACTTTAGCATTGGGTTAAGAGGTCCGTTATAAAGGCTATGTTCTATATGAGGAAATTAGTCCTGCTAGTTATGGGCCGATGGTTTTAACCATCGGCTCATTTTTATTACGCTTAGTTTGGCTACTTTTGTTGCTGTGGGTTTCAACCCACAGGTTCAAACAACAACCGTCCAACCACAACCGCAAAGAAAAATCCCCTCGAAGGAGGGGATGGCGATTTTTTCGATAGCCTAGGGCCTTGGCCCTAGGGTTCCTATGAAATTTATGGGGGAGACAAAAGCAAAATCAAACAACCGAAGAAAAAATAATCCTTGTTCAAAGCGGTAGAGGATTTTAATCCTCTCCGCACTATAGATGTAGCATGGGGGTGTTGTATGGCTGCTGGTTTCAACCTGCAGCCACAGCTAGCAGGCCCGAAGGGCCGCAGGCCTAGGGATGGACAGCAGTGGCCGTTAGGCCAGACCAAGGCGCTGAAAGCGCCGAAGGGCCGAGCGAACAGCGAGCTGCGAAACAGCCCGGCCGCCGCAGGCGGCAGGCCCCAAAAAAATGCCCATAGACCTCCTTAAAAGCTGCACAAAATTGTATATTAGGGCGCATCTTAAATTACAATATTATGTTTCGATTATACCAGTTTTTTACTGCCTTCATTTTGTTGGCGCCTGCATTGCTTTGGGCCCAGCAAGCTAGTCATTTAAATTGTGGGACCAGCCATGAGGCCCAAGCCATTGGTTTAGAGCGCCTAGCAGAAAACCGCCGTATAGCCCCCCAACTCTTGGCCGATTGGCAGCAGCAACTACAAAGCCGCAATAGTTTTGACAGTACGGTTTATGTCCCGATTGTCTTTCATCGAGTATCTAGAGGCGATGGAACAGGAGCCGCAACTTATCAGCAATTGCATGATAACCTCTGTGCTATTAATGCCTTTTATGCCGATATGAATGTGGTCTTTTACATTCATGAAATTAACGAAATTGCCAGCACACAGCTATATGTCAATCAAGACAATACGGCCGACTATGTGCGTTCTTTGCACAAACGCAATGGCTATGTTAATATTTATGTAGGGGGGCCATATCAGCAAGGGACGAGCTATGGGGCCTATTATGCGCCCAATTTTGACTGGATTTTTGCCTGGAACAACCAAATTTCTGGGGGAACTACCCTGGCCCATGAATTAGGGCATTATTTTACTTTGGCCCATACATTTTATGGCTGGGAAGGCATGGAATACGCCACCGCATCGGTAAATAATAAGGCTCCAGAAATGGGAAGCAATGGCCGCCCGGTAGAAAAAGTGGTCCGTGGCCAAACTGGCGAAAACTGCCAATGGGCCGCAGATGGCTTCTGTGATACCCCCCCAGATTATGCTTCTGGAGGCGGAGGATGTAGCTTTACCGAAACTTGGAGAGATCCCGATAGCGTCTTGATTACGCCTAGCAGCAATAGGCCGCTAATTAACAACCATATGAGTTACTTCTCTTGCCGGACCAGCTTTACGGACCAGCAAAAAGAGGCCATTATGCTCGATATGATCTCTAGAGGACAACATTATAATGCCGCCCCAGCCGCCCTCACTGCCGATGGTACACCCAGCCTGAGCTTTCCAGAAGATGGGGGACTTATCCCCAATGTAGACCAGGGGGTAGAGTTGCGCTGGCAGGCCGCTAATGCCGCTCATGCCTATTGGGTTGTGGTAGAAAAAGTGACGCCCAATACTTGTATTCCCACCGGACAAACTCAGGAGTTTATGGTGCAAGGAACCTACCTTTGGTTGGACCTAGAACCTGGACAATATTACCGCTGGAGCGTTCGGGCGATGGGAGCCGAAAATCCCTGTAACTATAATGCAAGCCCCTGGGCTTGCTTCCGTACAGAGGCTTGGACCACCGCAGTAGCGGCTACAGAACAATTGGCCAGCGCCAAACTTTGGCCCAATCCACAGGCGGCAGGCCAAGAGCTGATCTTGTCTTTAGCAAGCGCCCAAAGCCAAAAAGTCAGCCTTGACATTTATAACAACTTGGGCCAGCGCCTCTCTAGCCAAAGCCTTTCTTTAGTGGCTGGCGAACAGCTTTTGCACATCAGTACCCAAGATTTGCCAGCCGGACACTACTGGCTCAATTTGCAAATGCAAGGAGAAAATAAGCAACTGCCTTTTGTTTTAGTCAACTAAAAAAGGAAGGGGCCAATTGGTTTTTTAAGAGATAAACTATATTTTTACCGCTAATCTATTAAGATTTCATTAGCACACTAGGCCTTTTGGCCCTACTATAATTCCTTTAGAATATGTCTAGAAAACAATATGCCCCTCCTGGTGGATCTCATGAAAAGAAAATGACCCGCCGTGAGAAGAAAAAAATGCGCAAAGAGAATCCCTTACAACCATTAGAGCAAACTACAGAAGTGGTGGAAGAGGAAAACATGATGATCACCGCCCCCGATGAGGAAGATCGCAAGCAGTTGCGTATGCTCACCATCATTGCAGTCGTCAGTCTTTTTGCCCTTATGTTCTTGATGTACTTTGTCTTCATCTCGACCTAATTGGCCAAAATGCCAAGAAAAAAGAGTCAGCCTTTTCAGGTTTGACTCTTTTTTTATGCCGCCTACGGCCCAGCAGTCAGTTTTTCAATCACTTCTTCCACTAAGGCGAAAAATATGCGTAGTTTTGCGGCCTAAAAGCAGCTAAATGATATTTGGAATAGGGCTTACGATTTTTTTGCTTTCCTCTTTTGCCGTGGTGTACACTTATGTACTCTACCCCCTTTTGCTGCGCTTTCTGAGCCAAGGAAAAGCCCTGCAAGGCAGCACTTATGCCCAAGAAGATCCCGATTTGCCTGTTTTGGCCGTGCTCATGGCCGCCCATAATGAGGAGCTGGTCTTGGAGCAAAAGATGCAGCATCTATTAGCGGCTGAATATCCTGCCCAAAAGCTGCATATTTATGTGGGCTCCGATTGCTCTACAGATGCCACCAATGATATCATGCAGGCTTATGCGGCCCAATATCCTAGCCGCATTCACTTTTTCCCTTTCCAAGAACGACAAGGCAAACCCGCTATCATTAACCAATTGGCCGAGGCGGCCAAGGCCGTATCGGCTGAGGTCCTCCTGATCACCGATGCCAATGTAATGCCCAAACCGGCCAGTATTTACGAGCTGCTCAAGCACTTTAAGCAAAGGGATATTGTCCTGGTCGATAGCAATATTCAGCATTATGATAGTGAGGCGGCAGGCATTGGCCGCAACGAACAGGGCTATATCTCTCAGGAAGTACAGGCCAAATACCAAGAAGGCCTAATTTGGGGCCGTACCCTAGGCCCATTAGGGGGCTTTTTTGCCCTGCGGGCCAGCCATTTTTCAGCGATTCCCAAAGGCTATTTGGTCGATGATTTTTATTGGGCCATGCGGGCCTTTGAGCAGGGCGGCCGAGCCATTAGCGAACTCAAAGCCCTTTGCCTAGAAGATGTATCGGGCAACCTAGCCGGAGAGTTCCGCCGAAAGGTGCGCATTGCCAGTGGCAACTATAAAAACTTGGCCACCTTTAAGCATCTGCTTTTGCCCAAATGGGGGAGCCTGGCCTTTGTATTTTGGTCGCATAAGGTCCTCAGATGGCTCGGTCCTGTTTTTATAGTGTTAAGTTGGAGCAGTTTGGCCCTGCTCAACCTCCTAGACAACAACTTAATCTGGCCCCTCTTGTTTACAGGACAAAACCTCTTATTTTTTATCGTTCCATTGCTCGATTGGCTATTAGAGCAAATGGGCATACATCAGAAGTACCTGCGGTACATCCGATATTTTTTAGCCATGAATATTGCCCTAGTTAAGGGATTTATCAACTATATAAAAGGAGTCAAAACCAATGTCTGGCAACCAACAAAACGAAAGCTTGGATAGAAAACTGGATAGTATTGAAGCTGCCATTCAGGATATTCGCGACGGAAAAATCATTATTGTAGTCGATGATGAGGACCGTGAAAATGAAGGGGATTTTATCTGCGCCGCAGAAAAAATTACTCCAGAACTGGTCAACTTTATGGCCACTCATGGCCGTGGCCTCATCTGTACGCCCCTCACCGAGGACCGCTGTAGAGAACTCAATCTCAAACCCATGGTCCAAACCAATACCTCGCATCATGAAACGGCCTTTACCATTTCTGTCGACCTGATTGGCCATGGTTGCAGCACGGGAATTTCAGCCTACGACCGCTCTACCGGAATTCGCCTGCTTACCGACCCTAATACGAGCTGGACCGATTATGCCCGCCCAGGCCATATCTTCCCACTTATCGCTAAAGATGGAGGCGTTTTGCGCCGTGCTGGACATACCGAGGCGGCTGTAGACCTCGCTCGCTTGGCTGGCTTGGCTCCCGCTGGCGTTTTGGTCGAAATCCTCAATGAAGATGGGACCATGGCCCGCCTACCCGATTTGATGAAGGTGGCCGAACGCTTCGACCTTAAAATTATTTCTATTGCCGACTTGATCAAGTACCGAGTAGAAAACGAAAAGTTGGTAGAGCGCCTCATTGATGTGCAAATGCCTACCGAATACGGCGATTTTCAATTGATCGCTTTTGAAGATAAGACCAGAAATGAAACGCATTTGGCCCTCAAAAAAGGCGACTGGAAGGCCGATGAACCCGTTTTGGTTCGGGTGCACTCTTCTTGCCAAACTGGCGATATCTTGGGCTCTCTCCGCTGCGATTGTGGCCCCCAATTGCATGCGGCCATGAAGCAGATTGAGGCAGAAGGCAAGGGACTTTTGCTCTATATTATGCAAGAAGGCCGCGGCATTGGCCTGCTCAATAAACTCAAGGCCTATAAGCTACAAGAGCAGGGCTATGATACCGTAGAAGCTAACCTCATGCTCGGTTTTAAGGCCGACGAAAGAGATTATGGTATTGGGGCGCAAATTCTTAGAGAGCTAAAAATCAGTAAGATGCGCCTAATGACTAACAACCCCACCAAGCGCATTGGCCTAATTGGTTACGGTCTAGAAATCGTAGAAAATGTAGAGCTAGAAATTGAGCCCAATGAGCACAATGAGTTCTATCTCTTTACCAAAAGAGACAAAATGGGCCATTCTATTCTAGAGAAGAAGAAGTCTTAGGATTTGGGGCTGCCCCGCCCTAGGGGCGGGTCGGGCTGTGTCGCAGCTCGCAGGTCTGCTCGGCCCTGCAGGCCTTTGCCGCTTTGCGGCAAAGGCCTTGGGTCTGCCGCCTTTGGCGGCCCTGCTATCCATCCCTCAGCCTGCGGCGGCTTCGCCGCCTGTACCCTGCAAAAAAGCCCTGCCGATAAAGCAAAAGGGCTTTTTTGCTTTCCTATAATTTTTTATCTTTGTGGCCTTTGCTGTTCAAACACAACGCATCACCAAATGAAAAAAGTAGAGTTAGAAATTGTCGCCCTTTCGCATAGTTTGGCCCAATCGCAGAATTATGCCGTAGTTTTAGGCGAAATGGGGGGCAGCCGTCGTTTGCCCATTGTTATCGGAGGATTTGAGGCCCAGGCTATTGCTGTGGCCATGGAGGGCATGCAAGCCAGCCGTCCTATGACCCATGACCTGTTCCGCAATACCATTGAGACCCTCAATGTAGAACTTCAGGAGGTTATTATTAGTAATTTGGTGGATGGTATTTTTTATGCCAATTTGGTGTTTATCCAGAATGGCAAAACCATAGAAATTGACTCTAGAAGTTCGGATGCTTTGGCCCTGGCGGTCCGCTTTGATTGCCCAGTATATACCTATGAGTTTATCTTGGAGCAGGCGGGTATTGTGCTAGAGGAAGAAACCGAAAGAGAGATGGAAGAGGCCAAAAACCGTCGTCAGGAACAACAAAAAAGCCGTTCATTAGAAGATTTGAGCCTAGAAGAACTAGAGCGCAAGCTCGATGAGGTTTTGCAGGCCGAAAACTATGAGCAGGCGGCAAAGATCCGAGATGAAATGAATCGCCGAGGAAGCAACTAAGCTTTCTTGGTCCAGATAAAGAAAAGCCGCTCTCCCAAAAGGGAGAGCGGCTTTTTGCGTTTTGCAGGCGGCGAAGCCGCCGCAGGCCCAGCGCTGCGGAGCCGTGGCCGCAGGCCAGACCCAAGCCGCCGCAGGCGGCTGCAGGGCCGAGCAGACCTGCGAGCGGCGGAGCATAGCGGCGGCCGACCTAGGCGAAGCCTAGCCGGCCGCGGGCCCCAAAACCCAGTAGAAAAACTATTTAATTTTAGAAAAGCGCAGTGTTTTTTGGTAGCTACCGCCTTCACTTTTGATGCAAATAAAATACTGGCCAGCGGGCAAATTGGCCAGGGGAGAAAGCTCAAACTCTTGGATGCCTGCCTGCAGGGCTAGTTGAGGTATTTGGGCCAAATTGCGGCCAAGTACATCCGTAATTTGGACCTCTAGCTGCATATCTTGAGGCAATTGCAGGCGCAAAAAGGCCGTAGAGCGGCTAGGATTGGGGTAGAGCGTCAAGAAATTGAAGCCCTTATCATCCTGATAGCGGAAATGTCGTTGTTCACAGATTTGCTCTAGGCTTCCATCCAGTTTTTCGAGAACCAAGCGATAATAGTAATCGCTATTGGGCCAGAGGATCTGGTTTTCTTGCCATTGGTAGTTTTGTTCTGCCGCCTGATTGCCTGCAGAAGGGACAAAAGCAATGCGTTGGAAATCGCCATCTGTATGAGCTCTTTCGATATGGATACCTGCATTATCTTCTTCTTGGGCTAGGGTCCAAAAGAGGCGAGGCTGTCCAGATTCGCTATTTTCGACTTGGAAATTCTCGCAATTGGCGTTCAAGAGAATACAGCTAATCGTCACATTATTGGTGATGGCACAACTGCCATCTGTTGCATTGACTTGGTAGGTTGTGCTAGCGCCTATTGGGCTAGCTGTAGGGTTGGCAATATTGGGATCGGAAAGGGTGGCTGCAGGGGTCCAGTTATAGTTACTAGCGCCACCAGTTTCATAGTCTACATTACTGCTAACAAGACAAGAATAATTGCCCGAGCAAGAGAAGTTTACATTATTGTTGGGGACAAGGGTAAGGGCCACTTGGCCGTCGTCATTCCAGTTGTTCCAGCTAGCGCTAGGAATAAGGACCGTATTGCAAAAGCCAGGAGAGCCACAATCCGAATAAGAGGCGCCAGCAGTCACTTCATTAAAAAAGCCAAGGCTAACTCCATCTTCGCCAAAGAGCTCTACGCCCTCGCTAGTGGCGCCATAATCGCCTTCTAGGCAAAACTCTAGAGAAACATTGCTAGAGGCATCGGGAACAGCACCATTAAAGAGGAGTTGGTGCGTATGATTGAGGGTTGTTCCAGAGCAATCGCCGCCGCCAGAGGCAGGGGTACAATAGCTAAGCTCCATACGAAGCGAGTCTCCACCACAGAGGCTTTCATTGATTCCACCTTGGTCGGTTGCAGTAAAGACAATGCTGCCATTGGCGGCCCAGCTAGCGAGTTGGGCATCGGTTAGGGTAATGGTTGTGGTATGTACGGTACCGCATTGGGTACCCGAGCCCCCAATACTACCTATAGCTAGGCCATTTTCATCGGTAATGTCCCAGATTTCATTACTACCATTAAGGTCTCCATAGGCATAGATGGTGAGTGTACCACCTCCTGAAGCGCCTGTAGGGGTAGCGGGAAAGGTCATATTAGTAACATCCGTTAGGCTAGCGCCAGAAGCTTGGATGGCTTGATCGTAGCAGCTAGCGGCAGTGCTAAGAGGCATAGCTTCACTATAATTGCTAGCGCCACAATAAGAAAGCGTAATAGAGACCGAATCATCGGTACAGAGGCTGGGGTTCACGCCAGAAGAGCCAATAGAAGTAAAGCTAACGGTTCCATCTGCTGCCCAGCTAGCGAGTTGGGCCTGAGAAACCGTAATACTGACACATTCGGCGGCACCACATTGAGCGGGGCCGCTTGCATCGGCAATAGTGGTTAGTGTATTTCCATTTTCATCTTGGATGGTCCAGTTTTCAGTAGTGCCATCAATATCTCCTTGCACGCAAATATCGAGGGTTGCGCCAGCGCTAGGCGAAGTAGGGATGCCCGTAATATTATGGGTATTATTATTTGTGAGAGCGGGATTAGAGATGACATTTCGGGCGGTGACACAATTGGAGGAACTTAAAGGCACTCCATTAACCAATAGTTGGGCATCGAGTTGAACGGGAGGATCGCCAGTACAATAGTTATTTGTACTAGCCGATACATTGACCTGAATATCTTGGTCAATAATATTGACGGCATTTGTGGCGGTACAGCCAGTAGCGCCATCGGTAAAGGTTACGCGGTAAGTGCTAGGGGCATTAACGGTAGCTGTGGGGTTTTGGCAATTGGTGCAGGAGAGACCAGCTGCGGGGCCCCAGGCATAGGTTCCGGCTGTTCCAGAGTTAGCCGATAGGGCGGTAGTTAGTGTTTGGCTGGGGCATTTTTCAATATTTTGGTTGCCCATACGGACCGTAGGAAGCTGGACAGTATAGCCTAAAACCTGAAAACCGGGGATAGGGCAGGAGTTTTCCTCAAAAGTAAGGGTAAAATTATAGTTGGCTAGGGCGCCGTTAGGGACGGTCCAGTTTACATCAATATAGGCGGGATTGACATTATCGACAATAGTGGTGGTGGCGCCGGGAAGGTTGGCCGTTACGGTTTCAGAAATCTGGATCAGGTCGGCGGCATCGGGATCTTGGGCCCGTACTCTAAAGCTCATATTGTTGCCCTCACAGGTAGAGAAGGTGGTTCCGCTAAGGCTAGCCCCAGAAACATTGCTAACGGGATCTACAGCGAGTACATTATTGCTACAGTTAATGACCACAATTTGCATATCTCGGATTGTATTGCCGATCAGGACCCCATTTCTAAATTCCTCGACAAGGACGGCAATGGCGGCAATTTGTGTACCATTGGGGGTAATACTAATTTGCCCTGTATTGGGGGTAAACCCAAATGGCCCTGTGGTGCTCATGGGTTGGTTAGCGGTAAAGCCGCCACTAAAGGTAACGCCTGTTCCTGCATTATCTAGGGGCGTAATCAAGCTATAGGCAATAGAATCTCCCTCGGCATCAATAACGCCATGGTTGTATTCAAAAGGAACGCCCTCGCAGATATATGGAACTGGGGGCGTGGTAAAAGAAGGCGAGCTATTGCATCCGCCATCTACATTATTGAGTAAGGCCTCAATATACATCCAAGCAGAGCCGGGGTTAGTAATATTGGTGACCACATTATTGCGGTTTCCTGTACGATAAGACAAAACCCAGTCGGTACAGGCGGCGGGCAGCGTAATGGTCCCGCTATATTGATAGACCTCAATTCCTTGTAGGCTTCCGCCATTACAGCTAGAGTTGGGCAATTCGGCAGGGCAGAGGGGAGAGGCTTCTGCAAAAGATGTTTGTGTAAGTGTGACAGAGGTAGACTGCCCGCAAGAAGCCGAGTTAATGTTAATAAGAGCTGAAGAAGGAGCCGATACACCAGCACAGTCTCTATAGAATTGTAGGTTGACTTGATACTGGTTTCCGCCCAGACATTGATAGGTTAGATCTGCCCCTACAATATGGGTAGCAGAGCTGTAGAATGGGAGCAATAGAAGGGCCAGGCCAATCCATAAGGATTTAGCTAGCCTTGGTTTCAAGGGATTCATAAATAGCTAGTTAGGTTAGATTTATTAGATAGGTGTTTTTGTTTTTCGGAAACAAAAATATGGAATTATATTTTGTTCTTCATAACAACTAGGCTTTGATCCACATAAAATTTAATCAACTCTTAAATTTGGTCTTGAAGGTTAACCGCCTAAAGGCTTATATTTCTCTCTTCAAAAATTGGTGCTAAGGCCCTTTCTTGCTTTGTTTTGTGAGAGAGGGACTACAGATAAAAGCTACACTATTCTATTATTTGTCCCTGTACTTTTGTCCACTAAAAGTCCTCCTTTATTTTTGCCCTTAGGCCAAGGGCTGGCTTGGCCCAGCGCTGCGCAGCCGTGGCCGCAGGCCAGACCCAAGCCGCCGCAGGCGGCTGCAGGGCCGAGCAGAGAGCGAGCGGCGCAGCATAGCGGCGGCCGAGCTAGGCGAAGCCTAGCCGGCCGCGGGCCCCAAAACAAAAAAAAGCCCATCCTTGCAAAACAAGAATGGGCCATAATTAGGCTTTTTGAATAGCTATTCGCAGCTGAGTTGTACCTCTACGCGGCGGTTGAGGGCGCCTCCCTCGGGCAAAAGCGGCTTTTCGAGACCATAGTATTCAATCTCGATGCGCCAGGGCGAGATGCCCATCATAGAGAGCCAGCGCTGTACCTTATAGGCTCGTTTTTTAGAGAGCTCCTTCATGCGTTCCTTATCGCCAAAAATATCGGTATGTCCGATAACGGTCAGCTTAGAGTTGGGGTGTTTTTCCATAAAGTCAAAGACATAATGCAAGACCTGCTTACATTTGACCATCCCCTTAAAGTCGGTGGTACCATCCTGAAACTGCAAGCCATCAAGGACCAAAGGTTGGCCACAAACGACATCTTCTGCATAGCGAACCCGAGCCACGCCACCTGGCTCTTCTGAAGCAGGAATTTTAGGCGTTTTGGGGATGGGCTTGGGTTTAGGCTCTTTTTTGGGCTCTACTTTAGGTTTGGGTTTAGGCTTAGGTTTAGGCTTGGGCTCCACCTTAGCAATAGGATCTTTGGGTTCTACCTTAGGCTCTACCTTGGGTTTGGGCTTGGGTTTTTTGTTGGTGTTTACGCCAAATTTGCGCTCAAATTTTCGGACATTTTCTTCAGAGTCCGCAATTTTACCCAAGCTTTCATCATTCCAAGTTTTTAGCTTAACATCAAAGCAATTAAAGTGATTTTGGTCAAATTCATGGCCACGGCCTTCAATGAAATCGGCGGTTTTAACATCATTGGGCAGGCGCTCAAAATGCACCTCACAGCTAAAAACTGTATAGCCAAAACCATCCAAAGACATATATTCGCCCTTGCTTCTGAGGTGGCGAGCCATCATCTGGCTATTTCTCCGAATGTTTTTAATGGCTTTGAGATTAAAAGAACGCCCATCTTTGGCCCGCAAATACCAAGGCGCTTCTCCGCCAGGAGGATAAAAAATGGCACTAATACCTTGACCAGAGCGACAAACAAAACGAAAATAAAAAATGGTTTCGTTTTTTGTATACTCAATTTTATCCAAAATGTAGTTATCCTGCCATTTCCGATAAACGGGCTTATGATCGGTATACTCCTTTTGGGCCAAGAGGGGAGCGCTCAGCCAACAACTTAGAAAAAGAAAAATAGAGAGTAATCTCAGGGGAACATGCATCCTCATTTATATTTATTTTTAAGTGAACTTAATGGTTAGTTTTTGCAAATCAAAAGACTTACCAAACCTTAATCCTGAGCAAAAAACTTACGCAAAGTCGCCAAAAATTCTTGAGGTTGCTCAGCATGTACCCAATGCCCCGCATTTGCTATTGGGGCAATTTGGGCCGCAGGAAAATACTGTTGGTAGTCGGCCAGCTCGGCCGGATTGATGTACTTAGAGTTAACGCCCTGCACAAATAGGGTAGGACCTTCATATTGCTCTTCAGGCAAACTGTTGGCCAAAATGTCTTGATAGTGCGCCGCAATGACAGGCAGGTTCATTTTCCAACGATAGCCCCCAGCCCGCTCTCGACTCAGATTTTTGAGCAAAAACTGAACAACGCCCTCCTCCGGAATACTTTTCCGCAAATGACTTTCTGCCTCCGACCGACTCGCCAACTCCCGCAAGGGCAGGGCTTGCATGGCCGCAATAATCGTTTCATGATTGCCCGAATAACTTTTGGGCGCAATATCTACAACTACCAGTTGCTCTACCATATCGGGCTCTTCCAAGGCCAGTTGCATGGCCACTTTGCCCCCCATAGAATGTCCCAAAATTTTGGCCTCATATAGCCAATTGTCTTCCATAAACCGCCGAATATCATCGGCCATTAGGGCATAACTAAAGTCTTCTGAATGCGGCGACTTGCCATGGTTGCGCAAGTCTACCAAAAATACCATATATTCTTCAGCCAATTCCTTGGCCACATATTGCCAATTATCCAACATCCCAAACATCCCATGCATAATCACTATGGGCTTGCCCGCTCCGTACTGCTTAAAATTTAATTTCATTTGTTATATATTTAGTTAATTTTTTGGGGCCTCCGCTGCGGCTTTGCCTTGCGGCGCTACGTTTCGGGGCTCGCAGGTCTGCTCGGCCCTTCGCTTTTTTCGCTTTGCTCAAAAAGCTCGGTCTGGCCTTCGGCCACCCCTACACATCGCTAGGCCAAAAATAGCCCAGTTTTAAGCCGCACAGTAGGGCGATAAAACAATTTTTCTGGCAAAAAGCTGTCTTTTTCTTGATTTTTACAAAAAAATAAGCGTTCATCTTTTCACAAATACAGAAAAAACTTAGTATTAGGGCAAGGATTATCTCCCCCTACCCAATTTTTGCCCTAAAGCCACCCTCTTTAAGGCACACCTATTTAAACTTACTATGGCCAAAAATCTATTAATCGTCGAGTCGCCTGCTAAGGCCAAAACTATTGAAAAATATCTCGGTAAAGACTTTACCGTGAAGTCGAGTTTCGGACATATCCGAGACCTCATCAAAAATTCTAAAGATAAAAAAGCTATCGAAGTGGACAATAATTATAAGGTCCACTACGAAATCTCTCCCGCCAAAAGAAAGGTGGTCAGCGAACTCAAAAGCTGGGTCAAAAAAGTTGATGAGGTCTGGCTCGCAACGGATGAAGACCGCGAAGGAGAAGCCATCTCTTGGCACCTCGCTAAGGTGCTCAATCTAGATGTGCATAAAACAAAGCGCATCGTCTTTCGCGAAATTACTAAACCCGCTCTCCAAAAAGCAATTACGGCTCCCCGCCTGATTGATTTGGACCTAGTAAATGCCCAGCAAGCTCGCCGCGTCCTCGACAGATTGGTCGGCTTTGAGCTCTCTGAATTACTCTGGAAGAAAATCCGTGGAAAACTCTCCGCCGGCCGTGTCCAATCAGTGGCCGTCCGCCTAGTGGTAGAAAAAGAACGCGCTATTGAGGAGTTTACTCCCGAAGCCTTCTTTGCTGGCACGGCCAGCTTTTTGGTCCCCAACGAAAGAGGGGGAACCTCTAAACTACAGGCCAAACTCTATAGCCGAGAGAGCAAAAGTAAAGAACTACATATTGATACCGTAGAAGAGGCTCAGGCTTTCTTGAAAGATTGTATTGGCGCTGAATTTACCATTGAAGATATTGAGGTTAAAGATAGTAAACGCCGCCCACCTGCCCCCTTTACTACTTCTACCCTCCAACAAGATGCTTCGCATAAGCTGTATTTTAGTGTGGCCAAAACAATGCAGGTGGCCCAAAGGCTATATGAGGCCGGTCATATTACTTATATGCGTACCGACTCGACCAATCTTAGCCAAACTGCCATGCAAGCGCTAGAAGCCGAGATTAAAAGTTCTTTCGGCCCTAAGTATTACCAAGCCCGTAGCTTTAATAATAAAAAAGGCGCCCAAGAGGCTCACGAAGCCATCCGCCCCACCAATGTAGAGAAAAAAGTGGTCAGCAATAACCGAGACGAACAACGCCTCTATGACCTCATCCGCAAAAGAACCTTGGCTAGCCAAATGGCCGATGCACTGCTCGAGAAAACTACAGTAACCATCAATATCTCTAGCCGCCCAGATGAAATTTTCTTGGCCAAAGGAGAAGTGATTAAGTTTGAAGGCTTTTTGGCCCTCTATCTGGTCCATAAAGAAGAGGAGGAAGAAGAGGACGATAGCAATAGCGATCTGCTCCCTCCCATGAAGCTGGGCCAAAAACTCAAAAACGAAAATATCGATGCCACCGAACGCTTTAGCCGAGGCCCTTCTCGCTATGCAGAAGCTTCTTTGGTTAAGGAATTAGAGAAAAGAGGGATCGGCCGACCCTCTACTTATGCCCCAACGATTACCAAAATTATGGACCCTAGCCGCGGCTATGTGACTAAGGAAACTAGAGAGGGCCAAGAACGTAATTATCGTAAGCTCTCTTTGGTCCAAGAAGTCGCAGAAATTAAAGCGGAGGAACTCACCGAAAAATACGGTACCGAGAAAAATAAACTCTTCGCTTCTGATTTGGGCAAACAGGTGACCGATTTCTTGATGGAGCATTTTGGCGATATCATGGACTATAATTTTACCGCCGATGTAGAAGACCGCCTCGATAAGGTGGCCGAGGGCCAAGAACAATGGCAAAAAATGCTGGACCTCATCTATAAGCCCTTCCATAAATTAGTAGAACAAACCGCCGAAGATGCCGACCGCGTCACTGGAGAACGAATTTTAGGTAAAGATCCCAAAACGGGACATACCCTCCTCGTCCGTATTGGCCGCTATGGCCCCTTGGCCCAAATTGGTGCCCCCGATGAGCTTGGCGAAGAGGAAAAACCTCAATATGCCAACCTCAAAAGAGAACAGTCTATTGAAACGATCACTTTTGAAGAGGCCCTAGAGCTCTTTAAGTTGCCCAGAAATATCGGAAGCTATAAAGGCCAAGAGCTAGAAGTAAATTCTGGCCGCTATGGCCCCTATGTCAAGTTTGATGGCAAGTTTATTTCTCTGCCCAAAGGCGCTGACCCTATTTCATTTACTTATGAAGAGGCGGTTCCATTAGTAGAGGCCCGAATCAAAGAAGATGCGCCAATTGGCCACTTCAAAGATTTACCCATTACAAAGGGCGCTGGCCGCTTTGGCCCTTTTGTCAAATGGAACAAGATGTTTGTTTCTATCACGAAAGGCTCTGGCTTTCAATTAGAGACAATCACGGAGGCCCAAGCTATTGAACTGATTGAGGCCAAACTAGAAAAAGAAGCCAACCGCTATATCCAAAAATGGCCCGATTATGCCCTCAATATCGAAAATGGCCGCTGGGGACCCTTTATCCGCTCAGGCAAAAAATCGTACAAATTACTCAATGCCGAAGGTAAAAAATTAACCCCAGAAGAAGCCAAAGAGGTTACGCTAGAACGTGCGATCGAATTGGTGGAAGAACAAGGCGGTAAGGTCAAAAAACCTAAAGCCAAGAAAACAACGGCCAAAAAGAAAACCACAAAAAAAACCACAAAAAAAACCACAAAATAATATTTGTCTCTTTAGCTATAAGGAGCGAACAGGATTTTCTGTTCGCTCCTTTTTTTTGCCCTAAAAGTTGGCCCCAGCCCAAGCCAAGCGTGGGGCCCAACCTTTTTCATATAGAATTAACAACTTACAAATAACTTTTTGGAACAAAACCCTGTAAAATTACGTATTATTGTGACAAGGAATAATTCCACACTCAAATTCTGTCCAAGCAATTTTTTTTCAAAGAACACTTAAAAATTAAAGTTTTGAAGAAGCTATATTTGTTTTTTACCCTACTTTGTTTCGCAAACTTTGCATCTGCCCAAATTCAAGTGAATGCCTATGCTAGAGTAACGAATATTATAGGGAATGACCTACAGTTGAGCCAAGTAGATGAGGCTTTTGATAGTTTTGAAGATGGCGAAGAAGTCCTGATCATTCAAGTTCAAGATGATGTAATTGGCGCCAATATCGCTAATAATAGCAGCTTTGGAGAGCTGGACCAAATCCTGAATGCAGGCAATTTTGAAATTGCTCAGATTTTATTTCATACAGAATCTGCCGGCACGCCTGTTAGCATTACCCTCCAAAATCCACTAAGTAGACCCTACAGTACAGGGCCTAATAGTCGCCTGCAAATTGTCTCTTTTCCACAATTGGGTAGCCCCAATTATACGACAACCTCAGATATTACGGCCAAGGCTTGGGATGGCCAAACTGGAGGCGTCCTCGCCTTCGAAGTGCCTAATCAACTTACTCTGGCCCACAATATTTCTGCCGATGGCCTAGGCTTTCGTGGAGGAGCTGTTTCTAGAAATGCTTATGGCGCCTTCTGTAGCTCGCATAACGTCTATATCAGCAGCTCTGATGAATATGGCGCAAAAGGAGAGGGAATCTACCCCAATACAAACGCTAATTATACCTATGCCAAAGCCAAAATGCTTAATGGCGGTGGCGGCGGCGGCCACCACAATGGCGGCGGCGGCGGCGGAAATTATACTGAAGGGGGAGAAGGTGGCCGTGGCTATAATGGCGGAAGAGATGTCTGCCCTGTAGCTACATCTGTTGGCGGCCAGCCAGGTATAGCCCTAGCTAGTCAGATTGCTCCCAACCGAGTTTTTCTCGGCGGTGGCGGTGGCGGTGGCCAACAAAATAATAGCCGAGCAACTGCCGGAGCTAATGGAGGTGGCCTGATCTATATCAAAGCTCAAGAAATCATTAGCCCCGCTAGCTGTAGTGGAGTCTCTATTTCTGCCAACGGAAATGATGCCGCTTCTTGGACCAATGATGGTGCCGGCGGCGGCGGCGCCGGAGGAAGTATCCTACTGTCTGTTAATAGCTTTTCTATAAATACAGCTTGCCCACTTTTAGTAGAGGCTAGCGGCGGAACAGGAGGTACTAGCAGCAGTAGCCCACATGGCGGCGGCGGCGGCGGCGGACAAGGCGTTGTCTTCTACTCTAATACTAGCCTAATTACTAATGTTAGTAGCCGAACAGATAACGGATTGGCAGGCTGTAATAATAACTCTAGCCCCTGCAATAATTTTGCAGGTATTCCTTCTGGAATAAATGGAGATGGTGTCTTTGATGATGTACTACTCCCCCTAGAATTGAGCTATTTTAAGGCCCAAAAACAAGACGAAAAAGTGCTGCTCAGCTGGGGCGTTAGCGCAAGCGATCAAACTACTTTTTTTGAACTGCAACGTGCCGCAGATGGACTGGAATTTGAAGCTATCGCCCAAATTCCCGCCCAATTTAATCAAACTGATTATACCTTCCTAGATGTCGAACCCATCAAAGGCCAGTCTTATTATCGCCTGCTACAAATTGGCGAAAATGAAGAGAAACAGTACTCTATTATCCAAGCGGTTTACCTAGAACAGATGACTAATGCCATCCAACTTTGGCCCAATCCCGCCAAAAATGAACTCTACCTCGCTAGCGAACAAGTAGACGAAATTACTCAACTAGAGTTGCTGGACCTCCAAGGCCGTAAGCAAACTATTCAATACCAAA
The DNA here is from genome assembly GCF_027594745.1 of Saprospira grandis. Classification (NCBI taxonomy): domain Bacteria; kingdom Pseudomonadati; phylum Bacteroidota; class Saprospiria; order Saprospirales; family Saprospiraceae; genus Saprospira; species Saprospira grandis. The sequence goes on along the minus strand of NZ_CP110854.1, from coordinate 807,356 downwards.
AAGAAAATAATCGCCTGCATATCCAATGGGCGAACCTCCCCCAAGGCATTTATTTTCTCCAAATTATTGGAGAAGACTTTTACCAAACTAAAAAGATCCAAATCCATTAAATAACTATTTTTCTGGGGCCTGCGGCCGCCCTTCTATTTGGGGCGGCCGCCCCTATGCTGCAGGGCTCGCAAGCCTGCTCGGCCCTCAGCCCTGAGGGCTTCGGTCTGGCCTTTCAGGCCACCCTTCCGCAGCGGTAGGCCAAGGGCCCTGCGGGCCAGGCGGCTGCGCCGCCTAAAAAATAATTAGCGAATCTGAATTTTTTCAGTGTACTGAATATGAGCCCCCGTAATTTGGAGGAAGTATACGCCCAGAGGAATATTTTCCCAGCTTAGTTGGTAGTCTTGTCCATGGCCCTGACATCGTATTTCTTGTTTTCGGCCCTGCAAATCAAATAACTGCAACTGAATTTCTTGTTGGTTTTGTTCAAATCTTAAATACAATTCATTTTGAGCAGGATTGGGATAAATCCTAAATGGATTGTTTGTGATAGACTCAAGGCCTGTAGTGAGAGTAAACGGATAGCAAGCAGAGGTTTGGTTGCAGCTGTTTAGCGCTAGCTCAACAGCATAATTTCCAGAACTACTAGGAGCAAAACTCATATTATTGGCGCCAGGAATAGCCAAGCCGCTGTTGCAATCAATCCATTGATAGCTACTCGCATTCGGGCTGGCAAAAAGGCTGTCGTTGCTTTGGCTAACTGTGCTATCTAGCTGGTCAATGGTTAGTTGAAGATAGACGATAGAGTCGCAACCTGCAGCATTACTAAGTAGATAGCTTGCGCTATTGTTACTGCTGTAATAAGTATTCCCATCAATCCAACTAAAGCTTCCACAGGCCTGCTGCTGGTCAATAGAACTGCTAGCTTGAGCCAAAATAATCTCTAAGGAATCTTGGGCCCGGCAGCCTAGGCTATCTTGGCCAAAAACATAAATCCATTCAGACTGACTTGGGGTGTAGTAGCTGTTGTTGGGCCAGTGGGGCTGGAAATAAATGCTATCGGCTCCACTAGCCGACAAATAGATGGAGTCATTGACACAAACAATATTTTGTGGGGACCAATTGGATTGAATTTGTAGCTGACAAGCTCCAGTTAAACCCAATAGAAAGGCATCTTGACCAGCTTGACTTTGGGCTAGGCCTGCACTAGAATTTGGATCAAAGTTAATGCTGTTGGAAAAACTTCCACCCAGATAGAGTTTGCCATTCGGACGAATCAAGCTAGCCGCAGCAATTTCATCGGCATTGCTGCCCCAGTTTTGAGCCCAGAGAAGCTCCGCTTGAGCAGAATAACGAGCTAAAAAGAGATCAAAACCTCCACTTGCCGCCAAAAACTCGCTGTTGCCAGTAGCATCAGAAATGTTTAGGTTGTTGGCATAATATCCCCAAAGATAGATATGACGGCTATTGTCAAGCAAAATACCCCGGGCAGCCTGCGTAGAGGTATTTCCAAAACTATGTCCCTGTACAAAATTAAGCTGTGCATCATATTGAGCAAAAAAAGCATAACGTCCAGAATAACCCGTCACCGAATAAGTAGCTGCTGAGGGATCTAAATCAGTCGTAGCGTTAAGATCGCCACAAATGTAAAGCTCATCAGTGGAACTAAGCACAATATCTCCCAAAATATGCCCCCCACCAGAAGAAGACCTTAGTCCAAAACCTGCCAGATATTGTCCCTGTGCATTATACTTGCTTACAAAAATCCCATTGGCACCACTATAAGAAATACTTTGGGTACTATTAGAGGGATCTAGGTCTAAACTGCCATAATAACTGCCCAAAAGTAGCCAATCTCCCTCGCTATTTACCTCTATTTTTTGGCCATAGTCCTGATATTGATTGCTCAACTGAAAACCTCTCTGATACTGAAAACTGCTGTCATAAGCTAGAACAAATACATCATAAGTAGAATAACTTCCCTGATAAGGTGTCGAGCGCCAATATTGAGGAGTGGCCCCTAGTGAAATATTAAGGCTGTCCTTAAATCCTCCCGTCAAAAGCAAATCTCCTCCAGCCGTTTGCGCAATATCTCGAATCATTAAATCACCCTTGGCACGCAAAGCGGCTCCCCTTTGCCACTGCCCAGCAGTAGAGAGCTGAAGTAGAAAACCATCTGTATTGCCATGCGCATCAGCTGCTAGACTATCTGTTTGTCCAGCATGTACCCAGCTCAAAGGGCTACTAAAACTACCCACTAAATAAAGCTGCTGCCCAATAGTTTTAAGCCCATAAAGCTCAAAATTAGCATTACTTTTCAATTCGCCTTGCCAGATTACTTGTCCTTGTGTATCCTGCTTTTGGATCAAATATTCCTTTTGTCCCAAACTCTGCCCTAAGACATACTGAGTATTACCTACCGCCAAAATGCTATCTTCATAGGCATAAGCTAGGTAGATATAGTCCTGTTCATCCTGAGCCAAAAGCAGCAGTCGCTCTGTAGATGGACCTTCTGCCGTTTGTAAATTCTCAAAATTTAATTCCTGAGCTTGCGCCCAACCACCCAATGTTAGGCAAAAAAAGATAAGGTAAATAGATAAACGATTCATAGTTTTTGTTAAGACAGAACGCTCTTCAATTCTTTTTTCTAGAAAGTTCTGAGGTTAAAAATGTCCAGCCCTTTACAACAACACTGCCAGCTTAAAGACTTTAAATGTCTAATAAATAATCTAATGGCTAGACTTTTGGGCCAGGCGGCTGCGCCGCCCCCAACCCGCAAATTGGACCAATCCGCAAAAAAAAGGAAGCAAAATTTGCAATTCCGCAAAATGAACGTATATTTGCCATCGAGCCAAGAGGCAGGAGCAGCTCCTACTGAACTCCCCCAGGTCGGAAACGAAGCAAGGGTAGGTGGTTGAGCGCTCCGTGCAGGTCGGGCTCTTTTTTTATGCCTATAACTAAGCCAAATATATAAAGCCGCTTTTCTATGCAGAAAAGCGGCTTTTGCTTTTATAATAACTGTTCAGGATCTTCTGTACCCTAATAAAACTTGAGCATTTAAACGGCTTAATTTTATGAGGGGTTTCCACCCTCATTCATCAATCATTGCGAAGCAATACCATGCCTGCTGTAGGTTTCAACCTACAGGTATCTATCCATCCTACAGGCCCGAAGGGCCGCAGGCCTAGCGATGTGCAGCAGTGGCCCAAAGGGCCAGACCGAGGCGCGAAGCGACGAAGGGCCGAGCAGGCTTGCGAGCTGCGGAACGTAGCGCCGACGAGCGTAGCGAGACGGAGGCCCCAAAACTACCCCAAAGTTTCCAAAATTGCCCGAATCCTGGCCTGCTCCGCCTCCGTCTGCTTCCACCAACTGTAGGTCCAAACCCGCTCCAAAGGAATATTCATCCGCTGCAAATAATCACGACGGAAGAAGTCCCAAGCATAGGCCTCCTCCGAATAATCCGCATGATAGAGGTCAATGAAAAAGGCCAATTTAGGCTGCCCCTGCCCATCTCTCAACAAAAAGGGAATCTGCAAACCCGCCAACTGTGCCTGCCAATCTAACTGATAACCCTCGGGCAAATGTTTGGACAAAAAACGATGGAACCGCAAGGCGAAACCCGCTAAGCGACTCTCCGGATTAAATTCTTCTAGCTGCTTTTGGTCCGAATGCGTATAGACTAATTCCAAAATCTGCTGCCGCAATGCCTCATTCCCCTGACTAACCGCCTGCGCATAGGCCAAATAAGCATAAAATATGGCCTTGCCATAGTTGCCCTCTTCAGGAACCAACTCCCGATAACGCAAAATGTACTCCTGCGGAATACTCGAGAAAAGTACAATTTTCTGCTTGGCCCGACTAATCAATACGTTCAGTAAACGATAGCCCCGTTCTCTGTTGATCGGACCAAAGTTCTGTATGAAACGCCCATCTTCTCGCTGCCCAAAGGTGGTCGATAAAAGCAAGATGTCTCGCTCATCTCCCTGTATGTTCTCTAAGTTCTTGACAAATAAACCCGCTGCCTGTAAGGCCTCAAAGGCATTGGCCTCGCTCTCTGACTGACTCATCCGCTCCTGCATTTTTTCTAAAATGAGGTTGCGCTGCTTGAGGTTAAAAGTAGCCACGCCTATAGCCGGTAGTTGCGCTTTATGTTGCCCATAAAGGGCCAATAGCTCTTCTAAAATCGCCTCCGCCTCTGTCGGATTCGTCGAGTTTTCATATAAACCATTTATCGCCCGAAACTCAATGGGACAATAGTCTTCCTGGGCCGGCACTGGCCGCAAGCGCTTTCCATAAAAGGCCGCATTAGAAAAGTCAATGAGGTAGGGGTGCCGACTCCTATAGTGAATCTGCAAAAAACTCTCTTCATAACGCCCATCAGCTACAGAATACTCCAGTAAAGACTCACTGCCCGCCAAATAATCTACCGCCTCTTTTTCCAATTCCCAGGCGTTTTCATCCTCTTCCTCTTCTTCCAAAAAGGCCGATTCTCGACTGGCAAAGTAGTCGGAGGGCGGCATCTGCTGACTATCTCCAGAAATGACCTTAAGCCGCCCCCGCAATAGGGCCGAAAAGGTATCTTCCAAACGCAATTGACTGGCCTCATCAAAGATGACCACATCAAATAGATGGGGCTTTAAGGGCAACATGGCCGCCGCTACCGAAGGGTTGACCATCAATACCGGGAAAAAACTGCTAAATAGCTGCGGATCGGCCTCAAAGATTTGTCGCAATGGGGTGCGCTTGCCCCCATTGGCCCCCCTGAGGTTATAAATGGAATGCACTTTTAAGGGCGCTTTCTCTCGATTAAATTGATCTACGGCCTGCGCCTGCTTGGCCCGCCAATGCAATAGGGTATGCTGCTTCAATTCTTTGCGCATCCGCTCCTGCTCTTCCTCATAGTACTTGAGCAAACGAGCATAGCTCTCGGCCTGAGGTAAACGCTCTTTATCTTGCCGCTCTAAAAGCTCATAGATGTACCAGCATCTAAAATGCCCCTGCCAATCAGGCGGGTCGACCTCCGAAAGCGCCCGAAAGGCCTGCTGCTCTGCCGTATTGAGCTGCTCCCAGAAAAACTTTAAGCGATGATAGGCCTCAAATTCAGCCTCAAAACGCTCCAAGAGTTTCCCCAAGTTCTCATAAAGGTTCTCCAAATGATTGAGCCGCTGCCGCAAAATAGGGGAGTCAAAACGAAAGCCAACCTTGAAGATTTTACTCTTGCGATAACTCTCTGCAAAAACGTCTAGGTTGCGGCTGAGCTCTTGCACCCGCCCCTTAAAATCTACATGCGGATGCACATTCTGCAAAGACAGCTCATTCACCAAACGCTGGATGTCTTTGGTCCGCTCAAAGTACCAATCACTTAGTTTCTTGCTGTATTGCCCTATGTTTTTCTGCACTTCCTCAAAAATGATGATGTCCATATCATCCAACTTCAAAAACGGAAAGTCAAAGTAGTTGTACCGCTGATGAAAGCTGCGCAATAATTTATAATGGGCTACTACTTTTTCCTTATCGTCTTGTAGCTTTTTATACTTGCTAGAGACCGAACGAAGCAAAGAGCGATAAAAGCCCGTGTTTTTATTAAAGAAGTATTTGCTGGTCTCAAAACCATCTTCTATAAGGTCACGCATTTCTTCCAAGGCCTTGCCCTTAAAGCTCATGGTCTCACTATAATGATCTTCCAATAGCTTTTCATACTCATAAAGGTAGGAGAGTAGGTCGCTCTGCGCCGCATCCAAGGCGTTTTGTAAGCCTCTTAGCTTTTTGCCTAGCTCTTGTTTGACCGCATGGGTGTTTCCATTGCTAAAAAAATGATCACTAAAGGCATTAAATGGATGCTGTAGGCTGCCCAAAGCCCTAAAAAGAGGTTCGCCCTCTTCCAAAATTCTAAGTATTTCTTCCAACTCGGCATTCTCAAAGCTAAAGGCTTTGGGGGTCAATTTGCCCGCAATCCGCCTGCGATCATAGGTCAACGCCAAGTCCAAATATTCATCCACCAAATCACTCCAACGCTTTTCTCCCGATAGTTGCGCCAATAGTTGCTCATGATAGCCCTGTAGTTGCTGACTATAAGCGGCCATGCTCTGCAAACTCCGCAAATAATGACTAGAAGGTTTATAGCTTTTTTGCTTTTGCTGCAAACGCGCCCGCATAGAACGAACTAAGGGCCCTCGGTCTCGATACAAATCCTCCACAATGACCGCCAATTCCTCTAAACCTAGTTCCTTGAGGTTGTTGTACAAAACATCTAGGGCGGTCTTTTTCTCACAAACCACCAAACAACGGGCCCCATTAGAGAGTAGGTTGCTCAATACCGCCGTCAAACTCTGGCTCTTTCCCGTACCCGGAGGGCCCTGCACAATAATCTGCTTCCCTCGAAATAGGTCATGCAAAAGATGCTGCTGACTAGGGTCGGTGGGCACCATCGGAAAGCTATGCTGCATGAGCTTGGGCACCGCCTGCTCGCCAAATTCTCCCTGCGCAATAGGCCGCAATAATTGCCCTAATTCATCAAATCGCTGGATGAATTCCTGTATATCCTGGGCCAAACTCTCTTTCTGCCCCTTATACAAACCAAATAAACCGCCCCAAACCAATTTTGGCCCATTTTCCGTCAGCTCCAATAGCTCATCCTTGAGGGTCGGCAAAGGAACTAAGCCCTTTTTCCAACTCGCCAAAAGCGCTTCCCGAACCTCAGCTTCTTGCTTTTCTGGACTCAATTGGGCCAGTTGCTTCACGACCGTCTGCATGACTTCCCGCTCATCCAATAAACCATCTTCCATAAAATGATCATAGAGCGGAGATAAACGGATTTTCATGTCCTTGAGCAAATGCGCCGCTAAGGAACGGTTGCTAGAAAGCGCAAATTCATCACTTCTTTCTAAGGTCCACTCATTACTTTTGCGCCAATTGCGCTTTAACTCCAAAGACCAAACAAATAAGGGCGCCTTGATAATCCGACTAGGATCCTCTTGGTCCCTTTTTAATATAATCGGAAAACCAAAACCAAAAGTAGCCACTCCCTGCTCCGCCAAATGATCCTGATGGTCCAATAACATATTGTTGAGCCGACGCATCACTCGACCCAATTCAGGCTCCTCCTGCCAACGCTCTGCCGTAGGCCGAAACTGTAAACGGAAGTTAGGCTTGCTCAATAATATCGCTCCGCCAAACGAGGCTCAATCTGATTGAGATCCGTCAAGTTAAGGCGGTTGCGAGAACGCCCCGCCAAAGCATTCAAATAAATTGATCGGCGGTTAGAAAGTTGTAATCGCTGCTTGAGCTGCTCTAAAAATCGTAAATCAAGTGATGAGGCCTGCATAAGATTGGGCGGTTTTTCCAAGGAATTTTATAGCAGGAAGATAGCGAGTTTTTTTAGAAAATGCTTTACTTCTATCCCGAAATGAATACCTTCTTGTTTTTCTGCCGTTTTTGGGGCTGCCCCGCCTTGCAGGCGGGTCGGGCTGTGTCGCAGCTCGCAGGTCTGCTCGGCCCTTCGCAAAATTTCGCTGCGCTCATTTTGCTCGGTCTGGCCCTGCGGGCCACTGCTGCCCATCCCTCAGCCGGCTCGCTGCGCTCGCCTCTAGACGCAAAAGTCTAAGGCAGGCTTTTCTTTTGCACTCAATTTTTAAACTATACCTTATGAAGTACCTACTTTCTAGCGCTATTGCGCTTTTTCTGCTCGGCGCCTGCTCTGGCCCAAAAAAAATAGCCCAATCGTCTAAGTTTGACCTAGACCTGCTCTACCGCTCTTGGGAGGTGGTCTATATCGAAACCCCCAAAATGCAAATTGCTGGACAAGCCATGGGCGACCCCATCTATACCTTTACCCGCGATAGCTTCCGCATTAAAAGCTTTGTTACTCCCCCTCATGCCGATAGCGTTCGCTTCTTTTTTAGAAATGATAGCCTCTTTTACCAACACCCTACAAAAGTATTGCCCCCCACAGCTATTATAGAACTTAGCGATAGTTTGCTAATTTTGCAGAGCGAAAAGGCGGAATGGAAATTGCAAAAACCTGCAACATAAGCCTTTTACATACCGCATTTTTATCAATCTTAAACGCTTATTATGCCCCTTAGATCATTAGTTATTGCTTGTTTTTTGGCCCTTTTGGTCCTTCCGCTACAGGCCCAGAAAAATAAAAAATACAAGCCCAGCAAAGAAGAAAAAAAGACCATGAAAACACTCAAAAGCCACCCCTGGCAAACCGAGTACTTAGAACTCAATGGTCAATACATCGATTGTAATGCCCAAGCTGGCCCTATCGTCATGTATTTCTATGACCTCAAAGAAAAAGTAGAGGTCAAAAAAGGAAAAAAAACCAAGTACAAAAAACAAAAGGTAGATAAATGGAAGATGGATATCGGTGGCCGTGATCGCATCTTTGATTTCCAAGTCCGAAAGGACTCTATCCAGTTTCTACAAGTAAAGGGCTGGAACGATATGCGCATCATCAAATTAGAAGATGGTAAACTGGTCGTAGACCAATTGCATGAGGGGAATCTCCGCCGTTGGTATTTTGTCCCCGCCGAAGAAGAAAACATTTTTATGGATAACTAATTAGGCCCTTTGGCCCTCAACCTAAAGCGCCCGTCTACTGACGGGCGCTTTTTTTTTGTCCCTCTTTTCTACTTTTTTGGACCAAGTTTTCGGGATGCCGTTCTGCATCTGCACAATAGGGCAAAAAGGTCTTGATGGGGTGTTTGATCTCTGTCAAATAGGGCGTAAAAGCTTTGATGGGGTGTTTGATCTCTGTCAAATAGGGCAAAAAGGTCTTGATGAGGTGTTCTGCATCTGCAGAATAGGGCAAAAAGGTTTTGATGGGGTGTTCTGCAACTGCAGAATAGGGCAAAAAGGTTTTGATGGGGTGTTTGATCTCTGTCAAATAGGACATAAAGGTTTTGATGGGCTGTTTGATCTCTGTCAAATAGGGCGTAAAGGTTTTGATGAGGTATTTGATCTCTGTCAAATAGGGCGTAAAGGTTTTGATGTGCTGTTTGGCCTTTGGCCATGGCCGAAGGCCAAACGGCCTAGCGATGTGCAGCAGTGGCCCCTAGGGCCAGACCAAGCGGGCGCAGCCCGCGCAGGGCCGAGCGAATAGCGAGCTGCGAAACGTAGCGCCGACGAGCGCAGCGAGGCGGAGGCCCCAAATAAAAATCATTTAGTGGATAAGAGAAAAGCGTCTATCTAAAAAAAATGCAGTAGCCTAAAAACAGTCCTATATTGGCCAAAGAGCGTATCTTTCGCTTGTGAATTACATCAAAAAACCAAATTTTATTTCGTATGAGGATAGTCTATTTATGTTTACTGCTTTATTTGGGACTAGGGGCAAGTCTGCTGGCCCAGCGGCCTAGCTTTCCAGAAAATGGGGTGGTAGACCAAAGAGAGGGCTGCTACCTATTTACCAATGCCCATATTCAGACGGGGCCCAAGCAGTTGCTTAAAAATGCCCAGTTGCTGATTAAAGAAGGGAAGATTGTGGCAGTGGGCCAAAACCTAGAGCTCCCTCAAGGGGCCGTGGAAATTGATCTGGCTGGCAAATATATTTATCCCTCCTTTATTGAGTTAAGTAGTAATTACGGTCTTTCGGCCAACCCTAAAAAGGATAATAATCAGGGAAATCCGCAGTTTCTATCGGATAAAAAGGGGCCCTTTAGCTGGAACGAAGCAATTCGGCCAGAACAAAGAGCCGACCAGCTCTTTTCTCCCGATAAAAAGGTGGCTAAAGCCTTGCGCCAAGCGGGTTTTGGCCTTTGCCTTAGCCAACAAAAGGATGGCATTGCCAGAGGGAGCTCGGCCCTTGTTTTCCTAGGCGAAGAATCGGCCCAAGAGATGATTCTCAAAGGAGAAGCAGCGGCCCATTACTCTTTTTCTAAGGGGAGTTCCTCGCAAGATTACCCCAGCTCTTTGATGGGGGCTATTGCCTTGCTTCGCCAAACCTACTATGATGCGGATTATTACCAAAAGCAGGAGGCTGGACTAGAATACAACCGCTCTTTGGCTCGCTTTAATGAGCTACAAGACTTGCCGCAGTTTTTTGAGGCCAAGCAGCGCTTTAATATTCTGAGAGCGCATAAAATTGCCCAAGAATTTGGCAAGGAATACATCTTTGTGGGGGCAGGAGATGAGTATCGCCGTTTAGAGGCCTTGCAGGCCGCAAAGGCCAAATTGGTGGTGCCCCTGAACTTTCCAGAGGCCTATGATGTGAGCGACCCACTAGATGCCAACTTTATCAAATTGGGCCAAATGCTACATTGGGAGCTGGCCCCCGCCAATCCCGCCGCACTAGCCGATGTAGGCCTAGCCTTTGCATTAACCACAGAGGGACTCAAAAAACCAACAGCCATTTGGGCCAGTTTGCGCAAAGCTTATGCGGCTGGATTAAGTGAAGAGGATCTCTTGGCCGCCCTAACCACTCAGCCCGCTAGCTTTTTGGGCCTATCGGAGCAAGTTGGGACCTTAGAAGCGGGTAAATGGGCCAATTTCTTTATTAGCTCAGCCCCGATCTTGATGGAAAATAGCCAGTTGTTGCAGCATTGGGTGAAGGGTAAGGTCTATAGCGAGGCCAACCTTCAAGCGGCAGATATTCGCGGGACCTACAGCCTCAATTTGGCGCAAAAAAGTTATCAAATTAGCATAGAGGGCAAAGCCTTTAAGCCCACAGCAAAACTAACTTTTGCCGATAGCACGCAAAAGCCGATCAAACTAAAATTGGATTATCAGTACCCTAGCCTGAGCCTTTCAGGTAAATTTACGGCAGACAGCACAGCGCCCATTATTCGCATTAGTGCCCAATGGAAGGAGGGCAGCATCATTGGTTATGCCGAGGATGAAAAAGGCAATTGGCTGAATGTAAAAGGTCAACGCCAAGCCGCTTTTGCGCCTAAAAAAGCCGCCGAATTACCCAAAAGAGATAGCAGCCTGAACTGGGCCAGCAAATTGCGCTATCCCTTTACCGCTTTTGGTCATACGGCCGAGCAGGCGCCCAAACAGGAGGTCGTTCTCTTTAAAGGAGCTACGGTTTGGACCAATGAAAAGCAAGGCATTTTGGAGAATACCGATGTCTTGATTGAAAATGGGAAGATCAAGAAGATCGGCAAGAATATCAAGTTGCCCAAAGGGGCCAAATTGGTGGATGCTCAAGGCAAGCACCTCACAACGGGCATCATTGATGAGCACTCGCATATTGCCATCCAAAACGGAGTCAATGAGGGCACGCAGGCCAGCTCTGCGGAGGTCCGCATTGGGGACGTACTCAATAGCGATGATGTCAATATCTATCGACAGTTGGCTGGGGGCGTGACTACGGCCCAATTGCTACATGGTTCGGCCAACCCGATCGGGGGACAAGCGGCTTTGATAAAATTCCGTTGGGGCGTCTTGCCCGAGGAGCTCAAGTATGAAAATGCGGCTCCTTTTATCAAATTTGCCTTGGGCGAAAATGTAAAGCAGTCCAATTGGGGCGATCGTCAGAACAAACGTTTTCCCCAAACTCGTATGGGGGTAGAACAGGTCTATGAAGACTATTTTAGTCGGGCCCAAGCCTATGGCGAAGCCCTAAAAAAGGATCCCGAAAATACCCGTCGAGATATTGAGTTGGATGCCCTGCTCGAAATCCTGAATAAGGAGCGTTTCATTAGCTGCCATTCTTATGTGCAAAGCGAAATTACCATGCTGATGCGAATGGCCGAGCGCTATAATTTCCGCATCAACACCTTTACCCACATTTTGGAGGGCTATAAGGTGGCCGATAAGATGAAGGAACATGGGGCCGGGGGCTCTACCTTCTCCGATTGGTGGGCCTATAAGGCAGAAGTTCGGGATGCGATTCCCTATAATGCCAAGATTTTGGATGCTATGGATGTGGTCACGGCCATCAATTCGGATGATGCCGAGATGGGCCGCCGCCTCAATCAAGAAGCGGCCAAAGGGGTAAAATATGGCCAGATGAGCGAGGAAGAAGCCTGGAAAATGGTCACGCTAAATCCCGCCAAACTGCTCCGTTGCGATGACCAATTGGGCAGCATCAAGAAGGGCAAATCTGCGGATTTGGTCCTTTGGTCCGATCATCCGCTCTCTATCTACGCCAAGGCCGAACAAACCTATGTAGACGGCATTTGCTACTATTCTTTGGAGCGGGATCAGCGCCTTCGGGCAGAGCTCAAGGCCGAGCGTCAGCGTCTGATTCAGAAGATGTTGGGCGCCAAATCGGCTGGAGAACCTACGCAGCCCGCTATGCCCACAGAGGACAAGCACTACCACTGTGGAGATGTGCAGCTCAATGCCTTAGGAGGCTGGAAAGTAGATTAGGGGGATTTTGGGCCTCCGCTGAATATAATGTTGCGGCGGTTACTCCCTTCGGTCGTCGAACTGCGCCCTAAAGGGCTTGTTGTCGTTGCGGGGCTCGCTGCTGTTTTGGAGCCTCCGCCTCGCTTCGCTCGTCGGCGCTACGTTTCGCAGCTCGCTGTTCGCTCGGCCCTTCAGCCCTTCGGGCTTCGGTCTGGCCTACGGCCACTGCTGCACATCGCTAGGCCGGCGGGCTTCGCCCGCCTCTAGCCGCAGAAAAGGGGAGCACTAATTATTAACATGATACATATTATATATAGATGAAAAAATGGAGTTTGTTGGTCCTTTTGTTTTGGGCCATAACTGCCTCGGTCTGGGCACAGAAAACAGATCATTACCTTCTGAAAAACGTTCGTATTCATACGGGCCAAGGAGAAATTATAGAAGAAGGGGCCATTGCCGTCAAGGCAGGTAAAATTGTAGAAATTGGTCTGGCCAAAGAGCTAGCCCAGAAAAACTACAAAGAGCAGATAGATGGGCAAGGGCAGTGGGTTTATCCGGCCTTAATTGCTGCCAACACCCAATTGGGTTTGGTCGAGGTAGAGGCGGTTCGAGCCACCCTAGACTTTAGAGAAGTTGGCTACTTCAATCCCAATATTCGTTCTGTGGTGGCTTATAATACCGATTCGGAGATTTTGCCCACCATTTTGAGCAATGGCATCTTATACAGCCAGGTTGTTCCAGAAGGCGGACGGATTTCGGGGCAATCATCTGTTTTGCGCCTATCGGCCTTCAATTGGGAAGATGCGGTTGTAGAACTAGATGAGGGCACGCATTTGTGGTGGCCCAAGCGCTTTCAGTTTACGGGTTGGTGGGCGGCTCCTGGTCCCACTAAACTCAATGAGAAATATCGGCCCACTATAGAGGGGGTGCAGCTCTACTTGGATGAGGCTGCAGCTTACTGCGGGCAAGAGTCGCCTGAAAGAAATAACATCAAAATGGAGAGCATGCGGGGTTTATTCTTTGGAGATAAGCGTTTGTATGTGCATGTAGATGAGGCCAAGGCCATGTTAGAGGCCCATCAATTATTGTCGCCTTATGGAGTAAAGTTGGTTTTTGTTGGGGCAGCAGAGGCTTGGCGCATTGCCGACTTCTTGGCCGAGCAAAAGATCCCTGTTATTTTAAGCAACTTACACGCTTTGCCTCGTTTGGAGCATGATGATGTGGACCAGCCTTATAAAACGCCGGCCATCTTGCATGAAAAGGGCGTCAAATTCGCTTTGAGCATGCAAGGGAGCTGGAACCAGCGCAACCTTGCCTTTCAGGCGGGCCAAGCGGTGGCTTATGGTTTGCCCAAGGAAGTAGCTTTGGCAGCTATTACCAGCAATGTAGCGGAAATCTTGGGCGTATCGGATCAGATTGGCAGTTTGGAAAAGGGCAAAGCGGCTAGCTTCATCCTGTCCAAGGGCGATTTATTGGATATGCGAAGCAGTCAGATCACGGCTGCTTATTTGGATGGGAAGCTTTTGGATTTGGATAAAGACAAGCAAAAGCAGCTCTACAAAAAGTATATGGATAAATATGATTTGGAGGAGCCTTCGGGCAAAAACTAAAAACCTTAGCAATAAGGACCAAATAGTTTTTGATAATTGAGATAAAAGCTTATTTTTGCAGCCGCTCCTCCGCTCAGAGGGGCGGTTTTTTATTTTATCTAACCATATTTAACACTGTAAATCTTAATGAGACAATACGAGTGTACTTTCATCGTCGATCCCGTTCTGTCAGGTGATGAAATCAAAGAGACAGCTCAGCTTTACGTAGAGCATTTGAAAAACAACAAATGCGAGATCGTAAATGTTGCTGAATGGGGTATCAAGCAATTGGCTTATCCCATTAACCGCCGTAGTTCTGGAGCCTACTTCGTAGTAGAATTCAAAACTGAGGAGGTAATTGGAAATTTGATTGAGGAGCTAGAGTTGGCCTTCCGTCGTGATGACCGTGTTTTGCGTTTCTTGACTATCAAGTTGGACAAGCATGGCGTAAAATACAATGACGACAAGCGCAACGGTTTGATCGGTAAGAAAAAAGAGGAGAAAGAAGAGTCTGCTGAGAAGTAGTCTAGTTCTTTCATAGAATCATTCATTTATTCCAATTTAAAATTAACTTGTTATGGCAAGTAGAGAAGATATCAAGTTTCTGAGCAATCCTAAAATTGGCCAAAAGCGCAAAAAGTATTGCCGCTTTCGCCGTTACGGCATCAAGTACGTAGACTACAAAGATGTCGATTTCCTTATGAACTTCATCAACGAGCAAGGTAAATTGTTGCCTCGTCGTATCACGGGTAACTCAATGAAGTACCAGCGCAAAGTGGCTACTGCTGTTAAGCGTGCTCGCCACTTGGCTTTGCTACCTTATGTAGCTGACTTGATGAAGAAGTAATTGATTAAAGAAGATTGTTCAAAACTGATCCTGTTATGGAAATTATCCTTATCAAAGACGTAGAGAACCTAGGTTATGCCAACACTTTGGTGACTGTAAAGCCTGGCTACGCTCGTAACTTCCTTATCCCTCAGGGATTTGCTATTGTTGCGAATAAAGAAAACAAAGACTCTCTAATGGAGCAAATCCGCGAGCAGGAAGCTCGTTTGGCTAAGATGGCTGCTGAAGCTCAAGAATTGGCTGGCAAAATTGAGGCGGCAACGCTTCGTATTGCGGCTAAGGCTGGAACTAGCGGTAAGATCTTTGGTTCTGTTACTTTTGTACAGATTGCCAATGCGCTTAAAGAAGAGTTTGGTCTAGAAGTAGACAAGAAGAAAATCAAAATGCCTGAGGAGGTGAAAATGTTGGGTAAATACAACGCAATCATCACTTTGATGAAAGATGTACGTGCTACAGCTACTTTCGAGGTATACAATGATGATCCTAATGCTGTTGTTGCTGATGAGGTTGTAGACCAAACTGAAGCCGCTGCTGAAAATACAGAAGAAACTGCAGAATAATTTGCTGTTCTTCGCCTAAAAGGTCACTACTTATAATGGGGTAGTGGCCTTTTTTTTTGGCCTAAAAGGCCAAACTGCTTCGGATGAAAATAGTTATCTTGGCCGCTCAAAACTAGTTGATTTTTTTATATGAATCTTTGCATTGACATTGGCAATAGCCGCTCGAAGTTGGCGGTTTTTTCTGAGGAGGGAGAGCTTTTGCAATTGGTGACTAGAGAACGTTTTAGCCAAAAGAAGCTGGATAAGGTCTTAAAGAAGTACCCTATTCGGCAGGCGATTCTCTCTTCTGTACGCCGAAGAAACAGCCGTATAGAGCGACAGCTCAGTGGGCAGTTGCTGCATTTTGTTCGGCTCAATTGGGAGCTTGGGCTGCCTATAGAA
Organism: Saprospira grandis; assembly: GCF_027594745.1. Taxonomy (NCBI): domain Bacteria; kingdom Pseudomonadati; phylum Bacteroidota; class Saprospiria; order Saprospirales; family Saprospiraceae; genus Saprospira; species Saprospira grandis. The sequence continues at coordinate 791,697 of NZ_CP110854.1, read as the reverse complement.
AATAGTTATGCTACTCCAGAAACCTTAGGGAACGACCGCATTGCTGCTGTAGTGGCTGCACATAGTTTATTTCCTGACTCCAATGTATTGGTCATAGATGCGGGCACTTGCATTACCTATGATTTTATTACGGAGGGGGGCAACTATTTGGGAGGCAGTATATTAGCGGGTATAGAAATGCGTTTTGCTGCCTTAGAGCATTTTACGGCCAAGCTGCCTTTGGTCCAAAGAATAGATTTGGACCAAGAAATAGGCAACACCACATTGAGTTCTATACAAACCGGAGTGCAGTCTGGTGTCGTTTACGAGATGCAAGGCTTTATTGCCCAATACCAAAAAGAATATCCCGAACTTCGGGTGTTAATTACTGGGGGCGATGCCGATTTTTTTGAAAAGCGCCTGAGCAGTCAACTTTTCAAGGTGCCCAATCTGGTCCTTATGGGCCTCAATCAAATTTTAAACTATCATGTGCAACAACACACTGCCGACTAATGCAGTCTGCTGGGCTTTTGCCCTTCTTTTTTTGACTTCCTCTCTTTTTGCCCAAGAATATACTCGGGCCAATTCGCCTTATTCTCGTTTTGGTTTGGGAGATTTACAAGGCAATCAATTGCAGGTGGTGCAGGGCTCTGCAGGAGCACTTAGCGCTACCTTTAATAGTATCTGGGAAGTAGATCTTAGCAATCCGGCTTCTTTGGGCCACCTCAGAACGACTGCCCTAGAAACGGGGATTTACTATAAGCGCTCTAGCTTGAGCGAGAAAGCCTCTGGTCTTTCGGCCACAGCAAATGATGGCAATCTGAGCTATTTTTCTATTGCTTTTCCAATTACTAGAGCTTGGGAGCTAGAAAAAGACAGCCTCCGAAAAGGGATTCCGATCCAATGGGGGATGGGCCTGAGCCTACTCCCTCATAGCTCGATTGCCTATGATGTGCGGGTACTGCGTTCTGATGCCCAATTTGGTGATATTGAATATCAGTATGAGGGCGAAGGAAGCCGCTTTAGAGCAAATTGGTCCAATGGCTTTAAGTATAAAGGCCTATCTGCTGGGGTGAATCTGGGCTACCTCTTTGGCAACTTTTACCAAAACAACTATATCGATTTTCAGGATAGTGTCTATACCTTTGGCTATGACGAAGAGTTTCAGCTAGAAGAGAATGCCTCTGGTTTGCTCTGGGATGCTGGTTTGCAGTATGAGCACTTTTTCTCTCCCCTAGATGATGATCCCTTGATTTTTGAGGATTTACGGCTGACCGTAGGGGCTTATGCAAGCGGAAGTAGCAAAATTCAGCTACTTTCTCAAGAAAAAGTGATCCGCTATGGCGCCATTTATGCCCGAGATACCATCATTAATACAGAAGATGCCGTGAGCAGCATGCAAATGCCCTTAACCTATGGTTTTGGGATTGCCTTGAACAAAGGTTTGCATTGGCGCCTGGGCCTCAACTTTGAGCAGAGCCTTTGGTCCTCTGGTTTTTCTCATGATAATTCTAATATCAGAATGGAGGATAGCTATACCTTTGCCCTAGGTGCAGAGTATACCCCCAACTATAAAACCAGACATCTGCTAAAGCGGGCCAGATACCGTGCAGGCCTCTTTTATGGAACCGATGCTCGAACAATTGAGAGCGGAGGCAACGATTATCAGCTGCAGAAGTATGGCATAGCTTTTGGCTTGGGACTTCCCATACAGCCCCTAAAATCGCCTTTGTTGGGCCATGTGCAACTAGGCATAGAATATGGATTTTTGGGCCATAGCGAACTGATCAAAGAGAATTACTGGCAGTTTAATCTGGCCTTTACGCTCAATGATGGTAGCTGGTTCCGCCGTTCTAAGTTTAGATAGAACATTATTTGCAAAAGAGGAGCTGAAACAAGAAAAAAGCGGCCCGCCGCCGCTTTTTTAGCTTAAATCTTTGCTCTATTCTTTAGAATGTTGTTTTTTTGGTCCCCATGCTCCAAATTTGCAGCGGACAGGCGGCGAAGCCGCCGCAAAGGCGCGCAGCGCCTCGGCTGAGGGATGGAAAAGGGGGCGGCGAAGCCGCAGACCCAGCAAAATGAGCGTAGCGAATTTTGCGCAGGGCCGAGCAGACCTGCGAGCCCTGACACAGCCCGACCCGCCCGCAGGGCGGGGCAGCCCCAAAAGAAAAGAAGCTCGAAACAAAACAGAATAAGAGCCTAGCTCTTAGCTAACTAAAAAGAAATTAGATTATGAAATTGCATCCAAAAAAAATGATGAAATGGGCCCTCTTCCTTGGGCTCGGGCTTTTTAGCTTGCAAACGGCTTATGCACAAGATGCCGCAGCCGACAATAACTGTACAACTTGGGAGAGTTACCCCAAGGGGCGAAAAGCGGCCCGGCAGCAGCATGTTATTTATCGCGACCGATTTAATCAGCAAAACTATAAAGATGCTTATCCGATTTGGGAGGAGCTTTTTCAGCATGTGAAGGCGCCCAAAGGTGCGGAAACCCGCCACTTTGAAGATGGGGCCGTAATGGCTTACTATTTTGCAGGCCAGGAGGCAGATGCAGAAAAGAAAAAAGAATGGTTTGAAAAAGGGGATGCCCTTTATGAGCAAAATGCCGCCTGTAATGGGGAAGATGCTTTGGTGCGTGCCTATCAGGCCTATTATTTATACGCCAATCAGGCGCCTATGATGCAGACCATTAAGGCTTATGAGCGCAGTTTGGACTTGGGCAAAGATAAGGCGCCAGCAATGATTATGACGCCTTTGGCTACCCTCACCGTTTATGCTTTCCGCTCGAATGTAGAAGGCATTGATGCCGAGTATATGCGTAAACTTTATGCAAGTTTGGAGGAATTGGCCAAAAAGAACCCCAAAGATGATTACAAAAAAGCTTGGACCGAAGTAGATGCGCAGTTTGAGCCCATCAAAGATGCCATTTTTGGTTGTGCTTATTATACCAAAATCTGGCGCCCCAAGTTTGAGGCAGATCCTCGTAACCAGGCACAGAATACCGAAATCTTGACCGTAATCGGTAAGAAATGTGGTGGGGAAGATGAGTTCTATCTGGAAGTACGAAAGGCTTTTGAAGAAGTGGCGGACAGTATTGCTGCGGCCAACTTTGATAAAATCCTTAATAATGATACGACTACCGCTTACACCAAAATTTTGATGTACCGCTCTAAAGGCGCTCGTGAAGAGAGCCAGGAGCTAAAAGACAAAGCCTGGGAGTTTTATCCTGCCGCCATTGATGAAGAGGGTTGGGTAAGCAATGAAGTAAAAGCTGATTTGGCTTATCGCTATGCCGACCGCCTTTTCCGTGCAGGTAGTTTTGGTTCTGCTCGTAGCTATTGCCGCAAGGCCTCTAAATTCCGTCCCAATTGGGGAGAGCCTTATTTGCTCGTAGGAATTATGTACGCTTCTAGTGGTGGACGTTGTAGCGCCAAAGGAACGGGTTGGGATGCTCAGATTTGTGTTTGGCCCGCTATCGACGAATGGGTGAAAGCTAAATCTGTTGATCCTTCTGTAGCGGCTAAAGCCAACAAATATATTGGTCAATATAGCGCTTTTATGCCTACTAAAACGGAGATTTTCCAGCGCCAACTCAAAGAGGGGGCTAGCATTAAGGTACCTTGCTGGATTCAGCAAACAACCACTATTCGCGGACGCTAGGCCGTAGAAAAAAGATAAATTTGCACTAAAGAGTCAACTGCTAAGGAGTAGTTGGCTCTTTTTAATGTATAGAAAATGAAAATAGAAATTAAGGCCAATTTGGGCCTACAATTGGCGGTGATGCTCTTTGGTGGAGCGGGTTTATTTGCTCGTTTTTCGGGCCTTTCGGCTAGTCAGTTGGTTTTGGGCCGAACGTTTTTTGCGGCCTGTTGCCTCTTCTTTTTTTTGCCCAATGTCTATGCCTTAATCAAAAAAAACTACCAATTGAGTCTGCGCTTAGGCGCACTTTTGGCCCTGCATTGGTGGTCCTTTTTTATGGCCATACAGCAGGGGCGTTTGGCCTTGGGCGTTATTAGTTTTGCGGCTTTCCCCTTGTTTACGGTCCTTTTGCGGCCCCTATTGGGGCAGGGCCCCTGGCTGCGCAGCGATTTGGGCCGTTCGCTTTGGCTGCTTTTAGGGGTAGCGCTCTTAATTTTCCCCTCCTTAAATGCAGGCGATTTGCTCTATGTACAGGCTTGGGGCTGGGGACTTTGCTCGGCTTTTTCTTTTGCCTTATTGAGCTGGATCAACAAAAGGGCTTTGGCCAATTTAGGGGCTAATGCCTTGGCTTTTTTGCAAAATTTTGGGGCTTTTATCTGCTTGGCCTTTTGGCAAATTTGGCAGCTAGAAAGCTGGCCTAGCCGCTATTTGCCCTACTTTTATCTCCTTTTATTGGGCTTGGTTTTTACCGCAGGGGCTCACTTCCTCTACATTTGGGCTTTGGGGCATTTACGGACCGAAAAAGTGAGTCTGATGGCTAGCTTAGAACCCCTTTATGCCCTCTTTTGGGCCCTCCTTTTATTAGGCGATTGGCCCAGCTGGGAAGAGCTTTTGGCGGCGGTGGTTATTCTAGGCGCTGTTTTTTGGCCCAGAAATAGTTTGGAAGAATAAACTGATATTTTGGGGCTGCCCCTCGCTTTGCTCGGGTCGGGCTATGTCGCAGCTCGCAGGTCTGCTCGGCCCTGCGCTTTTTTCGCTTTGCTCAAAAAGCTGGGTCTGGCCTTCGGCCACTGCTATCTATCCCTCAGCCAGGCGCTGCGCGCCTCAGCGGCGGCTGCGCCGCCTTCCATTTTGGACCAAAAAAAATAGTAAGCACCAAAAACGCAACTGCTTACATCTTATCAATAAGACTATTAAGCCCAAAGGATTCCCCACTAACAAAAAACTAGAACCTATGAAAATTCTTCATTTTTTCGTCTTTGGGCTGTTGCTCAGTTTTGGCGCAGTCCAAGCCCAAACTCCCCGAACAGCCCCCCTAGTAGAAAAATCGCGACAGCAGACAGTCGAACCCAAAATTCAAATTGCGCTCCTACTGGATGCCAGCGGCAGCATGGACGGCCTTATTGAGCAGGCCAAAGCTCAGCTCTGGAAAATTGTCAATGAATTGGCCCGTAGCCGTAAAGATGGCAAAGCTCCAAATATTGAGCTGGCCCTTTATGAGTATGGAAAAGACAATCACCCCAGCAGCAATGGTTATTTGCTTCAGCTTGCTCCATTGACTACAGATTTGGACCTAGTTTCGGAAAAACTTTTTGAAATTCGCACCAATGGCGGCTCAGAGTATTGTGGTTGGGCCATAGAAGATGCCTTGGATAATTTGAATTGGTCGGATAGAGAGGAAGACCTCAAACTCATTTTTATTGCAGGCAACGAACGTTTTACCCAAGGCCCCAAAAACTATAAAGAGGTTTGCAAAGCAGCCGTAAAACGCATTATTGTGGTCAATACCATTTTTTGCGGGGCCTGCGAACAAGGCGTACAGCTTGCCTGGAAAGATGGTGCTGATCGGGCCGAGGGCAAGTACCTTTGCATCAACCAAAATGAAAAGATTGCCCATATCGAAGCGCCTCAGGATGCAGAAATTCTCCGTCTCAATGATACGCTTAACCGCACCTATATGAGCTATGGTGGCCGCAAAGGGGCCGAAATGAAAGCTCGCCAAAAGAAACAAGATGTCAATGCCGCTGCTTTTAGTCTAACCGAGCGGGCCATCTCTAAATCTTCTGGGGCCTACAAAAACTCTTCTTGGGATGCTGTAGATGCCTATGTAGAGAATGAAGATGTCATTTTGGATGCCGAGGAAGAGGAACTCCCCGAAGAACTCCAAGGGTTAGATAAAGACAAGCGCAAGGAAGTGATAGAAGCCAAAATGAAGGAGCGCGAACGCATTCAAAACGAAATTCAGGAACTAAGTAAGCAGCGTTCGGCTTACATTAGTGCAGAGCGGAAAAAACAAGCGGGCAAAAAGGGCAACAGCCTAGATGATGCCATGCTCAAAGCCGTTCGAGAGCAAGCCACTAAAGAAGGCTTCATTTTTGAGAAATAAAGTCAGACCTTAAGGTCCCCCATCCCCCAAAAGAAGGGCTGCCGAATTTTCGGCAGCCCTCTTTTTTGGCCCTTACTGCTCAAATTGAGCGAGGGCCTCAATATATTCTCGGCTATTGGATAGGCGAGGGACTTTATTTTGGCCCCCATATTTTCCTCTAGATTTTAGCCAGGCATGAAAACTCCCTTTGGCTAAAGTATGTAATTTTAGTGGCTGCAGGGCCAGGTTGCGGTATCTTTTGGCCTCATAATCAGAGTTGAGGCTTTGCAGGGTTTGGTCCAAATCTTGGGCAAAAGCGGCCAAGTTTTTCGGTTGTTGTTCAAACTCTATCCACCACTCATGTCCGCCCTTGCCTTCTTCCAAAAAGATGGGACCAACAGTATACTCACTAATTCGAGCGCCCCATTTTTCGCAGCAAATGGCTAGGGCCTTATCGGTATTTTGGACCATGACCTCTTCGCCAAAAACATTGATAAAATGCTTGGTTCGCCCACTAATTTGAATGCGGTAGGGGGCCAAACTCGTAAAGCGGATGGTGTCGCCAATTTGGTAGCGCCAAAGGCCGGCATTACTGCTAATGAGCAAGGCATAATCTTGGCCCAATTCCACTTCGGCCAAACTCAAAACAATTGGTTGAGCCGAGCCTAATTCACTTAGAGGCATAAATTCATAATAGACCCCATTATCGAGCAAGAGCAACATATCCTTATTTTGGCCATCGTATTGACTGGCAAAATAGCCTTCAGAAGCATTGTAATTCTCTCGGTATTGGACTTTTTCTGAGGGTAAAAAGGCTTTAAATTGTTGGCGGTAAGGCTCAAAACTAACGCCTCCATGCATATAGACCTCAAAGTTGGGGAAAATCTCCAGAATATTGGATTTGCCCGTCACTTCTAGTAGTTTCCGAAAGAGCACAATGGTCCAAGTGGGCACGCCGCCAATGGTTGTCAGGTTTTCTCGGCAGATTTCTTGGGCCATCAATTCAATTTTTTGCTCCCAGTCTTTCATCAGGGCCGTTTCCATAGAGGGCGTATAAAAGTACTTGCCATAAAAGGGCATATTGAGCAGCATAATGGCCGAAATATCGCCAATTTGACTTTCTGGAAATTCGGCAAAACGCTCCAAACTTCCTCCCATGATCAAACTTTTGGCATTGCTCATGACCTGCGTTTGGGGTTGGCTATGATACCAAAGTGCTAGGGCGTCATGGCTACCTTGCAAATGGCATGTTTTGAGGTTTTCCATAGACACTGGCAAATATTTGCTCTTATCGTTGGTGGTTCCTGAAGATTTTGAAAACCATTTAGTTTGCCCGGGCCAAAGTACATCTTTTTGGCCCAACATCATCTGTCGAATGTAGGGTTTTAGGGTTTCATAATCGCTTAGGGGCAGTTGTTTTTGAAAATCCTTATGTGTTTTAATTGATTGAAAACCAAATTCTTGTCCCCATTGGGTGTTTTTTGCTCTGCTAATTAAATGCTGTAGCCATTGTTCTTGTACTTCATGCGGATGCTGCATGAAATAGTGAATCTTTTTGGCCCGAAATGAAAATGCAAAACGCACAAGACTATTCAGTATCTTCATAAATTTCTTTTTTAATAGGCTTTTGGGGCGTTACTCCTTTCAGTCGTCGAACTGCGACTTTCAGTCTTGTTGTCGCTGCGGCTTTGCCTTGCGGCGGTTACTCCCTTTGGTCGTTGAAGGACGCCCTAAAGGGCTTGTTGTGGCCGGCTCGCTGCGCTCGCCTCTACACGCAAAAAAAGATAGATAGGTTAGGCGGCTAAAATAGTGAAGTTTTTGGCTTTTTAGTCTTCTTATAGAGAGAATAAAAAGTCTTTAAGAAAAGCCAGATATTCTCTGGGCAGTTGGTTGAGCAGCCAGAGAAAGGGGGTAGGGGCGGCTTGTGCCTTAATATTTTGGAAGCCTTTTTTTTGGGCCAAAAAGCGGGCGCGTTTTAGATGATAGTCGCTACTAATGATAATGCTTGGAGCTGTTTTTAGTTGGGGATACTTTTGGGCGGAGAAGTCTAAATTTTCTTGGGTGGAGGTAGATTGATCTTCTTGGAGGATGCGTTTTTGGGCTAGGCCTTTTTGGACCAAATAGTTTTGCATGGCTTGGGCTTCGCTTAGGGGTTCATCGGGGCCTTGGCCCCCAGATAAAATGAGTTTTGCTTGGGGGTAGATTTGGGCCAGTTCATAGGTTTTTTCTAGGCGGTAGCGCAATTGATTTTTGGGTTGGCCATCTTCTCGAACGCCAGCGCCGAGGACCAAAATATATTGGGGAGAAAAATTTTGATCTAAGGGTTGATAAACACCATTTATTAGCCAAAAGCTAAAGCCTAGCCAAGAGGCAAAGCCCAAAGCAAAGAGGAGGAAGTAGAGTTTGCCCCAATTGGGATGGGTCTTATACAAGCGTTTTCCCCAGCGGAGGGCCAAGAGCAAGAAGACTAAAAAAGCCAGGCCAAAGCTTTGGCCCAAAACAATAAAGAGGGGTATGGCGACTAGGCCAAGGATATCCCAGCGATCAAGAGGCATAAGGAAACAGATTTAGGAGGTGAGTCAGTTGGCCCAGCGCTGCGCAGCCGTGGCGCGAAGCGCCAGACCCAGGAGCGAAGCGACGCAGGGCCGAGCAGACTTGCGAGCGGCGAAGCATAGCGGCGGCCGACCTAGGCGGAGCCTAGCCGGCCGCGGGCCCAAAAAAAAGAAAAAGCTAGCACTAAAAATAGCACTAGCTTTTGAGAAAGGGAGCAAAGAACAAAAATTAGAGTAATTCTTTGACCTTAGCTTCTAGGGCGGGTCCACGGAGGCCGTCGGCATAGCGGAGCACGCCATTTCTATCGAGCAAAAAGGCTCTGGGGATAGAATTGATACCAAACTGGCGGGCGACGAGGCTGCTCCAGCCGCGCAATTCGCTCACATGGTAGGGCCAGCTGAGTTGATCTTGTTCGATAGCTTGTCTCCAGCGTTGGGCCTGTTGTTCCATTTGCATTTTGAGCATATCGCCTTTGTCTTTAAAGAAAGCCATTTTGCGGTCATCGAGACCATCTAGAGAGACGCTATAGACGGTAAAACCTTGATCTTTATATTTGTTATAGATGCGGACCAAATTGGGATTTTCGCGGCGGCAGGGGCCACACCAGCTAGCCCAGAAATCGACCAAAACGACCTTACCTTTGAGCGAAGATAGGGCAATTTGTTCGCCGGAGGGGTTAGGCAGTTTAATGTCGGGCATGGGATTACCGATACCAAAGGGTTGTTGTTGTTTCTTTTGGGCGGTAAGCATAATGCGGTTATTAAACTCGCGGGTATAGTTCCAGTTAGGGTAGACCTTAGTGAGTTGGTCGCGGACCTTTTCGTAGAGGGGCAAATAATTGTTAATATCGAGGCTTTCGACGACAAAAAGGTTGACTAAGACTTGCTCTTCGGTTTTATCTTCTAGGTATTTTGCACGTTCTTCTTGGCTAGCTTTGGCCAGGACGAGTTTATTGAGTTCGCTAGAGAAGGGGGAGCCTTCGATATTGATTTGGCTGAGCGCTTTTTCGTTGACAGTAGCCTCAATTTGGAGGTTTTCCTTACCTTCTAGGGCGAGCCAGATATATTGGGCATTAAATCGTAGGCGAAGGATATTGGGGTGGGCAAGATCGGCTTTTAGTTGGAACTGGCCATTTTCGTCAATTTCTACAGAGGAGAGGGATTCGACGCTATTGGTACCTCTTTGGTCCAGAAAAATTTTAGTTTTTGGGGCGATTCCGTTGATACGTCCAGAGATTTGGACGGGCAGGCCTTTTTTCTCTTCCTTTGGGGTTGTTGTTGTTTCATTTTCTATGTTTTGGGGGGTATTGGATTCTACCGCGGGGTTATTTTCGCTGCCACAGCTGGCCAGAAAGAGGGCGGCTGCGAGCAGGCTGCTATGCAAAAAGAGTTTGTACATAATTAGAGAAATGATTTAAGTAGAGGCTAAAAATAAGGCTAATTTATTTGGGAGAGTAGAGGTCTAGGGCTTCCTCCCAGAGGTCTAGGGGGAGGGCGGCAAATTGTTTTAGAAATTGTTTTTTATTGAGGGCTTTTTCATTTTTCGTCATTTTGTAGGCTAGTTCTTTGAGGACCTCATTTTGGAGTTTTGCTCGGACCAATTGGCCGGGTTGAGAGCGAAGATAGAGAATTAGTTGTTCTTGGAAGTAGTTTGGCAGGGGGCTATTTTTTTGGAGAAAGGTTTTTAATTCTTGGATAGTCCAATTTTGGTCGTACCAGCCTAATTCGGCGAGTAGTAGTTTAGTTTGCCAGATTTGTGCGAGCAGGATTGCTTTTTCTTCTGTTTTATTTTGGGGGTTAAGTTCGATTAGATTGGGGAAGGGCAGGGGGTTAAAAGGGGAGAGGATGAGGCTATCATTTTGGGGGAGTTCTTTTTCTAGTAGGGGGGCGAGGGGGAGTAGGCTTTGGGGCCAGCTATTTTTTGCGGATAATTTTTGCAGGCCAAGAATTTGGTCTTGGCGGACGAATGGGGGCAGAAATAGGGCGTTAATATCTTCTATGGGGAGTTTGGGCAGGCTATCGATTTGGCCTTTTTGTTTTTGGAGTTGATTCCAGTAGTTGGGAGATGGGCTAAGGCTATCGATTTGGGTCAATTGGGTATAGAGGCTATCTAGTTCTTCTTGAAAGACGGCAAAAAGGGCTGCTGTTTGGACCTCTTTGCCCATGAGGAGTTGGAGGCGGTTGTTGAAGTATTGTTTTTCTGATGGGCTAGCTTGTTGGCAGTTGGGGAGTTTTTCGAGGCAAGTTTGCAGGCTATCGGGGGCGGTTTGGCGCAGCCATTTTTTTTCTAGGGTCAAAAGGGCGATAGAATCTGGGGGGCAGTATTGGGGATTTTGTAAAAACTGGATAAGGGCGGGGCCTTGGCTCCTTTGGGCTTGGATATGTCGTTGGAGCAGTTGGATGCTCAGTTTTTCTTCGGCTTCTAGGGCCGAGATTTGCAGGCTATCTTGGCTATAATTGGCGGCCCAGCGGAGGAATTGGGGGCTGAGTCTATTGTTTTGCAGACTATCTTTATAGTGTTGCATAAACGTTTGGGCGGCGGCTCTTTGGGCCTTATTTTCTTGTCCCCAATACTGAGAAGAGAACCAGCTTTCTTGTTCTCTAGAGCCATAGAACTGCAAAAAAATCCAAAATCCGAGGCCTAGCAGGGCCAAAATAGGAAGTATGCGAAGCAGTATTTTGAGAAAGTTGCGCATGCTAAAAACGTTTTGATGGGGAATGGGCGATACATCAGCTAGACAAAAAAAGGGGGGCTCTTGTTTGGGGGGGGGCGAAATTCGGGTTTAGGGACAAAAAAAGCCCCGAGAACGGGGCTTAGCGCTTATTATGAATACAATCAATCTTAAAACCTAGACAATGAGGCCAGCAAGAAGGGTAAGCAGCATGAGCAGGCCGCCTAGCGTCCAAGTTACCTTTACTAGGATGTCTCCTGATCTAGAGGCGCCCATAATTTTTTGGGCTTCTTGAGTACCACCAAATGCCGAGTTAAGTCCTCCTCCTTTGGGGTTTTGGACCATAACAACGAGAATGAGTAGTAGGGCGATCAGGGCGATGAGGATAGTGAGCAGTGTCATAATTTATATCTTACTATTAGTAGGCTTCTAATGGAGGGACTCGCTAGATTTAGATAGAGAGTTCTTTAATCTTCTCGGCAAAGAAAAGACTTTTTTTAGGAAATTTCAAACTTAGGCGCTGGTACATTGCAATTGCCTCCGCTTTTTTTCCTTGCTGGGCCAAAATTTCGGCTAAGCGTTCAGAGGCCAACTGATTATCGGCTAAGATACTTTGCTGTATATCTTCTTCGAGTTGCTCAGAAGCGTTCTTTTTTTTCTGTTTGCGGTTGGCTCTAAGGTCGATCAGCTTTTGGTCAATTTTATCCAAAAACTCTTGGGTATCGTCTTGCTCTTGGGCGGCTTGTTCTAGGCCTTTGGGCGGGCTGCTTTGCTCCTCGCCAGTAATGATATAGCCATCTGCGGGTTGTTGGTCCTCCTCTTGGAGTTGATCGAGCAGGGCTTTTAATTTTGGAAATCTCAAGAACTTAAAACGTTTTTTGCGGTCTGGAATTGGAATTTCGCCTATGGGTTCATCTTGGGGCAGGGGTTCGCCTTGGGCGGCTGCATTTTCTTGCAAAAACCGCTCTAGCAGGGATTGCCCTTGCCTTGGATGGATATTGTTTTGGGGCTCCTTTTTGGAGGGGCCTTCTACATACTCTCTCATAGGCTGTGCTTGCTCTGCAATTTTAGGCCTTTTGTTAAAAGTTTGCTGCGCAATCCTTTAACTTTTGGATCATAAAAGGCAAAAATTTGCTGTTGTCTGTAATAATTTCGGCCTTGGTTTTGGCCCAACTTAATAAGGAGCAGGGCACGAATGAGGCTGCAGCTAGGGTAGTGAAGCAAGAGTTGCTCCAGTTGTTCATAGCTACAACTTCTTAGGGCCTCGGGCTCTTCTATCAGTTGTTGGAGTTGTTCGGCAGTCATGTTTTTCTGTTTTGGGAAGTAAATAGTAGGTAAAAACAAATCTGCTTGGCGACTTCAAGATGGTAAATTTACAAAATAAACTTTTTGCGGACAAATTGCATTTTCCCCATTTCTTATTTGTAGGTAATTTGCCTAAGCAGAGCCAAAACAAAAAAAAAGCAACTCCTAAAAAAAGGAGTTGCCTAGTTGTTTCTATCAGTTGGACAGGCCAACTATATTAGAAGGTGTTGTCGTCTAGTAGTCATAACCACCACGGCCACCACGATCGTAACCACCGCCGCTGCGGCCACCACGGTCGTAACCACCGCCGCTACGTCCGCCACGGTCGTAACCGCCACGTCCGCCACCGCGGTTGTTGTTACGAGGACGCTCCTCACGGGGACGAGCTTTCTTAACAACGATAGTGCGCTCATGGAATTCGGTTTCGTTCAAAGCGTCGATAGCTGCCTGGCCATCCTCTTCGTCAGGCATTTCAACAAAGCCAAACCCTTTTGAGCGGTCCGTTTCACGGTCCATAATGATTTTAGCAGAGTCCACAGTACCAAACTGAGCGAACAGCTCTTCTAGCTCTTCAGAAGTAGTTCTGAAGTTCAACTTCGCTACGAAAATGTTCATAGAAAAAATATTAAATAGAATGAATAAAATGTAATGTAAGAGCTTTGCGGCCTAGGGCCCAAGACCAAAACAGGGGAGATAACAACAAAAGAAAAAAGGCACTCACAAAAGCTAATACAACACTTATTACAACCTAATTTTTACCTTATCGTAGCTTACCAGTTTGCCGGTCAAAGCAAAAGCGTACCCACAAGATAGGCTTTTATTTTTGGTCTGTCCAACTTTTTGCGCTTTCTTTTTGTAAACAAACAAAGTAAGTCATACAATCCGCCCAATCGGCCTGCTCTTGTACTATGTTTTGCGCTTCGTCAAATGCGGGCCCAGTTTGTAATTTACTGATTTTGAGTGGTATATTTTCTAGTAGTAGCTCAAAATCCGCAGGGGTATAACAACGCAAAGATTGTTGATAAACTTCTTTCGGACTATTTTTCAACCACCATTTATCAAGCAAACGACAATTGATGGGGTCAAATTCATGCCGGCGGATGCCCAACTCAAAATCATATTCTTGCCCCCAGGCTTGGCCCGACCAATACCAACTCGCACCAACTTCTATTACAATTAAGCCATCGGGCGCTAGCCAATGATGCATTTTTTTGAGCAACTCTTTTTGCTCCAAATCGCTGCCAATGCCAAAGCTATCAAAATAACAAATGAGGTCGTATTGCTTTTCTGGCCCTTCCCAATCATAAAAATCGGCCTGAATGATATTTAGGCGTTGAGGAGCATGTTGTTCTGCCAATTTTTTGGCCCAATTGGCAGAGCTTTCCAAAAGTTCTACCATATCTACCTCATGACCCAATTGGGCAATGGCCAAAGCGGTTTGTCCACCACCACCACCTAGTTCAAGGACCTTTTTTTTACCATTAAGTTCTGCCAAGTCTTGCAAACGTTGGGCTCTTCGATGATCTTCTTCTGTAACCGGACCCAAATAAACGCCCAGCCAATCATTCTGCTTTTTATAAAATTCGGCTACCCAATCTCGCATATTATAATTTGACCGTTTTTATGACTAATCCTTTTTCTGCATCTAGCTGATAGACTTGTAGCTCGCGGCTGCGCACATCAATTCGCCAATCTACTTTTGCCGCAGTACTGAGCAAGAGCTGATGCTTTTGGCCCAAACTATCAAGCAACCAAAAGCGTCTTTGCTCTTCCGCTCGACTCCAAACCAAAATTTGGCCCTCCAAAAAATCTTTGTGCATAAAATTGTAGTCATTTAATATATGCTGCTGATAAGCATAACCATTAAATCGCCAAGAACGCTCATCAGAAAAATCTAAATGCTGAATCAAAAAGCCTTCGGCATATTCTCCCTCGGCCAAATCCAATTGGCCCAAAAGATCATATTGTTGCCCCTTCTCTTTATTATGTATCCAAAGCTGAGGCAAGCTTTCCGAAACTGCCGCTTTTTTAGACAAGATGCTTTTGTTCTTGCCTACGGCTTGCTCCTGCCAATAAATGTAGTTGATGAGCTCATAGCCCGTAAAGTAGTTGCAAATTTTATGTATACTCAATTTTTTAGAGGGCTGCATAGTTGTTTTTTAAATTAAATCCTGAAAAGAAAGGGTTTTGACCAAACTGCTGTCTGGCGCATAGCCCATCGTAGCCTCATCCCGATGATAGAAGCATTCTATATCTACTTCTCCCGATCGAAGGGCTTTGATTTTTAAAATATCCGCTAGCTTTTCTAAAGCTTTAGGATCTTCTACAATGCGGTAGCTGCCATCGGGCTGAGAAACAAAAAAAAGCGAGATGCTCGCATAACGCAGGGCATTTCCACCATCGCATTGCAAATAAGGCACATTTAAGGCGGCATCTTCTTGCCCATCGGCATTCATATCGCCTTTTATAAATTTGGCCTCCAATTCTGCCGCCAGCGGCAAACCAATTCCTGGTCCTTTATAATCATCGGCCAAGGTGATTTCTGGCGTACAGTTTTTTTCTGACTCATATTTTTTAGCAGAAATTTGAAGCGAGCGCCAACCCGCATATAATTCCTTAAACGGAATTTTTTCTGCTTGTTTTTTGGGCGTTTCTTTTTGTTGTACTTCTTGTTTTTTACTGCTTTTTTCTGCTTGCTTTTCGGGGCTACAAGCGCCAAGACTTAGGGCCAAAAGACCAATGGCCAAAACTTTAGGGTTTAGCATAAGGGTTTTATTTTAATAATTTAAATAATCCGGCTTCATATTTAAATTGCTTTCGCTCTTCCAAAGAAGGGCAGCAAAGTGGATCTTCTTGCGCAAAATCTCCATAATACATCTGTAAGCGCCCATCGGCAAAGAGGCTGTCTATGCGTTCTACCGATGCTCCTTTGCGCAAAATGCTAGGATCGTCTAAAACGGCAAAATCTCCTTGGCCATCAGATAAAAAGACTAAAAGATGTACGGCGGTCGCCTGACTTTTTCCGCCATCGCATTGCAAAAGCGGCACATTGGCCACCGCATCCATAATTCCATCGCCATTGATATCGGCTTGCATCCAGTTCGGAATTTCATCGGGTAGGCCCGTATTGCAGCCCTCTTTGCCTGCCTCAATATTTTTCATCCAAGTTTCTGGATTACAATCGGCTTCTGGACAAGCTTTTCCGGCTGCAAATTGCGCTTCCATCCATTTTCGGTACTTTTCGTCTATGCCTTTTTGTTTTTTGGGCTGCTCTTGCTGGCTACTGTCGGCACTTTCTTGTTTTACGGGCGTCGCTTTGGCTGGCTTTTTTTCTTGGCAGCCGCCCAAAAAGCTAGCAAAACAGAGGGAGAGTAAAAATAAACTGCTTTTTTTCATGAGGATTTTTTTTGTGATGGGAATTTTTTGGGGCCCGCGGCCGGCTTTGCTGGCCGCCGCTAAATTCATGAGGGTTTCAACCCTCATCTATAGGTTATCGCAAAGCGATACCATTTTGCGGTGGGTTTTAACCTACCGTAAAAACCGCCTGGCCAATTTTCTTAGCAAATCGGTCTCGCATTTCAATTTAACCATTTTTTTGAGGCCTTTTTTCTGTTCGACTATAATTTTCTCCTTTTTTTCTGCACCCAAAAAAAATCCCTCCACTTTTTTGGACCAAAGAAAAAAAGCGGTAGAAAAATCAGAAAGATTTTTCTACCGCTTGCTAATTGAAAGCCGCTAATTGAAAGGGCCTTTTGCGGCCGAAGCGCAGGGCATTTATTCGGCCTAGCGATGTGCAGCAGGGCGGCGCAGCCGCAGACCGAGTAAAAAACTTGTTTTTTGCGCAGGGCCGAGCGAACAGCGAGCTGCGAAACGTAGCGCCGCAAGGCAAAGCCGCAGCGGAGGCCCCAAAAAAATAAAAAACTGCATCTAGATAGAAAAGAAAAAAATGAAGCAACTTTATCTTAGTTTATTGATCTCTCTATTTTTTACGCCCTTGCTGAAAGGACAAGCCGCTAGAATCTATGCGCAAACAGACCGAAGTATTTATCGGGCAGGGGATATTCTTTGGTTTTCTGTTTATGCCCAAGCCGATGGGGAAGCTTTGGCCGACAGCAGTGTTTTTTATGCAGAAATTTATACCCCCAATGAAAAGCTGTTGAAAAAAAAGCGCTTCCTTTTGCAAGCAGGA
The DNA here is from genome assembly GCF_027594745.1 of Saprospira grandis. NCBI lineage: Bacteria > Pseudomonadati > Bacteroidota > Saprospiria > Saprospirales > Saprospiraceae > Saprospira > Saprospira grandis. Next base: position 774,996 of record NZ_CP110854.1, on the reverse strand, counting down.
AGAGGCGAAGGCGATTTTAGTTGGCCATTATTTGCGACAGCTGGCGCATATCGCTTGAGAATTTTTATGGATGTAGATAGCGCTGCCCTTTTTGAGAAAACAATTTGGCTTTATGATCCAGCCCTAGTACAAAAGTTAGGGACAGAAAAAAAAGCAAAAACTACATTAGAAAATTTGCAGCAAGAGGCCAAAATAGAGGCCCAAAAAATAGAGTCGAGTAAAATGCCCTTAGCCATAAATGTAGATTTGAATTTGGCCGCAAAAAAACATAAAACTCGACAAAAGGAGGTTTTGGGCATTCAATTTAAAGATGCAGAGGGAAAACCCCTATCTGCCGATTTTTCGGTTGCGGTGCATTTGGCCAGTCTAAAAGATTGGAATAACCCCAATATCATTCAATATTTTTTAGGCGAAAATCAAACAGAAAAAATAGAGAAAGGCGTTTGGACCGTCTTAAATGGCAGTTTTTATTGGGCCTGGCCCAATCTGCCTTTGGCCAAAAGAAAATTGAGTGTTTTTGATGCGGAAACCGATGAGCTATTGGATAAAATTCAAACAGATGAAGAGGGGGATTTTTCTTTTCCACTCAAAAAAGCTAGAAAAATTCGCTTAGTCGGGCGCTATCATGGATTTAAAGAACAAAGAATAATTGATCTACGACCCAGTAGGCCAGAGCAGAAACAAGAGGTTGTTTTTCGCAGAGAAAAATGGATAGATAGTTTGGCCTTGGCCCAAAAAAAACAAGCCCTAAAAGATAGTTTATCTGGGGATGATGTTGGATTATACCTTCGCTGTTTGGGGAATGATTTTTTGCCTCTGCCAGGAGTCGCCCTAATTGTTCGCCAGAATACCGAACTAATAGATACTTTTTTGACCAATGCCGATGGGGAGTTGCTTTTGTTAGGACTAAAAGAAGGCGATTACTACATTCGTACTTATTATCCAGAAACGGGCAATGTATTGTATTCCTATTGCTTAGCTAGTATTTTGGCTGGAGAAGTTTATCAAAAAGATTTTTTGCCTCATGATTTAGTCTTGGAAGAGGAAGATTTGCGTATTGCTTCAGACTATCCTTTAGAAAGAGATAGTGTAGTGCTGCCTTTTTATTTTGAGCAGGATAGTTTGCCCCTCGATTTTCAAAATTTAGGGAGTCGACTTAGTTTTCGGGCCTTGTTAGAAAATAAAGGCCTAGCAGAGGCATACTTTGCCTTGGTTTCTTCGGCAGATCTTTCTCGATCAAGGGATGTGTATGTAGAAGGGATTTCGGTAATCAGGGAAAAAAAGCTGGAGAAGCAGCCTTTGTTTAAAATGGACCAAAATATTGGGCAGGGGAGAAAACAACAGAAAAACAAACTTATGATTTTTTACAACTCAGAAAGTTTTGTTGATTTGGATAGTAGCCGCCAATTTTTTGTGGCCGATTATGCGGCCTATCATCAGGAAAAGCGTAAAAATGAAGGCCTTGTTATTCCGAGAGGGAATTTAAGTCCCACTCTTTTCTGGCAAGCTGCATTAAGCAGCGATGAAAAAGGAGAAGCAGAAATTAGCTACTATAATAATGAGCAAAAAGGATTGTTCTTGATCGAAATAGAAGGATTTTGCGCTGGCCAGCCTTTTCGAGCTGTTTTGCCTTATTGGGTAAATTAAGGCCAGCTTTTTCAAACAAAAAAAATTCCCTCCACTTTTTTGGACCAAAGAAAAAAGCGGTAGAAAAATCTTTTTGATTTTTCTACCGCTTGCTAATTGAAAGCCGCTAATTGAAAGGGCCTTTTGCGGCCAAAGAAAAAAGCCAAACTTAAAAAAGCTTGGCTTTGCGGGCTCCTATAAAAAAAAGAAGAAATTATAGATAAGATGCAGCGGCAGTGGCTGTTGTTTTTTGCATTTGGTAGCGGCCAAACAAAGAACGAGCTTCAATGGGCGAGTTTAGTTCTAGGCAGCGCAATTCTTTGGAGTGAAAAATATGTTGCCCTTCCGTTTGCCAGTTAATATCGAGGCGGCTATCTTCTAGTTCTAAACTTTGGCGAAGATTGCGCAATTCTTCAGACCAAGGGAGGTCTTGGCTCCAACTAACAACAAAAAGAGGTGCGGCTCCAATAAAAGCAGAATGTCTGCTCAGTTGTTGTAATTTTTTTGAATTGAGCGGCTCTTGTTTGTTTTGAGGCAAACAAAGCAAGCGAATTTGCGCCTGCGTATCAATAAGTAGGGGCGCAAAGGTCCAGTTGCTAGAGTCTATAATTAAAGGGCGTTGGCTGTAGACCCAAGAGTTTTTAGTCTCCAACTCATATTTATGGCTATATTTCTTTTCAATTTCGGCTAAGCAAGCATCTGCGCTCTGATCAGCCTGCAGGTAAATTAAATCGGCTTGCAAATGACTGAGCTGATCTAATAAAACCGTTTTTTCTTCGGGCAAAACCGCTTTGAGGTCCAATTGTAAAAGTTGAAAAACGGGTTGTTGCTGTTGGGCCGAAGCATAATAAAAACTGTCGCTGCTGCCTTTGAGAAAATAACAAAAACTCATGCAAGCCAACCAAGATTGTAACATGAGGTAGGGCCGCTTGAGAAAAAGAAAAATTCCGCCAACTAAAAAAAGACCAAACATAATGCTTAGACTCTCGGCGGCAATTTTTTGGGCAAAGGCAGAATCGCCGGGAAAATAACTGATGTAGAGTAAACTCATCATCGCGCCCAAGTAAACGAGCTGCAGAAAAGGCTGCTTGATGCTCAAATTCATAGTAGTAGTGTATTTTTTGCTGATAAACTACTTTAGTGCGAAAAAAGCGCCAAAATAGTGGGGGAAGAAAAATCTTAGAGACTTAACTTTTACTTGCTCCGCAAAGAAACGGAAGAAAAACCTTAAATGTGACGCATTTTTTTTCCTTCGGTCACAATTAGCAATTCCTTAATGCACTGATTTAAAACTAACTTGCCCAGCGGACTACTTTTCTAACGGCTAGAGCAAAGGCTTTATTTTAAGGAATCTATATCGAAGTCGCCACTGCTTTTTGGTATCTTGCGGCAAACAGCTATAAAAATCATGTCCGCTCGTATTTATTTTGCTTCAGATATTCATTTGGGAGTAGCCAATTCGGCAGAAAGAGAAAAACAGTTTGTGCGTTGGTTGCAAACTATTTTAGCCGATGAAGAGGCCGAAGCCCTTTATTTGGTCGGTGATATTTTTGACTTTTGGTTTGAGTACAAAACGGTGGTGCCCAAAGGTTTTTTGAGAAGTTTGGGGCTTTTGGCGCAATTGGCCGATCGGGGCCTAGATTTACATTTTTTCACGGGTAATCATGATGTCTGGATGTTTGATTACTTTGAAAAAGAGTTGGGCGCAAAAATTCATCGCGATCCGATTCAAGTTTGTTTGCAGGGCCAAAACTTTTTGATTGGGCATGGCGATGGCTTGGGGCCAGGCGATCATGGCTACAAATTCATCAAGAAAATTTTTAGAAATTCTTTTTGCCAGTGGTTGTTTCGTTGGTTGCATCCAGATATTGGAGCGGCTCTGGCGCAATTTTTTTCGCATTCTAGTCGAGCCGCCCAAGATGGTCCCCAAAATTTTTTAGGCAGCGAAAAAGAGTGGTTAATTTTATATTGCCAGCGAAAAAAAGAGCGTTGCCCAGCAGTTAAGTTTTTTATGTTTGGCCATCGACATTTGGCACAAGACCTGCGCTTAGATGAAAGCGGTCGCCGTTATATTAACTTGGGCGACTGGTTTTCGCAGCCCACTTTTGCTCGTTTAGAAGATGGAAAGTTGCGTTTGCATTATTTTGAACATCCGGAGGGCTTGGATATTTTAGCTGAACAAAATTTGGCCGAGCTTCCGACTTAATCTTTTTTTATGCGCCATTTTTTTCTGCTCTTCTTTTTTTTCCTCTCTTTTTGGGCTCAGGGCCAAGAATTACTTTGGAGCATTCCGCAAAAAAGTAGTTTGATTCGCCTCGATCATCTGCAACAACTATATATAGTATCGGCGGACGGCAAAAAAATCGACAAATACGATGGCGAGGGCCAAAAGTTATACAGTTTTAGCCAAAACAATCGGGGCACAATAGAGGAATTGGATGTGAGTAATCCCTTTCAGCCCCTCATTTTCTTTTCCGATTTTCAAGAAGTTTTATTGTTGGACCGCAGATTGGGCCAAATGCAAAGTTTAGATCTCAATGATTGGGATTTATTGCAGGTGGATGCGCTTTCGGGCAGTTCGGACCAAAAAATTTGGTTGTTCGATGCGATTGACTTCCAACTCAAAAAAATGAGTCCCGATGGCCAAGTTTTAATCGAAACGGCCGAATTATGGTCCATTTTGCGAGATGATTTTTTGCCTACTCGTCTTTGGGAGAGCCAAGATAAATTAGCACTTTGGGAAGAGGGCAATGCTTTATACCTCTTCGATTTATTCGGCAATTTTTTGCGCAAAATTCCTTTGCCCGATGCGCGCAGCCTACAACTCACGGGCCCTTATTTATCTTGGTTGGATCATCAGCAGCATTGGCAGCGCATTCATCTTCAAAGTTTTCAGCAGCGAAAAATTGATTTAAAAAAGTCGGGCATTCCCACCCAGGGCCTCAAAGCCTTGCGTTATCAGGCCTACCGTTTATATTTGGCCTACGAAAATGAAATACGGGTATATCGTTGGGAGGAATAATTTTTTTATTTTTTGGGGCAGTCCCTGCGGCCTACGGCCTTGGGTCGCTATGCTTCAGGGCTCGCAGGTCTGCTCGGCCCTGCGTTTTTTTCGCTACGCTCAAAAAACTTGGTCTGGCCTTCGGCCACCCTTTCGCAGCGCTCAGCCCATTGTTGCCTGGCCTTCGGCTTTTGCTTTAATGGGGTTAGAAAATGGCGCTATTTTTCTTTTTGGATAAAAAATAAAATTTTTCTGTCTCATAATCAGGAGACTATATTTTGCGGTTAATTTTTTTGCGGATAAAATTTGTTTTTCTGCCTATAGATGTCCTATATTTGTGTCGCTGACAAAGCAAACGGCTGGTTTCGTAGCTCAGCTGGTAGAGCATCGGACTGAAAATCCGTGTGTCGGCGGTTCGAGTCCGCCCGAAACCACTTCAAAACCTCTAAGTTTAGGCTTAGAGGTTTTTTTTGTGCAAAAAATGCAGCGGCCTTTCAATTAGCGGCTTTCAAATAGGGAAGGGCAGCAAAAACTAAATGTTTTTGCTGCCCTTTTTTTGTGGGTGCGGTAGAGCGGTGGATTAAATAATATGGATGAGTTTAATCCTCTGTTTCAGCGTACCAGATGTCATTATTCACTAAAACAAGTTTGCAAGCTTTGTTTTGGATGTATTTTTCTACGGTTTTGATTAAGTGCTTAGATTGTTTCTTCATGTAGAGGTTCCAAAAAATAACGACATAGTACTGCTCCTCATTTTTTAAAGGGTAAGGAGAAAGTAAGTGTTCTAAGCCTTGGGTACAACTTTTTGCATCAACATCAGAACGGGGAGGGAAATTAGCTAGCTTTCCTTTTGCGGACCAATTTAGTTTTGTTAATCCTGGCGATGCATAGCAATTGATATGCGTAGCAAGATGTTGAAAATTTGCATCTAAATAATGGACCTGTAGCGGCTGAAATAAATTTTTGACCAATGTTGAGTCGCTACAACTGTCTATAGCATAGTAGTAGATGCTGTATAGTGAATCTTTAAGAATTAGAGATTCATCTGCATCAAATTCCTTAACAAATTCTGCTATGCTTTTATCGTCAAAAGGCCTCTGTTTGATCCCATATAAAATAGTACAAGAAGAGTTTAGAATGCTTAGGCTAATTATTAGGAGTGCGAAGTATTTGCTCATAGTGGTAGCTTAAAGCTGCGCTTAGTTTTTTCTTTAACTCTTTTTCTGTATCTTTCATTTGGGGTAAAGATAAATATTAACTTTTTAATGGCGCTTTTTTTGTCCTGTGGTTAAGTTTTTTAGAAAAAATTCTTGTCCTTAAACTGCCGAAGAAAAAAGATAGACTGAAAAAAAACAAGATGAGCGGCTGAGGGATGGAAACTGGGGCGGCGCAGCCGCAGACCAAAGTTTTTGAGCGTAGCGAAAAAACTGCAGGGCCGAGCAGACCTGCGAGCCAGTGCACAGCCCGACCTGAACGAAGTGAAGGGCAGCCCCAAAAAAAACAGATCAAAAAAAATCAATAAAATTCTACCTCATTGAGTTGGAGCGGGGCAAAAAAAGTCGGCAGAAAAACAATAGCGTTTTTCTGCCGACTTTTTTGTTTGTGGACAAAGCAATTTATGAGGCTTTGATTAGAGAATCGTATAAGCCTGAATTTTTAAGTTGTTTTAGCGCTAGCTGAATATAGCGTTCATTAGAAAAGTGTTTAGTTTTTCGGCTGCTCCAATTGTGTAAGGCTTCTTTGACTTTTTCTAAATCGGTACTTTGTTGTTCCTGACAGATATAATCAATGGTGGAAAGCAGTTCTAAGCCAAAAGGGGAATAGAATCCAGATAAAAAATTACTGGTTTTATCTACAATAGCTTTATATTTTTTGTGTTCGGGTTTATTAAGGTAAGCCAAGACAGTAGCTTCTGCATCCATAATCAGTTCAATTTCTTCAAAGGGTTTTTTGTCTTTGCTGTAATAGCCTTTAAGATAACTACCATTTAAGTAATGTAGAACATGATTTACTTTTCCTGAATAAGGGCCGTAAAAATAGGGCTTGTAGATTAAGTTTTTGAATGCTTCTTGGCCGCCTAGCCGCTGTAAAAAATAGGCTACTTTTTCTCCTGCAAATTCAGATACAAATTCTCCTTCTTTAATCAAATCGTAGAAAATAGCGAGCAGCATAGCTCTTGCAGGCGTAAGTTTAACTTTCTCTGCTTTTATTTTTTCAGGGAGTTTATAATTGGGTTGGTACAAATATATTGTGCAGTCTAAGTTACCTAAGGCTGCAAAAATCATTTTTCTTACTTTGGACCAATCTAAACCACCATTACCAGCACCCAATGAAGGAATGGCAATAGATTTTATATGTTGAGTTTCTATTAGCTTTTTTAGGTCGGCTAAGCCCTCTTGAATATATTGATATTCGGAAGGTTTTTTCCAAGTTGTTTTTGTTGGGAAGTTGATGATAATTTTGGAATCGGCCAGCAAGTTTTGTTCTGTTGTCATAAACATTTTGCCAGGTACTACTTTGCCTTCTTGGCAGGCCTTTTTATACAACTTAAAGTTATTGGGAAATTTCTTTTTGAATTGCAGAGCTATACCTTTTCCCATAACGCCCACCGTATTTACGGTATTGACTAGTGCTTCTGCTGGACTATTGAGCAGATCGCCTGTAATTTCTTTTATCATAGTACTATATTTTTATTTCAAATAAAAAATAGTGTAAGTTGTCTTCTTGAGCGTTGTTGTCTAAAAGTAACGTTCTGGAGAGATATGCACCTTTTGTTCAGGGATATTTTGGTCAATCAATTGTGCTTTAGCTTGCTCATCATAGACAATATATCCCAGGATTAAATTTATAGGTATATCATTGAGCACTAAAAATTCGGCCTCTTTTCTTCTCTTTAAATCCAAATCATTGGGATCATTCCAATAGGAAGTTTTAATCGCATTTTGATCTAGAATATCATTGATATTAGGGATATCATCTTCTCCAAAAAATTCAGAAACCTCACTTACCGCATGGCCATTTGTAAATACAAAAGAGAGTTGAGCATCTAGAATTTTTTGTATGTTGCTTACAAGGTAAACAATATTTGAGGGATTTAGTGCAGGGACGCCATAGCCTTTTTGAATAACGTAGAGCATAGGCATTCTAGGACCAAAATAAAAAGGGATATAATCTGATAAAGGTTTATTATGGATTGGATCAAAGATTTTTCGTCTTTTTTCAATAATAGCTCCATTGCCAATAGGACTATAGTTAGGATTGGCATAGTCGGACTCGGCATGAGTAATTCCATGATTTAAAATATGAGTTATATTATTGATATGAACCATCCTGAATAAGTAACTATTATTATCCATCTGTTTTTGTATAAATTGAGTTTTATCTTCCCCCTACGCCACCTCCGCCAGCCATTTTTCTTTTTTCTCTCCATACAACAGCTCCAGGCCCAGCAAGAGCACTTGATAATACTGCTGCAAAAAGTTTTGCCAGAGGACCAAGGTCGTAGAAATTGGCCGTAATGCAGGGCGATTTTTGTTTTGGGCTTGTTTTTTCTTCTTCTTTTGGGGCAATGCTTTTTGGCTTTGGCCTTTGATAAGTCCAAGCTGTAGGAGTTGCTCATAAATAAAGGCGAGCTCCTCAATTTCTTTTTCGATTTCTTGGGGCTGGCCCAAAGCCTTAAAAATGAGTAGGAATTCGGCAAAGAGAAATTTTCTGCGGCCAATAAAATGCTGCAGGCCTGCAGTGCGCAAGCGTTTGCGTAAAGTGGGATAAGAAATGCCGTAAAAAGCTTTGAGCATTTTTTTGCTCAATTTATAGTCTTGTAATTTTTGATCGAGTTGAATCATGGCTTATTTTTTAGTTGCTCACTAAAGTTGAGTCTTTTTTGTACTAAGCGCAAGTGGTTCGCTCATAAAAGTTTAGCTTTTTTTAGGGCCTTTCAATTAGCGGCTTTCAAATAGGGAAGGGCAGCAAAAACTAAATGTTTTTGCTGCCCTTTTTTTGAGGCCAGTGAAATATCTTGGCCATATTTATTTTAGAAAAAAATTCTCGTCCTTAAACTGCCGAAGAAAAAAGATAGACTGAAAAAAACAAGATGAGCGGCTGAGGGATGGAAACTGGGGCGGCGCAGCCGCAGACCAAAGTTTTTGAGCGTAGCGAAAAAACTGCAGGGCCGAGCAGACCTGCGAGCCAGTGCACAGCCCGACCTGAACGAAGTGAAGGGCAGCCCCAAAAAAAACAGATCAAAAAAAATCAATAAAATTCTACCTCATTGAGTTGAAGCTCGCCAAAAAAGCGGGGCCGACGAATTTTTTGGCCTGGCAAATACAAATAAGAACAGCCCTCGCTGTCTACCATTGGAATATGAGGATTTTTTTCTTCATTCCAGTTCAATGGCAACAATTTAGAATCATGGATCCATTTATTTTGGACCAAATTCCGAATTTGCTCGGCATCTACGCCCAAACGCAAAGATAATTGCGGTTGCAAATGCACTAAAAAGTCATGCGATAAGGCCTCAAAATGGGGCCGCCAATCTACTTTTAAAGCCAAAATACCCAAAGATTTATCGCCATAAGGAGCCGAAGCCATATCGATATAGCCCGAAGCAGAAGGAAAATTCGGATTGCTAATCCAGGGACTATAAGGGCTGTAGGCATCGCCCGTATACGTAATATTGCTAAAGCCAAATTGCCAATCTTTATAGCGATAATGCAGGCCCATGGCCCCCGTTCGATAACGATCTAAACTTTGAAAGGCCAAAAAATCATTCTCAAAAAAGAAGCGAAAATCTTTGACCTGAGCAGAAAAAATACCCGAACGCTGCGAAGTTTTCCATTGGTCCAAATAAAAAATATAGGCATAGCCCAAGGCATAAGGCCGAGCCGTTTGCTGCCCCGCCGCCGTCAAAAAAGGATGTATTTGCTCTACTTGCTGATATTTTGGGCCCCAACTTCCCTGCGCCCCCAATTTGATCTGGCTCTCCCAAGCCCGCTGATCCGTCCCTCTAGCCGACCAATTATAGTGCTGATGCCATTGCAAATTCAACTGATAAAAATCGCCCGCATAATACAAATGCCCCATCAGGCCCATCCGCCGCAAATGCGTTCCCAAACTAAAACTAATTCCCAATTGTCCCCCAAAATGTGGCGACAAAGATTGGGCAGACAAAAATGAACTGCTCAATAAAAAGAAGAGAAAAAAAAGAGGGCGTTTCATGCTAAATTATTCTGTGGCAAAAGCTCAAAAGTACCCATTTTATTTTAGTCCCTGAAGACAGAATGTAGAGATTTAATTTTTGTTTTTTTGGGGCCTCCTGCCTTCGGCAGGCGCTACGCTTCAGGGCTCGCAGGTCTGCTCGGCCCTGCGGCCTGACGGCCTTGGTCTGCGGCTTCGCCGCCCCCTTTCGCATCGCTAGGCCGCTCAACGGTCTTTTTTCTTTTGGCCATATTCTTCGGCGGTTAAATTCATGTGGGTTTTAACCTACCGTAAAAGGTCTTCGGCTAAGGAATGGGGTAAAAAACCTAATCGCCTTCAGATAAAATTTCAATATTTCGCTTAATGCTTTGGCCCAATTCATCCATCACTACAATAGTATGTGGGCCTTTGGCCGCCTGCACCTCCATTTCGTGAAAATCTTGGGTGCTGCCCAAATAAAGCTGGTCCAAATGCCAGTGCAATTTGGCCTTATTATCCTGATGCGTGACCTTAAGGACCAATTTAGAGCGCTGGCCATCATAATCAATGGGCAAAAAGACCTTTAAATCTTGTTTGGGGTAAATAAATTGCATGCGGCTAGGCGCTTCGGGCAAATCGGCCAGACAATCGGGGCGGTAAGCTGGAGGCGGCTCATACAAAGGCTGCCGCAAGCGATAATAATGGGCCTCCAAAGGGGGGAGCATCAGATACGATTTTTGTTTACTCTCGGCCAAAGGGGCACAGTTGGCATGTAGGCGGTACTGCTCGGCACTATCCACTACCAATTGCTGATGATAAGGGCAAGTAGGCAATTGCGATTGGGCCGAAGGCGGCAACAATAAGCGCTCTTTTTTGATGCAGTTTTCTTTTGCCCGATAACCCGAATGCGCACAAACCATTAACGGCTGCAACTCTGTTTTGGGCAAAACAAATGTTTCGGCCTCATCGGCGGGCAAAAGGTCTAAAATATCAAATAGGATAGGGGCCGCAGCCTGTACGCCCACTAGTTCGGGCCGACCTTCACCGGCGGCATTGCCCACCCAAACCCCTAAGGCATATTTACCATTTACGCCCATGGCCCAAGCATCTCGAAAGCCGAAACTGGTGCCTGTTTTCCAGGCCAAAGGTCGGGCCGACTCAAAATATTCCCAAGCCCCCTCAGAAGCGGGCCGCTCTAAACGCTGCATATTTTGAAAACAATGATAAATTGCTCCAGCCGATAAAAGCTGCGGTTGGGCGCTGCAGTTTTCTAAAGCGGGCTGTTCATTGGCCACCTTAGGCAGATAGGAGAGCGGGCGAAACTGATCGGGCAAATAAGGACAATAGGGCCGCTCTTCATAAGCTTTTAAGGTACGGGCCATACTGGCAAAACCGCCCAGCATTTCATCTAAACGCCCCTCGGCTCCACCCAAAATAAGGGAGAGGCCATAATCTTGTGGCGAACGATGCAAACTACTCATGCCCAAACTGCGCAGCCGCTGCTTAAATTTGGCCACCCCATATTCTTGTAGCATCAGGACCAAGGGAATATTGAGCGAGCGCTCAATCGCTTGGCCCGCAGGGACCAAACCCATATATTGCCCACTATAATTTGTAGGCCGATAGCCTTTTATAGAAATTGGCACATCCGATTGCCAGCTTTTGGGACTCAATAAGCCCTCTTCTAGCATAAAGGCGTACAAAAATGGTTTGAGAATACTGCCCGTACTGCGTTCGGCCCGAATTAAATCCACATCATCGGCATGGGCATCAGATTGGTCCTCATCCTGAATATTCCCTACATAAGCCAGTATTTCTCCCGTTTCTATATCGGCAACCAAGGCCGCTATATTGTAAATTTCTTGCTGTCGATAATCTCGATGATAGCGTTGTAAAAGCGCCGACAACTGTAGCTGTAGCAGTCGGTCTACAGAACTTTGAAGTTGTAGGCCATCGCCTAGTTCTTGGCGGGCCCGCTCCAGTAAATGCGGGGCTTCTTGAGGCAAGGGCAGGGGGGCTTCGGGAATGGGTTCTTTTTGGGCCAGACTTGCTTCTAAACTGTCTAAAACTTCTCGTTTGACCAAGGTCTGTAATAATCGATCGCGTTTATTTTTTAGGGCCGACCTATTTCTTCCTAGGTGAATCAGGGCCGGACTGTTGGGCAAGACGGCCAAGGTGGCGGCTTCGCCCCAGCTCAGTTCTTGGGCCGATTTTCCAAAATATCGCCAGGCTGCGGCCTCTATACCCACCACATTGCCCCCAAAAGGGGCATGGCTAGCATAAAGCTTTAAAATTTCATCCTTAGAGTAGGACCATTCTAAACGAGAGGCCAAAATACTTTCCATAATTTTTTGGCTAAAGGCCCGCCCTTTGCGCTTTCTCGATAAGCGCATCAGCTGCATACTAATTGTACTGCCCCCACTAACCACTTTTCCCGCCTGCCAATTATCTCGAATTGCCCGACCAAAGCCATAAATATCAATGCCCCAATGTGAATAAAATCGCCGGTCCTCAAATTCTAATAAGCAACGAACATATTTTGGAGATAAACTATCTGTAGGCGGAAAACGCCATTGGCCATCCTGGGCAATTCTGGCCCCCAAAAACTGTCCTTTGCGATCCAATAAAACAAAGCTATAAGGATCTTTAAATAGGGTTTTGGGTAGGCAAAAAATATAAAATAAGAGTGCCGCCGAAAAACTCAGCAGCCAGAGGTAGCGCCAGCGATATAAAAAACGGCCAAAAGCTCGGAAAATCTTCATAGGATAGGGGCTAAAAAAAGTCAATCTTACCTCAAAAGATAAGATTGACTAAATAAGGGAAATTGCTTCGGCTTAAAGTTGGGCCAAAAGCTCCGCTTTCTTACTATTAAACTCTTCTTCAGTTAGGATACCCATTTCTTTGAGTTCTCCCAACTCTCTAAGGTTTTTCATCACTTCCTCTCGGCTAAGCTTGGGGGCTTGGGCCTGAGGTTGCTGCTGCTGTTGTTGTTGCTGCATATTATTGTTACCCATCATGCCGCCGCCTTGATTCATCATCTGTTGCATCATTTGCTGCATCATCATTTGTTGCATCATCTGCTGCTGATTCTGATTTTGGAGCTGCTGAGGCTGAATGCCATGTTTGGCCGATTCTTTTGTTGCCTCAATATTGGCCATGCGCTGCATTTTATCCAAATTGGCATCCGAGGTATAATTTACCTTGGCCATTTCATTGATATGCTCTTCTACCTCAGGGGGAAGAGACACACTAGAAATTTGGAACTTCGTCAACTCAATACCAAAAGGATCTAGGTCCTGCTGCAAAATAGGCGCAATCGTATCACCCAAAGTCGAGTAGTTGGCATAAATATCAAAAGCAGAAACGCCACTCTTGGCCAAAGCCTCCGCAAATTTAGGCGCAATCAAACCTCTTAGCGAATCCTCCAACTCAGAGATGTAAAGGATGTCTTTGGTGCCCGCATACTCCTGATAAAACTTCTTGGGGTCCTTAATGCGGATGAAATACACCCCAAAGGCCCGCACCTGAACTCGGTTGAGCTCTGGATCCTTAATGAAAATAGGATTGGGCGTGCCCCAACGCATATTCGTAAACTGTCGGCCACTAACAAAGTAAATATCCGACTTGAAAGGAGAGTTGAAACCGTGCTTCCATGATTTAATCGTCGTGAGAATCGGCATGTTCTCCGTAATCAACTTATGTCGACCCGGAAAAAATACATCGGCAATCTGCCCCTCATTCTGAAAAAGGGCCATCTGCGACTCACGAACGGTCAATTGTGCACCGTATTTAATATTTGCATCTTTATCGGGAAACTTCCAAAGCACAACGTCCTTGCTATCTTCCTTCCACTCGATCACTTCGAGCATCTCATTTCTGAGGAAACCAAACATAGTATTTAAGTTTTAAGTCATTGGGATAATCATCTAAAATACCACTAAAATAAGGGAGCAAACGAAATAGCAAAAAGCTAGCCACCCATGGCTCTACGAAGAGATTCCATCTGAGTAGCCCAAAAATCTTTTTCCTCCTCTACTTCGTCCTCATCACAAAAGGCGGTAATCTCTAAAATAGTTTCTGCAGTGACTTCAGAACGACTCATTTTGTACTCCAAGTACTCATCGGGGAAATCCTCCCACTGCAAACGTAAATAACTATCTTCCTGAGATTCGAGCAAAAAGGCAATTTCTTCATTTCCCTCCCAGTCAAAACTAAATTGACCATCAACCAAATTACAGTCGTCGCAAAACCAACGAGTCAAATTGTCCGGAGTAGAAAGAAAACTATATACAATTTTCGGAGATGCCCGAAATAAAAATTCTACCTTAAATTTTTTTCTGTCCATAAGGATGTTCTCTTTTTTCTGAAGCTAGCAGCCTAAGCTACATAGATTCACTGTGACCAACGCCCTGTTTTTTCTTCTCTATGGGGCATCTTCTGATTAGGGAGAAAATTGGGTGGCTGTTTAAACCCACAGAACGATCTCCGTTCGTAATAAAAAATAAAAAAACAACTTTTGCAAACGAATGCTTTAAAAACTTAAGGCCTCCCAAGGCACAAAAGCCCCTAAACCCTTTATTTTTTCATAAAATCGCTAAGCAATGAACAAAAAAGGCATTTATAGCAGTTAAAGAAGCGAATACCACAAAAAAGCCCTATATTTGTAGTTGGGCATTTTCTATCTTAATCAAAATATAGCGCAACTGTAGGCTAATCAGTTGCCTCTCAAAATAGTAGGTTCATGAGACAGTTAAAAATTACCAAATCCATTACCAATCGCGAAAGTCAATCGCTAGAGAAATATCTGCAAGAGATCGGTAAAGTGGATTTGTTGACCCCTGAGGAAGAGGTGGATTTGGCAAAACGCATTAAGGCCGGCGACCAAATCGCCCTAGAACGCCTAACCAAAGCTAACCTCCGATTCGTGGTCTCTGTGGCCAAACAATACCAAAATCAAGGCCTTTCCCTCAGTGATTTGATCAATGAAGGAAACCTCGGCCTAATCAAAGCCGCTCAACGCTTCGACGAAACCCGCGGTTTCAAATTTATCTCTTATGCCGTTTGGTGGATCCGCCAATCTATCCTCCAAGCCCTAGCCGAACAATCTCGTATCGTGCGCCTTCCCCTCAATAAGGTGGGCTCACTCAACAAAATTAATAAGGCCTTCTCTAAATTAGAACAGGAGTTTGAACGCGAACCCTCTGCCGATGAACTCGCTCAAGTGCTCTCTATCGGCTCCAATGAAGTAGAAACTACCCTAGGCGTGGCCGCCCGCCACGTTTCTATGGATGCGCCCTTCGTAGAAGGAGAAGATAACTCGCTGCTCGACGTACTCGAAAATACCAATACTCCTCAAACAGATGCCAATCTGGAATATATGGAGTCTTTGCGCAACGAAATCGAACGCTCGCTTTGCTCACTAACCGATCGCCAAAGAGATGTCATCAAACTCTATTTCGGTATCGGTTACCAACACCCTATGTCGCTAGAAGATATTGGCGATAAGTTTGGCCTGACCCGCGAACGCGTTCGCCAAATTAAAGATAAAGCCATCAATAAATTGAGAACCTCTACCTCTAAAAGTAAGTTGCTCAAGGCTTATCTCGGCCGCTAAGTTTAGCCAACCCAAAAAATCTAAAGGTCTCCTGATATATAGGAGGCCTTTTTTTTGGGGCCTCCGCAGCAAAGCTGCGGCGCTACGTTTCGCAGCTCGCAGGTCTGCTCGGCCCTGCGGCCTGACGGCCTTGGTCTGCGGCTGCGCCGCACTGCTGCACATCGCTAGGCCAAATGGACCTTCTCCGCTCTGCCCTTAGTGCAAGCCGCCTGTCTGCACAAAAAATTGTATCTTGCTCTGCACTCAAAAGATTTTAACTTATGCCCAAAAGAAAACGTCCCGGCCGTTATCCTAGCCATAAAACAGTGAGCAAAAATATACGGAAATGGCTGGAAGAGCTTTATCCAGAAACGCCCATCCCCCTAGAACATACCGATAATTATAGTTTGTTGGTGGCCGTTTTGCTCTCGGCCCAATGTACAGACGCTAGAGTAAATACGGTTACGCCCATTCTATTTGAAAAGGCCAGCACGCCAGCCGAAATGATTAAATTGCCTGTCGAGGAAATCGAAAGAATTATTCGGCCCTGTGGCCTAGCCCCCCGAAAATCTAAGGCCATTTCTAAACTCTCTCAAATTTTGCTAGAAGAGTACCAAGGGGAGGTGCCCGAAAGCTTTGAAGCCCTAGAAAAATTGCCCGGTATGGGCCATAAAACGGCCTCTGTGGTCATGTCGCAGGGCTTTGGCCATCCCGCCTTTCCCGTAGATACTCATATTCATCGCCTCGCTTGGCGCTGGCAATTGAGCAATGGAAAATCAGTAGAGCAGACAGAAAAAGACCTAAAAGCATTATTTCCTAAGAAAAGTTGGAACAAATTGCATCTGCAAATCATTTTCTTTGGTCGAGAGTATTGTCCCGCTAGAGGACATAACCCCTATGAATGCCCCATTTGTAGCAAATATGGCCGCCAAGAACTATTTGAGGAATTTGATAAAAAGGCCTAAATTTCTGGTCCAGAAAAGGGCGCGAAGCGCCCTGCAGGCAAAGCCTGCAACGGCCTAGCGCTGTGAAGGGGTGGCCCAAAGGGCCAGACCCAGGCGGCAAAGCCGCCGCAGGGCCGAGCGAATAGCGAGCCCCGCAACCTAGCGCC
Source organism: Saprospira grandis (assembly GCF_027594745.1). Classification (NCBI taxonomy): domain Bacteria; kingdom Pseudomonadati; phylum Bacteroidota; class Saprospiria; order Saprospirales; family Saprospiraceae; genus Saprospira; species Saprospira grandis. Next base: position 758,490 of record NZ_CP110854.1, on the reverse strand, counting down.
CGCAGCCCCCCAAAAAAGGGCTGCGGGAGGCCCCAAAAAACAGGAAAAGAAAAGAAATGCGAAAAATATTGATTGCCGTAATTGGCAAGCCGGCCAGTGTGCAATCGAGCGGAAAAAGGCGGGAACGCTGGAAGGGGAGAATCCGTAAAGAGGCCAAAAAAGTATTGGCCAAACGCAAAGATTTGCCCAGTGAACAGGAGGTGGAATTATCGATTTCCTACTATTATCATCGGGAAACAGATTTGGATACCGACAATATTATTAAGCCCATTCAGGATGCTTTGAATGGGGCCGTTTACTTGGATGACAAACAAGTTAAAAAAGTAAGTGCCCATGGACGGAACATTTATGATATTCAAGACATTAGAGGAGCGAAAGCTTATTTGATTCGATGTTTTCAAGATGCTTTTCAGCAAGAAGAAGATTTTATTTCGATTACGATCGAGGCCTATGAGTTGCAAACTCGCCTTAGTTAAAAATACCCCAAAATGCAAAAACTACAACCCTATCTAACGGCCTATCAGGCGGCTGCTCCCAAGCGAATTGTGGAGGGGCCAGCGGCTCATGATCTTCATCAGAATTTACAGCAATTTAAATTTGATTTGCTGGTGGAAGATGGGGAAGAGGAGGTTTATTTTATTTACTGTGATTGGGATAGCCCCAGCCTAGAGCAGATTCAGGAAATTACCGAACTAGCCGAGGATTTGCCCAATTTGCGCATTGATTTGGCCGGCCCAATTTGGAAAACCTCGCCCAAACATCGGGCGCAGCGCCAGCAATTGCGCAATCAACTTCGCTCGCAGCAGGCCCAACTGCAGCTTTTGTTGCAGGCTCCCACGGCCAAATTTTTGAAAGAACAGCAAAATTATTGGCAGAAAATTGACCAATTGAGCTACCTATATAGTATGCAGCAGCAAGAACAGCCTCCTGCGCATAATTTGCGGCAACGGCTGCAGCAGTTGGTCCAAGAAAAAGCCTTGCTCAGCCTCGAAGAATGGGAAATTTTGCAACCTTATGTCGATAACCGACAACTCTTGCAGCTAGAACAAAGACGTTTGCACAGCCAAGCCATGCCCAAATTGCAAGAACTCTTGCAAGTAGAAAAGAAATTATTGGATGCCTTAGCCAAAGGCGTTTAAGCGATAAAAGCCCCAATTTGGGGCTTTTTTTTATGGACAATCTCTGCCAAACTCCTTAAATTTAGCCTAAATCGAACTAAAAAATATGAGCCAAGTACAAATTGAAGCCTCTTGGTTAGAGGCCCTAAAAGCAGAATTTGAACAAGATTATTTTGCCAAAATTAAGGAGCGCCTAAAAGCCGATATGCAAGCCGGCAAAACGATTTATCCCCCCGGCCCCCTTATTTTCAATGCCTTTAATAAGGTCCCTTTTCATGAGGTAAAGGTGGTCCTTTTGGGCCAAGATCCCTATCATGGACCTGGGCAAGCGCATGGACTTTCGTTTTCGGTGCCCAAGGGCCAACGGATTCCGCCCTCTTTGCGCAATGTTTATAAAGAACTAACGGCTGATATTGAGGGCTTTGTAGCGCCAAAACATGGCTGTTTGGAGTCTTGGGCCGATCAAGGCGTTTTTATGCTCAATGCGGCCCTAACGGTAGAGCATAAAAAGGCGGCTTCTCATGCTAAAATTGGCTGGCAAAAATTTACCGATGCCGTCATTCAAAAGCTATCGGAAGAGCGAGAAGGCTTGGTCTTTATGCTTTGGGGCGGTTTTGCCAAAAAGAAAAAGGTCCTGATTGACGAAAGTAAGCATTTGGTTTTGGAAGCCACGCATCCTTCGCCTTTGGCAGGAACGGCCTTTTTGGGCTCGGCTCATTTTTCAAAGGCCAACGCACATTTAGAAAAACAAGGAAAAACGCCCATAGATTGGCGTTTGGAGGCATAGCAAAAGGGCGGTCGGAGAATTCTCCAACCGCCCTTTTTACTTAAAATTTACTCACTTTCTTGGCCAAACGCTGCAAGTCTTTGGGCCGCAAATTAAATTGCAAAGGCCGTAGGCGACTATATAAAATATCGCCCGATTGCCCCTCGACCACCGAGACATATTTATCGCTATTGCTGCGCACAAAAAGCAAATAATAAATCTTTTTCCCTTCGGGGCAGGCTAAAATACGCTTAGATAACTCCTTGTTGCTAACTATTTTATAGGGGTAGGGGTATTTGGCCATCAGTTCTTGGGCCGATTGCGTCCCCTTGGCCTCCCAATAGGTATTAAACTCCTTGAGCACATAATCTGGAACAAAAAGGGTATCCGTTTTCAGCGCTTTTAATTCGGCTTTGGCGGGCCCTGGCCGAAAACCCGAGCGCTTTTGTCCCCGCAGCAAATGGTCCTGAATCTGCTGCAAATAATTCTTGAGCATCCCCTCCGACCAATTGAAAATATGCCCCTCTGTATGAAAACGATAATCATAAATCAAAGAGGGATCCTGGCTGGTTTGCGCATCGGGATACAACTCCATCCGAGCCATCCGCTTTTTTTGCGCATTGGCCCAAAGCCAAAGCTCCAAATATACATAACTAGAGCGCTGGCTGGCATTGTTAATCTTATCGTCGCCAAACAACAAATACGCATAGCCCTTTTTGTTTTTATACTGCAAATACTCGCGATAAGAAACAAATTTTATAGGCGTCAACTTCCATTCTCGCTCAATCAATTGCCGATAACTATGGTGCTGGGCCGTATCATAAGCAGGCATAAAAACCAAGGTCGTACAGCTTTTCAAATCAGGCAAAAACTGACAGTTTTCAATGTCCAGCTGGGCCGATACCGTCTGGCCCAAAAAAAGGCCGAAAATCAAAAGGGATAATAGTCGCATAAGGATATAAGTTGTTTTGTTTTGGGGCTGCCCCGCCCTTTGGGCGGGTCGGGCTGTGTCGCAGCTCGCAGGTCTGCTCGGCCCTTCGCCAGCTTCGCTGGCTCGGTCTGCCGCTTCGCGCCACTGCTGTCCATCCCTCAGCCTGCGGCGGCTTCGCCGCCTGTCCACCGAAAAAATTGGGCCGTAAATAGTTCCCCCTAAAAAGGCTTCCATTTGATCTTAACAAAGATTAACATAAGTTAAAATTCAGATGAAGATTTTTTAAATCTATTAGGCCCTAAGGGACTTATATAAAGAACTAGATATCAAAGCAGTTACTCTAGCCTTTTTCTTTATTATGAGTATAGTTTATAGCTTTTTTCTAGGAGAGCTGCTTCTCATAGAAAAAATTTTGCTCTAACTACTCTAAACTAGGTGATTTTATCTTGTTATAGTGATAGATTGAATACTGGTTTTATAAATGGATTTTGGGCTTTGATTCAAAATTTTATTTGGGTTTAGCGCTATTTTCTAGCTAAATTTAACGCAATCAAAAATTCCATTAAACTATTTAATCTCTGTGTTTATGAACTTTTTATCCTTTAGGCAAATTGCATTTTGCCTCTTTTTATGCTTTTCTTTTGGCCTTTCTGCCCAGCATAATCATCCGCCCGGCCCCCGAAATTGCCATGCCATGGATGTTTTGCAGCAACAACAACAGGCCAATCCCGCAGTAGAGCAACGTATGCGAAGCATTGAGCAGCATACGCAAAACTTTATCCGCTCTGGCCAAGCCAATAGCAGCCGCTCTGTGATCACCATCCCCGTAGTGGTGCATGTGGTTTATAATACCACTGCCCAAAATATTAGCGATGCACAAATCCTTTCCCAAATTCAGGTCCTCAATGAAGATTTTCGCCGCACCAACTCCGATGCGGATAACAAATGGGCCCAAGCCGCAGATACCGAAATCGAGTTCTGCCTCGCTACCGTAGATCCCAACGGCAATGCTACTACTGGAATTACCCGAACCTATACCTCGGTCTCTAGTTTCTCGACCAATGACGCCATGAAGTATAGCAGCCAAGGCGGTAAAGACGCTTGGCCCACGGATCAATATCTCAATATGTGGGTCTGTAATATCAGCGGCGGAATTTTGGGCTATGCCCAATTCCCCGGCTCTGGCGATTTTGCTACCGATGGGGTCGTCATGGGCTATAAGTATTTTGGTACAGTGGGCCAAGCTACAGCGCCCTTTGATGGTGGACGTACCGCTACGCATGAGGTGGGCCACTGGCTAAACCTTCGCCACATCTGGGGCGATGGCGCTTGCGGACAAGATGACTTTGTTGGAGATACCCCAGAGTCTGATGCCGCTAATTATGGCTGCGATGCAGGCCATCGCTCTTGTGGCTCTGCCGATATGGTCGAAAACTATATGGATTACTCAGATGATGCTTGTATGAATCTCTTTACGGCTGGACAAAAGGCCCGTATGCAGGCACTCTTCGCTCCTGGCGGCTTCCGCGAAAGCCTATTAAGCTCTAATGGCTGTGGTGGAAGTACTGGCGGCGGCGGAAGCACTTTCTGTACAACCGCTATTTCTAGTTTCCCTTATACCGAAGGTTTTGAGTCTGGCCTAGGCGACTTTAGCCAAAGTAGTAATGATGATATCAATTGGACCTCAAATAATGGTAGTACGCCTTCTTCTTCTACTGGCCCCTCTGCCGCTTCAGAAGCTACTAACTACCTTTATATTGAGGCCTCTTCGCCCAATTATCCCAGCAAAGTAGCTATCCTAAATACGCCTTGCTTTGATTTGGCCGCAGTTGCTAATCCCGAATTTAGCTTCGATTATCATATGTATGGTAGCGATATGGGGAGCCTTAGCCTACAAGCAAGTACCGACGGAACAAGCTGGACCAATATCTGGAGCACAACAGGAGATCAAGGCAATAGCTGGTTCTCGGCTACTGTAGATCTCAGCAGCTATGTCGGAGAACAAGTTCAACTCCGCTTCTATGGAAGTACCGGAACTAGCTATACCAGTGATATGGCTATCGATAATATTCAGCTGGAAGATGCTGGCGGGAGCACTGGCGGCGGAACAGGAACTGTCTGCGCAAATACAATTACTAGCTTTCCTTATACCGAAGGCTTTGAGTCTGGCCTAGGCGATTGGAGCCAAAATGCGAATGATGATATCGATTGGACCGAAAACAGCGGAGCAACTGGTTCTTCTTCTACTGGCCCCTCTGCCGCCTCAGAAGCATCAACTTACCTTTATATTGAGGCCTCTTCACCCAATTATCCCAGCAAAGTAGCAGTCCTAAACGCTCCTTGCTTCGATTTGAGCGGCCTAAGCAGCCCCGAGTTTAGCTTCGATTATCATATGTATGGTAGCGATATGGGTACCCTTAGCCTAGAAGCATCTACTGATGGGACCAACTGGAGCAGCCTCTGGAGTACTTCTGGCAACCAAGGCAATAGCTGGTTCTCGGCTACTGTAGACCTTAGCAGCTATGCCGGGCAAACGGTTCAACTCCGCTTCTATGGAAGTACCGGAACTAGCTATACCAGCGATATGGCTATCGATAATATTCAGCTAGAAGATGCTGGCGGTAGCACTGGCGGCGGTAGCGGCTGTGAAACACTTAACCTAAATATTAACTTCGATAATTATCCTGGAGAAACAAGCTGGGAAATTCTAGATGCTAATAATACAGCAGTGGCTAGCGGTAATAGTTATAGCGGAACCAACCACAATGAAGATATCTGCCTACCCAATGGCTGCTATAGCTTTGTTATTTATGACCAATATGGAGATGGTATCTGCTGTAGCTACGGCAATGGCGATTATAGCCTAACTAACGCCCAAGGGGATCTCCTCGCAAGCGGCGCTAGCTTCGGGAGCAGCGAAACCACCAACTTCTGCCTCTCTTCTAGCAGAACAACGGCAGATTTGGCCACAAAAGAAGAGTTCTCGCTCCTCCTTTATCCAAATCCCGCCCGCGAACAACTGCAGGTAGAACTCAGTAGCGAAGGAACTGTCGATGCCCAAATTTTTGATGCTATGGGCCGCCAAATCTGGAGCGGTCAATTGCAAAATGGACAACATACGGTCTCAATCGACCAACTCGCAGATGGACTCTACTATTTCACCGCCATCCAAGCCGATGGCCAGCAAATCAAACAGAAGTTTGTGAAAATTAACTAATCTGTTAAAGCAATAAGTACTTTTAGGGCGCCTCCATACTTTGGAGGCGCCCTTTTTTGGGCCCAAAATAAAGGAAGCGCTTTAGGGGCGGTATAGAGGACCTATTATTCTAAGAGGAAAAATAGTCGGCATCCAAAATATCTGTATTCTCCAAAGCGGTATCTTTAGACTGATTTAAAGGCTGGGATAAAAAGCAAAAGCTCATGCCTAAGGCCCCTAAGGCCCATAGATAATAGCCCCAGTCAAAACCCGTACGCAGAAGCAAGGGCCAAATAACTGTGCCCACCAACATTAAGATAACTAAGGCGTTTTTAAGCAAAATATAAGCCCCCAATGGCCGAATGAGCTGATAGGCAAACATAAATAGAACGATGAAGTTGGCCATATTGGCCAAAAGCAATAAAGGCGAATCAACCATCTGCTTCAAGAAGTAAATCGGAACCTGATAGCCCCATAGCGAATCCGCTGGCATTGGTAAAGCAAAACGCTCCCGAATCAATAGCTCTACTAAGGGGTGGATATGGTAGGCGGGCAAACAAAATCCCAAAAGGTAAAGGACCGCAAAAACATAAAAGGCTGGCTTGGCCCAAGGGTAGGCGGTTCGTTTGATTGGAGCGTGCAACATATTCCTGAATTTTGTTATTTTGGGCATGTTCAAGCCCAGCCAAATAAAATAAACGAAGCAAAATACTCAAGGCCGCTAGAAAATAACTAAAAGCTCCAGTAAGACAGTAAGCTACACTTAGCTAAGGCCCCTCGGCCCAACTAAAATAAGGAAGAATTAGCCAATATTAGCCTTTAATTTAGCTCAAGCTGTTGTCTTTTCATGACCACTAAAATAGATGTCGATAAAATGCAAAATGTATTTATATATGCCGCTAGCCGAACCCCAAGGGCCGCCGGCCAAAATAGTGGCCCCCTACAAGAAATAAAACCTATCCAATTACTCGATAGTAGTATTCAGGCAGTGCTCAAAGCCCAACCCACTGCTGCCGATTATATCGGCGATCTTTTCCTCGGTTGCATGACGCCCGTAGGCGAACAAGGCGGCAATATCGCCCGAGCCGCCGCCCTCTACGCTGGCTTGCCCTACCAGGTGGCTGGTACCCAAATCAACCGCTTTTGCGCCTCTGGCCTAGAGGCCCTGCAAATGGCCGCAGCAAAAATAGAACTCGGCTGGGAGCAATTGGTTTTGGCTGGGGGACTAGAAAGTATGAACCGAGTGCCCGAACTTAGCGACGGAGGCGCCATGATTTATGACCCGCTGGTCCGTGCCGCCGTCAATTTTGTGCCGCCTAGCCTTAGCGCCGATCTGCTCGCCAATTTGCAAGGATTTAGCCGCCAAGAACTAGACGAATATTCTTTCGAGATGCACCAAAGAGCCCTGAAAAGCCAGGCCGCTAAATGGCTCCGCCACAATGCCGCTCTGGTCTATGACCAAAATGGCCTGCCTATTCTCGAAAAAAATGAGTGCCTTCGCCATGGCCTAAAGGCCGAAGATATGGCCCAGTTTGCGCCCATCCTCTCCGAAAAAGAAGCCAAGGACCTCGATGTTATGGCCCTTATGCGCTATCCCTCCCTTGAATATCTGGAGCATTTGCATACGCCCGCCTCTGCCGCCCAATTGGCCGATGGCTCGGCTATGGCCCTAATCGGTAATGCCCAAATTGGCGAGCAATTGGGCCTGAAAGCCCGAGCCAAAATCTTAAGCGCTAAGGTGGTGGCTGTCGATCCTACCCTCAGCTGTACCGCTGGCCTAGAGGCCGTCAAGCAGTTGCTGGCCCAAACTGGCCTGAACAAAAATGATATTGAACTTTGGGAAAAAGTGGAGCTCTTCGCCGCTGTTGGCCTGCATTTTACTCAAGCTCTCGATATTCCGCTGGACCAATATAATATCTTCGGTAGCGATATTGCTTGGGGCTATGCCGCCGGCGCTATGGGCGGCATCGCCCTGGCCAATCTGCTCGATGGCCTCGAAAAAGAGGATAAACAATTGGGCTGTATCGCCATTTCGGCCCGGGCAGGCCTAGGTGCGGCCCTCCTAGTCGAAAGAGTTTAGTTTTTTCTGTTTTTTGGGGGGCCTCCGCTGCGGCTTCGCCTTGCGGCGCTACGTTCGGCAGCTCGCTGTTCGCTCGGCCCTGCGGCCTGACGGCCTTGGTCTGCGGCTTCGCCGCCCTGCCTTCCATCGCTAGGCCAGTCGCTTCGCTCCTTTGCGGCGGCTTCGCCGCCTGTAGGACGCAGGATTTGGACCAAAGAATTAGCCCACTCATTTTTTACTTTAACCTTCCTTTTATGATAGATTTTAGATCCGATACGGTCACTCGCCCTAGCCAAGGCATGCTGGCCGCCATGCAAAAGGCCCCCCTAGGCGATGACGTCTTTGGCGAAGACCCCTTAACCAATGCTTTAGAAAGAGAAACGGCCCAACGCTTTGGCTTGGAGGCGGGCCTCTTTTGTCCCTCCGGGACCATGGCCAACCAAATTGCGATCAAAAATCATAGCTCGGCCCCAGGCAGCCTCATTTGCGATCAGCGTTCACATGTATATTTATATGAGGTAGGAGGCATTAGCTTTCATTCTGGACTCAGCCCAATTTTGACCCATGATGAGGCGGGATTGATGCAGCCCTCAAGTTTATTGGCGGCTTTGCCCAACCCTCATGATTTGCATAAGGCCAATGCCCAAATCTTGGTCCTTGAAAATACCTGTAATAAAGGAGGGGGAAGTTGTTATGATTTGGACCAAATGCAGGTCCTCTCTCAACTAGCCCGAGAAAATAATTTGGCCGTCCATTTAGATGGGGCCCGCCTTGCCAATGCTATTGTGGCCAAAGGCTATAGCGAAAAAGAAGTAGGGGCCTGCTTTGATAGCATTTCGATTTGTCTCTCTAAGGGCCTAGGGGCCCCTATTGGCTCCTTGCTCCTGGGCAGTGCCAATTTTATCCACTCGGCTAGGCGTTTGCGCAAGCTCTTTGGTGGAGGGATGCGGCAAACTGGCCAATTGGCGGCGGCTGGACAATATGCTTTGGACCAACAATGGGCCCGTCTAGCGGAAGACCATGAAAAAGCGGCTGAATTAGGCCAGCTCATTGCGCAACAAGCTTATTGTGAAGAACTGGCTCCCGTACAAACTAATATTGTGCTCTTTCGTTTAAAGGAAGAGCTTTCGCCTCAGGCATTTTTGGACCAATTGGCGGCCAAAGGCCTGCTTGCGGTTCCCTTTGGGGGCCAATGGATCCGCCTAGTGACCCATCTGGATATTTCCTTAGGGAGTATGCAGCAGGCCAAGCAAATCTTGTGTTCTATTTAATTAGATGCTGTAGGGCGGCTGGGGTGGTTGAAGCAGAGGACTCCCATTTGGCCTAGCGATGCGGAGCGGGTGGCCCGCAGGGCCAGACCGAGGCGCTTTGCGCCGAAGGGCCGAGCGAACAGCGAGCCCCGAAGCGTAGCGCCGCAGCTTTGCTGCGGAGGCCCCAAAAGAAAAATAAAAAAAAGAAATGGAAAAGATCAAAATAGGCTATTCGCCTTGTCCCAATGATACCTTTATTTTTGATGCTTTGGTGCATGGGAAAATAGATACAGAGGGGTTAGAGTTTGAGGTGCATCATGCGGATGTAGAGGAGCTGAACCGCTTGGCTTTTGCGGGAGAGTTGCCTGTTTGCAAGTTGAGTTATCATGCTTTTGCGCATTTGTGGAAAGACTACCAACTCTTGCGGGCGGGTTCTGCATTGGGGAACAATTGTGGGCCTTTATTGGTGGGGGCTCGGCCTTTTGGGGCCGCAGAAGTGGCGGAGGCCAAAATAGCGATACCGGGGCAGCATACCACGGCAAATTTCCTATTGTCTTTTGCTTTTCCAGGGGCTCAAAATCGGCAAGAATACTTGTTTTCGGATATTGAGGGGGCGGTACTTGGCGGGCAAGTAGATCTGGGGTTATTGATACATGAAAACCGCTTTACCTATGCTCAAAGAGGCCTGCACAAAGTGATGGATTTGGGGCAACATTGGGAAGAGCAAACGGGCTTGCCGATCCCTTTGGGCGGCATAGCGGTCCGTAGAGACTTGCCTGAGGCGCTCAAGCAAAAGATTGGGCGATTATTGCGTAAATCGGTAGAATATGCCTTTGCGCATCCGCGGGCCTCGGCGGAATATGTAGCGGAGCATGCCCAAGAAATGGATGCAGAAGTTTGTCAGCTGCATATCAATTTGTATGTTACTGAAAACAGCATTGATTTTGGACCAAAGGGAGAGGCGGCTATTGCGCAATTGATGCAGAGCCTCGGTATTCAAGCAGATTTGCCCCTTTGGGTAGCAATTTAAAGGCCTTATTTTGTCAGCAGAAATTATTGACCGCTACACGACTTTGGCGGAGCCCCGAGAGGGATGGTACAAGGAAAAAGGGAGTAAATTTATAGCCTACGCCTATGAGGTAGAGGATGAAGAGGCGATCCAGCTCTACTTGGAGGAGCTGCGGCAGTTGCATTTTAAGGCGCGGCATCATTGTTATGCCTGGCGTTTGGGATTAGACAAAACGCATTATCGGGCCAATGATGATGGGGAGCCTTCGGGAACGGCGGGTCGGCCTATTTTGGGTCAGATTGATAGCTTTGGATTGACCCATTGTTTGATTGTGGTAGTGCGTTATTTTGGGGGGACCAAATTGGGAACCTCGGGTTTGAAAACGGCCTATAAGGCGGCTAGTTTTGAGGCCTTAAATGAGGCGCCGACAGTCGTGCGCATATTGAAACAGAAAGTCAAGCTCTTTTTGCCCTATCCCTTGCTTAGTGATTGGATGAACTACCTCAAAGGGGCGGAGATGGACATCAAAAGCTCTGATTATGCGGCGGAAGAAGTTGTTTTGACCTTATCCTTGCCGCTTTCTCGTCTGCCTGAGCTACAGGCTCGCCTAGATGACCCTTTGATTACAGACATTAAAACAGAGGGCTTAGAAGAATAGCTTGAAAAGAGGCAAAGAAAAAGCCCTCCGTCTAATTGACGGAGGGCTTTGTTATTTAGCTTAAGATTTTCGGCGCCAAAAGGCAAGTGCAAGGATCAACAAGGCAGCTAGTCCGGCCCCGCCCCAATAGTAGGGGCTATAATTTGCTTTGGGTTGAAGGGCCAGGGGTTGTCGGTTTCCGTAGAGAATAGCGGCAGCCCAGAAAAAGGGGTGGCAATGCATTTCTTTTGCATTATTGATATAATCTAATTTGGCTGCTTGCAGGGCCTTATCCTTAGGCGAGCCTTGCTCTAAATGAATATAAAAGCGGCGCATCAGATAGACTGCTGATTCATCATTCCAAGACCAGAGCGTCACCATAGCCGAGGGGGCGGCACTATGGGCCAAGGCCCGGCCAAGGCTCATGACACCTTCGCCGCTATTTTGTTTACCGAGGGCGGTTTGGCAGGCTGAAAGAACGAGGAGATCTTGATTTTCTAGGGAGAGAGCGGCTAGCTCCTTACTATCTAATCGACCTTTTGGTCCTTCTTCGGGCAGCAGCAAAAAGGCATCGCTACTATCTGGGGCCAAGGCGTGCATGGCCAAATGCACCAACTGATAATTGCCGATATTGGCTAGTAATTCCTGCTTATTGGGAAAGGGCGCTATATTTTTAGAGGGGTAGCGTTTATGCAGCCAGGCCACCTCCTCTTGGGCGCCGGCTAGGGGTTTGTGCATGGGGCTTTCCCAATTATAAATAGGCGCTAGGGCTAGCATTTTGGGATGCTTTTGTGGAATATGCTGCTCTTGTTTTTGCAGGACCTCCCAGTTATAAACATAGCGAATACTTTTTGTTTTGACCAAATAGGGGAGGGTTTGGAAATTATCTTTGGGGCCTGCTTTTTTGCTAAGGAGCAGTTCAAAGGGGAGGTATTCTAAGATACCATCACTCACAATGCTCAATTGCTCAAACTGTCCTAAGTTTTTGGGGAGTAAGAGCTGCGAGAGCAGTTCTGCATCGGCTAAAAACTGTTGATACCGAATGCGGGCATCTAGTTCAAAGAGGGCTTCGCTATCATAAAAGCTATTGATTAGGCGGATAATGGGGCCTTCTAAAAGCAGTTCATTGATTTGTTCTAGCTCAAAGCTATTTTGGCTAATGCTGAGGCGAAAATGCCCATCTTGATTAGAGAAGTAATGCAAAAGCAATTCTTTTTGGGCCAATTTACCCTGTAGCTCTTTTGCCAAGGGGAGCTGCCAGCTAGAGGTCTTTTGTTTGTCTTTATCTAGGCCTACTTCAGCTTTGAGGGCCAGCCATTTGGCCTTGGCCTGTTCATATTGCTTTTCCAGTCGACTAAACTCTTTTTTATCTTGAGGGTCGGCTTGGGTCCAGAGCTCTTCATAGTAGATCGCTTGTTTTTGGGCCTGCAAGCAGGCTTTTTCCTTTTCTGCTGTTAGCTTTAGGCTGGCGAGTTTTTGGTGTAGGGCCAAACTGTGTTTGAGCAGCACTGATTTGCTAGTTTCAAAGAGGGCCAAGAGTTGGTTGCGCATCTCTTCTTTTTGGAGATATTGCTCTTTGTAGCGGTAAATATGGTCAATATAGGCGCCATAAAAATGCTTGGCAGTAGAGAGCAGCAGTTGTTTATCGCTTTGGTTGGCGCTACGCTCTAATTGTCGATGAATATTGCTTTGTAGGGCAAATAGCGCTTGTTTTTTAGGTCCAAAATCAGCTGAACTAGCGTACTTCAGCCAGAGGGTCCAGCAACGCAAGGCCAGACGCGGTTCTCGGTAGCCATCTTTTGTTTGGAATCGGTTTTCAGCTAGGGCGAGGGTTGTTTTTTCTAAAATAACAGGCCCTAATTTATGCTTGTCAGCGGCATCGGCCCACTCAAAATAGAGGTCGGCTAGGGCGGGAGCGTTTCTCTCTGGATTTTGGAGCAGAATATTTTCTGCTTCTTGAAAGAGGGCTTGGGCTGCTGGCCAGTCCTGCTTAGATTTAAACTTGGCCAGCCTCATTTTGGCGGTACTTACTTTGGGGTGGTCTGCGGCTAGGCTTTGGGTATAAATCTGAATCGCTTTTTTTAGGCGTTTTTCGGCCTGTCCATATTGCTTGAGTTTTTCAAAAGATACTGCAGAATGCTGCAAGACCAAGGCATAGCGAGGGTGGTCTTCGCCAATTAGTTTTTTGGCAATATCTAGGGCCTGATGTTGGTACTCTAGTGCATCGAGGGGGCGGTCCATACGGTGGTAGAGCACGCCCATATTATCATAGAGCCAAATTAGCGAGAGTTGTTCTTCTCCGCCTGTACTTTTGCGCAGGGCTAGGGCTTTATTATAAAAGCTAAGGGCGGCTCCAAAGCGGTCTTGATAATCAGAAATGACGGCTAAGTCATTATAGATTTTGGCCAAGCTTTTTTGGACCTTGAGGTTATCTTTGGGGCGTTGTTGTTCTATGGCCAGGGCTTTTTTTAGGAGCTGTTCGCCTTCTACATAAAAGCCTTTTTTGATTTCTCGGGCGGCTTGCAAAACCAGCAGGCTAGTATAGCGGCTGCTGTCTAGGGGGCTGGCGGATTCACAAAGCCAAAGGGCGGTGTCGCCATAGTTTTGTTCTAGTTCATAGGCCTGACTATAATAGCCAATATCGGCAAGGAGTCGATAGGCATCTAGGGTTTCTACATCTTTTTCTCCCAATAGTTTTTTGCTGCTATTGAGGCAGGCAAAGCCATGCTTTTTAGCCAATTCATATTGGCCAATTACTCTAGCCATTAGGCTAGCATTATAATGGGCGCGGACCTTAAGCGTAGGCAGTTCGCCGGTATCGGGCAAATGGCTTCTACAGCGAATTTCCTCTTCAAAAAGCTGAAGGGCTTCACTATAATTTTTGCTTTTAAATACTTTTTTGGCCCATTGGCTATAGCTCAGGGCGCCCAAAACGCTTTCTTCTTGTCCTAGGCGTTTTAGGCTGTCTATGCGTTCTTTTTCTTGTCCCAAAAGTAGCTGTGGGAGGCTCCAAAGAAAGAGAAAGAAAAGCAGGGGGAGTTTATAGGATATCTTCATCATTTTCTTGCCAATAGGGTTCTACAATACAAAGAAAATGAAAGGGCTGATCGCCTTTTTGCTGCACATATTGCTCGGCTTGGGCGGGCACTAGGCAGCAATCGCCTGCTTGCAGGGTTTGTTCTTGGCCATCAATAAAAATGCTGGCGGCTCCCGAGATTACATAATAGAGCTCACTGCTTTTTAGTCTGTGGGGCAGACTGGCTTGGCCGACATCTAGTTGGGCTTTGGCCAAGCTATAGCCTATGGGCCAATTATCTTTTAGTGGGTGGGCAATTTCTTGCAAAAGGGTAGCATCTCCTGCCAAGAAAGCGGGACTTTCTTGGGCGGCTTTAAAGTATCTGGACATATTTGCTTGTTTTACTTTTTTTAAGATAAAACTTATCGAGCAGAAGCAAAAAGTAATGTCTGCTTTTATCCAGAAATAGCCTAAACGTTTGTTTAAACTTTCTTTTTTGGGGCCTGCCGCCTTTGGCGGCCGGGCCCTTTTGGGGCTCGCAGTTCTGCTCGGCCCATCGCTTTTTCGCTTTGCTCAAAAGCTCGGTCTGGCCTTCGGCCACCCCTACAGGCCCCTAGGCCGGTCTGCCCTGCGGCTCAGCTACAAGCCGCTTTGCGGCTTCAAGCTTCGCCGGCTCGCGCCAAGCGCGCCCGGCCGGCGGTGGGCGGCGGCCACCTTCTTTTTTGCGCTTTTCTAAATAGGCCCTCAAAATATTTCATTTCAGTTTTGGGTTTTTCCTTTCGCCGCCCCCGCCTGGGGGCTGGGCTCCTTTGGCCTTGGGGGCCAAAGCGCCCAGCATGGCCTTCCTCGCTTCGCTCCTCAGTCTATAACAATCAGCCTTCGGCTGATGGGGGAGTTGGGCCAGCCTCCCCAAGAGATTCCTTAAGGAATCTCGCAGAGGGGTGGGTGGGGGGGGGACATAACAACAAATGAGGAGCGTAGCGACGAATACCAACTATACGGTTCTACAGGGCCGAAGGCCCGCAGGCAATAGCCAAATTTAAACGCACTCACTTTTATAGTTTGCAGCAATTTCCCGCTAGTCGGCCCTATTTTTCTCGGCCATAGCGAAGGCTATGCCCTTAAAAAATAGCTAGCCTAGCCAAAAATTCATAGCAAACTACGACCAAAGCAGCGCGATTAAATCTGGCTGAGGGATGGGCAGCAGTGGCCCGAAGGGCCAGAGCCAGCCGCCGCAGGCGGCGCAGGGCCGAGCGAACAGCGAGCTGCGAGACAGCCCGACCCGCAGCGAAGCGGAGGGGCAGCCCCTAATCCTCCTTCAAGAAAACCAACTGAAAACCTTGATTCTTAAAGACCACTGGCAACTGCGTCTCTGTTTCGGCATAAAGCAGGGCATATTGGGCCTCATACTTTTTGCCCAGTTGCAAGAGCATACTATCGGGCCGTGTTTTCCAATAAGGCTCAAAAACCTGATTGACTGCTCCAAATCCCCGCTGATCGGTCCAGCCATACACCTCAAAAATGCGTTCTTGCCAGGCCTTCATTGTTTGGCCGCTAAAAGGAAACGCCTTAAAATCGACCACCAAAGCCCGCTGGCCCAAATAGCGGATTTCGGCCTGCATAGGGGGCACCAAAAAGCGGCTATCTTTTGGCGTTTCTTTCTTAATATATTGACTAACCTCATAGAGCGCTGGCTGAAAATAAGCTTGGTCGCTCAGGCTATACAGGCGGCTCATATCTTGCTGTAGGGGCGACATGTCTGGGGTTCGGGGAGTTTGCGACCAAAATAAAAGGAAGCTCAGGCTAGCGGCCGCAAATAGATAACTGGGCCATTTTTTCTTTGGGGCCAGACTGTAGAAAATAGGACCAAAAAGTATAAAAATCAGCCAAAGATAAGCCTCGGCAGAAAAGTCTAGGGTTAGGTAAGTTTGCCAGAGTCCATAAGCTGTAAGGGCCAGCAAAAGGGGCAACTCTAGGGCGAGGGTCCAGCGCCAATGCGGGAAAAAGCGGTTGCGTAGGCGAGCGAGCAGAAAGAGCAAAGCGATGCGCAGCCCATTGGTCCAACAAAAACTATTGAGCAAAAAGGCCCAGGCATAAACTTGCTCGAGTTGTTTGCCTTGTCGAACTTGGCCAATGGTTCCAGCCAAGCCCAAAAGAAAGAAAAACTTGCCCAGGTAGAGAATGCGATAAACTTGGGCGGTGGCCATCAATTTGCTGGGCTGGACTTCTACAAAATAATAGCCGATATAGGCCAGCGCCAGCAGGCTAAGGATCAGGCCCAAAACAAAAAAGCGATCTATTTTTTGGAGCTTTAGCAGGCCTTTGGGCAAATAAAGCAAGGCCAAATAGCCGATCAAATAATAGCTGTTTTTAGGCTCTTCTTGGAGCAAAAACTGGCTAGGGAGAATATGGTGGGGGGCTCTAAAGTGCACATATATATTATAGAACTCTTCTTGGCTAATATGTTCTTGGGCCGAAAGGAAGTAGGGGCCAAGGCTCAGGGCGGCGGCCAAGCCAAAAAGTCCAGCGCCCAAGGCTAAAGCTTTCCATTGCTTGCGGTTAAGGCGGGGGCGAAAAGGCAGGCTGAGGGCATAGAGGCCGCCCAGCAAAAGCGTCGATTCTGGTCCCACCAAAGGATGAATAAGGGTAGCTAGGGCCAAAAAGAGGCCCGCCTGCACAAACTTTTGTTGCCAGAGTTGGGGAAGTGCCAGCAAAACCAGGGCAAAAGCCATACTATTGGGGGTGAGATAAACCGCATGGATTTCGGAGACAGAGCCTAGGCCTAAGGTCGGAATAGAGAGGCAAAAGAGGGCGGCTAAATTGGCCGAAAGCTCATTTTTAAACAGCAAGTCCCCCAGTTGTTGGGCGGCTCGGCCGATGGCCCAATTGCAAAGAAAACAAAGCAGAAAAAAGGCCAAAGGCAGGCCAACAAGCTTTGTCAGCAAAATAGTTAAATAGTTACTATAGATTCTGGGATTAAAGCCCGAATCATTGGCATTGATAAAGGCATCGGAGGGGAGGAAGTCGGGATTTAGCTGACGAAAGAGCAAACTAAGGTGCTCCTGATGGTCCCAAAGTCCAAACTGATAGCCCCAAATAGTGGTAAAAAGGGCCGTAAAGGCGATAAACAGCTGAGAGTTAGCCCATTTAGCGGCAAGCATTTAATTATTTTGATTAAATTCTGAGAAAATTTAAATTTTTTGCGTCAATTCTGTAACCAAATGGATTCAGCTGCGTAAAAGAGAGTGTATTTAATCAAACAGAGATTGCAATCTAGTTCACATTCATCATCCTTCTACAAAACATTACGCATGAGCAAATCTTTGAAGTCCAAAGAAGAAGTCCAAAAGGCCTTTAAGCAGTTATTGGCCCAGTATGAAATCCAACAAAAAGCGATTCTGACCAAAGAAGAATCGGCTCGTTTGGAAAGAGAAGCCGCCCTTTTGGAAGAAACTGAAGGCCTCAGCCCTCAAGGGATCATCAAAAAAATTGCAGACCTACAATGGGAGGTAGCGAGCACCACCGAAACGCTTCGGGAGCGAGTATTGGCTGAAGTCGAGCAGCTAGAAAAAATGCGGACGGCCCTCAAGGTACAAGAAAAAAACCTAGAAGCCCGCTATCAAACAAAAATTGCGGCCAATGCGCTTTTCATCCTTCAGCAGGAGCAAAAGCAAAGAGCCGAAGAGTTGGAAGAAAAGCATCAGGAGGCCCTAGATGCTTTGCAGGAAGAAATGCAGGAGCAAAGAGCAGATTGGGAGCAAGAAATTGCCGATTTCCAGGAAGAGCAGGCGGAAAATAAGGCCCAATTGGAAAAAATGCGAGAGCAAGAATTGGAAGAGTATCGCTATCAGCTCGAACGCCGCTACTTGCGAGAAAAAGATGCCTTTGAGATGCGAAAAACGCAGCTTTTGCGCAAACTAGATGAAGAAGAAAGAGAAAAGCAGAAAGACTGGAGTCAGCGCCTAAAATGGCTAGAAGAAAAAGCCGAAGAATTTAAGGAGCATAAAGAAAAAGTGGATGGTTTTGAGGCCGAACTAGAAGAAGAGGTCAAAAAAGCCAAAGACAAATCCTTTAAAGAGGCCAACCGAGATGCCAAAGAGGCCCAAGAACTTTATGAAAAGGAAATGGAAAGCAAGCGCAAAATTGCCGAGCTCCAAATTGAGAGTTTGTCTAACCGCTTAGAAAACCAAAAATCTGAAATCGAAAAACTCAAGGCCGAGCTCAAAGAAGCCGTGGCTCAGATGCAGGCGCTTTCTATTAAAGCACTAGAAAATAAACAGGCCTCCTAAATAGTTAGGCCAAAAATGTAGAGGGATTTTTTAACGCCCCAGCTCCCAAACCCAAAGGGAGTGCAGCGCCAGCCGCTATTTTACTCCATTAGCCAGATGATTCTGTTTTCTTTGTGAGCTTGGGGAGTTAAAATCTCTTCTTTTATCTTTTGTATCTTCTTTTTGTCTTCAACTCTAAATTATATATATCATGGCCGTATCCATGCGCAATACCAAAAACCAAATCATGAATGCCTATAAAGAGGCTTTGGCTAAGGTCAAGGATTTGGAAAAACAACTCAAAAATAAAGAGAAAGCTCCCGCTCCAAGCACAACGAGCAGCACAAAAACCGTGATCCAAGAAAAAGTGGTCTATAAAACGGCTGAGCTCAAAAACTTGGAAGGGATTATTGCTACGCTCAAAGCTGTAGAACAAGGCATTGCTCCCGCTTTTAGCGATAATTCTGCCCTGCAAGCTATTGAAGCCGAAAAACTCCAAAATCTTCAAACCAAACTGGAAGAAGAAGGCCAAGAGATCCAAAAACTCTATGATATTGAGGTGGATGCCGATAGCATGCTCAAAATTATTGAGGAATATCTAGCAAGCCAAAAGCAGTTTGAAGAGGAATTTGAGGCCAAAGAAAAAGCCTATAAAGAGCAGCTAGAAGAACAGCAAAGAAGCTGGGATAAAGAACAAGAACTCAAATCGGAAGAAATTGCCGAAATGCAACGCGAGGCCGAACAAGAACGTAGCCGCGATAAAGAACAGTACGACTACCAACTGAAGCAAGAACGCAAAATCGAGGACGATAACTATAAGCAGAAATCCAATCAGCTTGAACTCGAATTGCAAACGATTCAGGAACAAAAAGAAGAAGCTTGGGCCGCTGAAGAAAAATCAGTAAAGGAACAAGAAGAGGAACGGGCAAAATACAAGGCCGATTTTGAAGAGCTAGAAGAAAAACTCCGCAAAGAGGTCAAAAAAGCCGAAGCCGAAGCCAAGGGAATCGTCGAAAGAGACCATAAGGTCAAAATGAAAATGCTCAAAACCGAGCAAGAAGGCGAACTCAACGCGCTACAACATATTATTGATGACTTGAATAGTACTTTGGATAAACAAAAGGACCAAATTCATAAGCTGTATGCCCAACTAGAGGATACACAACGCCAAGCTCAACAGTTGGCCGTCAAAGCTTTGGAAAATTCTTCTTCTGCCGACTCCTTTAAGGCCATGCGCGAAATCGCTATGGAACAAGCCAAAAATATGGGCAAAGGGAAGTAGACTATTTTTTTAATTGGAATGTGAATGGGAGCAGCGAAAGCTGCTCCCTTTTTTTGTCCTAAAATTGCCGAAAAGGAGCCGAAAAAGGCTTGTCAAAGCCCAAACGCAAACCAAAGTTTAGGGTTTCGGCCCCCAATTCTGAACTGCCAAAGCGAAAAAAGAAGGCAAAACGCCGCTTTTGCGTAGCCTCAAATTGGACCAATTGCTCCAAACCAAAAGCTAGCTCTACTACCCAGCTGTAAAAATAAGGGTTGGGCAATTGCCGCAGGCTTTCTGGCCGATCATACAAATGAATCCGACTCCATTGTATCCCCGCACCCAAACTCATAAAGCCCCCCATCCCGATTTCTTTTTTGCTAAACCGATGCTGGGCCCGAAATAAAAGAGGAAAAGAAAGACTCCCCAACCCCCCATAATCCTGGCTGTTCATCGCAAAGGGCTGGTACTCTGTAGCCAATAATAACTGATAGCTCTGCCCATGATGCCCCCGCCGATATACTCCCAAACCTACCGCAGGCAAGAGGTTGAGCCACTGCCCAGCCGAAGCCCCCTCTTGCCCCAAAAGTTGCGCTTGCTGATAGTTCTGGTAAATGTTGAGGTCCAAATAACTACTCCAACCCCAGTTTTGAGCCGATAAAGGCGAAAGAAAACAATAGAAAAAAATAAAAAAGAGCCGCTTGTGCATAAATGACCAATAATCAGAAATGAGGAATGGGCCGCTTTTTTTGCTCTCGCCGAGGACGTAACTGAAGCCGTAACTCCGGATGATATCCCATCTGCCCCGAAAAAGCCTGATAATGCGGCCGCCCGCCAATATTCCAATGCAAACTAAGGTCGTCACTCACATCAAAACTACTTAAGTGAGCGTCTACAAAAGCATCTAGTATCGTTAGCCCATAAAACCCTATCAATCCCGCTACAGAATATTCGTACTGCTGACGATATGCATCCCGCAAGATTTTTAATTGAGCATCGGTCAAATTTGGATCACAAGTATTTACCGTATTCGGATCACTGTCTACCACCGCTAAATAGGACTGCCGATAACACTGATATTTTTGGCGATTATCTATAGATAGATACACTAAGGTCCCTATGCCCCCATAAACAATAGGCAGTTTCCAATACCGACGGTTATAAATTTGTCCGCCTCCCGGTAGTAAAGCCCAACGCCAGGCTTTCTGTGGGTCCAGTTGCCTCGCTTTTGCCTTCGCCCTTGGCCCATCCTCTGGGACCAAACGCAAACTGTCCTGCCCCCATAAAGGACAGGACAATAGCAGTAGAAAAGCAAATAAAATATTATGCTTCATAGTTGAGTTGCTCTAATATTCGCTCCAAATCATCAGGGTCCATAAAGTTAATGATGATCTGCCCCTTGCCCTTCTCATTGGCCTTGAGCTGCACCTTGGCCCCCAACTGAGATTTTAAACGCTCTTGCAAATTCTGATAGGCCGCAGGCAACACTTTTTTCTTCTCCTCTTTGGGCGCTGCTTCTCCCTCCTTTTTGGCCAATTGCTTGTCGAGCCAAAGACGAGTCTCTTCTACCGACCAGTTGGAACGAATGATCTCTTTATATAAATAAAGTTGCTCGTCCAATTTCTCCAAACGACTCAATTCCGCCAAATGACCCAAGGCAATTAAACCCGACTTTAAGCCCATGATCGCCTTGTCCAATGAGTTGCCCTTCTGCAAAAGTTTGCTGTATTGCTCTACCTTCCGCACCGATAATTTCTCCTCCATGGTCGCCTCAAACAAAATACTCTGTAGCTGCTCCTCATTCAATCCAGCCAAAGCCCGCGCATGGCCCATAGATATCTGCCGCGCCTTAATGGCATTCTGAATCTGACCCGGCAAACGAAGCAAACGCACATAATTACTCACCGTGCTCCGCTTCTTATTGACCCGCTTAGATAATTGCTCTTCCGTCAATTTTAACTCATCCATCATCCGCTGATAGGTGCTCGCAATCTCTATCGCATTCAAGTCCTGCCGCTGAATGTTCTCAATCAATGCCAATTCTAACATGGCCTCATCATTGGCCACCCGAATATAGGCCGGCACCTGACCCAAAGCCGCCAGCTTAGAGGCCCGCAACCGACGCTCTCCAGATATGAGCTGAAACTGATTCTCCCCCAAATGCCTTACCGTTATCGGCTGAATGAGCCCATGCTTCTTAATCGATTCCGATAACTGCAATAAGGCCTCCTCATCAAACTCTAAACGAGGATTGTCCGGATTGAAACTGATCTGATCTAAGGGAATATCCGCCACCGTGTTCGATAATTCCCGAACCAATTCCTCTTTATTCACCTCAATATTGGGATTGATTTTCGAAAAAAGGGCCCCAACTCCCTGTCCTCTATTTAGCTTTTTTGCCATGATACGTTATAATGTCATCTAATTCAAGCCTCAAAAATACGCTTTTTTTAGAGAACTTGCCTAAAATCATCTCCTCCCTTTTTTTTGAATACTAGGCCTGCTGTTTTGGGGCCTCCGCTGCGGCTTCGCCTTGCGGCGCTACGCTTTGGGGCTCGCAGGTCTGCTCGGCCCTTCGTTTTTTCGCTGCGCTCAAAAACTCGGTCTGGCCCTGCGGGCCACCCCGCCGCATCGCTAGGCCGTTTGGCCTTCGGCCAATTAAAAGCCCTGCGCCCAATTCTCTTCTTCAATAAAACAGCCGCCCAATTTTAAAAATGACCTATAATCTTTATCTTAAGCCCCTATAAAAAGAGCAAACCCTATGGTGAAAATACTAATCATTGATGATGAAGAGAGTATCCGCAATGTATTGCGCGATATTCTAGAAATGGAAGACTATAAAGTAGATGAGGCCAAGGATGGCATTAACGCCCTCTCCAAACTCAAAAAAGGCGGCTATGATGCAGTCATCTGCGATATTAAAATGCCCAAAATGGACGGTATGGAGGTCCTCGAAAGAGTCCAAATCCTCCAACCCGACCTACCCGTAATTATGATCTCAGGCCATGGCGATATCGATACCGCCGTGGAGACCGTCAAAAAAGGCGCTTTTGACTATATTTCTAAGCCCCCAGATCTCAACCGCCTGCTCATTACGATCCGCAATGCCCTCGATAAATCTTCTTTGGTGAGCGAAACTAAGGTCCTCAAAAGAAGAATCAAAAAGAGTAAGACCCAAGAAATTATTGGAGAGTCGGAAGGCGTGCAGCGCATTAAGGAAACTATAGACCGAGTAGCTCCCACCGACGCCCGGGTCTTGGTTACTGGTCCAAACGGAACCGGTAAAGAGCTAGTGGCCCGATGGATGCACGAAAAAAGTAATCGCTCCGATAAACCTATTGTAGAGGTCAATTGTGCCGCTATTCCCTCCGAGCTCATCGAAAGTGAGTTGTTTGGCCACGAAAAAGGCGCCTTTACTTCTGCCGTAAAACAACGGATCGGAAAGTTTGAACAGGCCAATGGTGGCACCCTTTTCTTAGACGAAATTGGCGATATGAGCCTCTCGGCCCAAGCTAAGGTCCTCCGTGCCCTACAAGAAAACCGCATCACTCGAGTAGGGGGCGATAAGGAGATCAAAGTAGATGTAAGAGTAGTGGCTGCTACCAATAAAGATTTGCGAGAGGAAATTAATGCGGGCCGCTTCCGTGAAGATTTATACCACCGTTTGGCGGTTATTATTATTCAGGTCCCTTCTCTCAACCAACGCAAGGAAGATATTCCCTTATTGGTGGAGCATTTTGTAGAAGCCATCTGCCAAGATTATGGCCGCCCCGCCAAAAAGGTGGAGACCGATGCCCTGGCCCTTTTGCAAGAAATGGATTGGACCGGAAATATCCGAGAGCTGCGCAATGTGATTGAGCGACTCATCATTTTGAGCGAAAAGAGCATCAAAAGAGCCGATGTAGAGCAATTTGTTGCGCCCTCTATGCATAAGTTCCACCCACTCCGCCAGTTGTTTAAGGAACATGAAGACCTCCAAAGTTTACAAAAGGAGGTAGAGGCCGAATGGCATAAGTTTAAAGCCTAATTTGGCCCTCAAAAAAGCTCTTTCTCTACGGAAAGAGCTTTTTTTATCGCTCCTACAGGCGGCTTTAGCCGCCGCCAAGGCGCGCAGCGCCTAAGGCTTAGGGATGGAAAGTGGTGCGGCGAAGCCGCAGACCCAGGCGCTGAAAGCGCCGCAGGGCCGAGCAGACCTGCGAGCCACTGCACAGCCCGACCCGCCCGTAGGGCGGGGAAGCCCCAAAAAAAGATCCAATTAGCTAATACCTTATAACTGCCTTTTTGTTTATGTCTTTAGCCCAGCGCCTTCGGGAGGAAATTTTGGCCAACTCACTTTTTGAGCTAGGGGTGGACCGCCTTGTTTTGGGTATCAGTGGGGGCCTAGATTCTATGGTTTTGGCCCATTTGCTGATGAGTTGGGAGCAGCCGCAAGTTTGGCTGCATTTTAATTACCAGCTGCGAGAAACAGCTCAGGAAGAAGCCGATTTTTTGGCCCAATTGGCCCAAGAAAAGGGCATCCCTTTCTATACTAAAAGCTATGATTTGGGCCAGGAATTGGCCCAGCAGGGTGGCAATTTGCAAGCTCGGGCCAGGAGCCTGCGCTATCAGTATTTTGAGGAAATTCGGCAGCAAGTTGGGGCCAAATACATCCTGACCGCCCATCATTTAGATGATTTATTAGAGACTTTTTTCTTGCAGCAGCTAAGAGGCGGCGGCCTAGGCAGTATGCAGGGGATTTTGCCCAAAGATGAGCAGCGAAAGCTCTGCCGCCCGCTTTTATCTGTCCCAAAATCGGCCCTGAAAAGCTATGCTTTGGCCCAAAATATAGTCTGGAAAGAGGATCAATCTAATCAGGAGGTCAAGTATAAACGGAATTTTTTGCGGCATCGGGTTTTGCCCGAAATCGAGCGGGCCTATCCAAATTATAAGGAGCGTTTGGCCCAAAATATTGGCCTTTTGCGAGAGGAAAACCGCTTTATCCAAAAGGAGATGCAGGCTTATCGGCAGCGTTTGTTGGCCGCAGGAAAAAATGGGGAATTGGCCCGTTTGAGCTGGGAAAATTTAGCCCAATGCTCGGAGCCCGCGCTTTTTTTACAGTATTGGTTGCGGCCTTTGGGCTTTGCCCCCAAGCAGATTCAGAATATTTGGAGCAAGCGGCAGCAACAGGCGGGCGGCCTGCATTTGGCGCCCAATTATCGCTTGCAAGAAATGGCCTGGGGCCTAGTTTTGGGCCCCGCCGAGCAGCCCCCCTTGGCCACTTTGGCCCTGCCGATTCCCGAAATGGGCCAAGAAATTCGGCTAGACCTCGGCCATGGGCAAATTTTAGGGCTCTATTGGGCGCAAAAAGGGGAGGGCCTATTGCCTGAGCAGCTCACTAAGGGACTTTTTCTGCGCCAACAGCAGGCCGGCGACCGTTTTCGGCCCTTGGGTATGGGCGGGCAAAGCAAAAAGCTCAGCAAATATTATAAAGATGAGGGGCTGAGTCAATTTGAGCGGGAGGCCCAGTATGTCTTGGCTAAAGACAAAGCAATTTTGGCCGTTTTGGGCCGTCGTTTGGGGCAGCAATTCAAGCAGGCCGATGGGCCAAACCGCCTTTGCTTAGAACTACTCAAAAAGGCCTAGGCCCTAGCAAAACTGCTCAAAAAAGCCTAGCTTTGCCCAGCTAGGGCCAGCGCTTTGGGCCGCCCTTCTTTGTTCGATGACAATCAAAATAAATACCTTGGAAGTACTCAATCAAACTGCGCCCTACGATTTTCAGGCGGGCGCCCTCCTTTTAGTCGATAAACCATTGGAATGGACCTCTTTTGATGTGGTCAATAAAATTCGCTATGCCCTTTGCCGCAGCTTGGGCGTCAAGAAAATTAAGGTGGGGCATGCCGGCACCTTAGACCCCTTGGCCACGGGCTTGTTGCTCATTTGCACGGGAAAATATACCAAGAAAATAGATGGTTTGCAGGGCATGCCCAAAACCTATACGGGCCAGCTCAAGTTGGGGGCCACAACGCCCTCTTATGATGCCGAATCTAAAGAGACAGAGCAGCAATCTATTGCGGGTATTGATGCGGCGGCTTTGGAGCAGGCCAGACAGCAGTTTTTGGGCCCTATTGCTCAATATCCGCCCATGTTTTCGGCCGTAAAGATTAAGGGACAAGCCCTCTATAAATTGGCCAGAAAGGGCAAGGAAGTAGAGCGCAAGGCCCGAAACATCGAGATTTTTGACTTTCAACTGACTCATACCGAGCTGCCTTTGGTTGATTTTGAGGTGGCCTGCAGCAAGGGGACTTATATTCGCTCTTTGGCCTATGATTTTGGCCGTGCCCTAGATAATGCTGCCTATTTGACGGCCCTTAGGCGGACCAAAATTGGGGAGTATAGCATAGAATCGGCTTGGTCCTTGCCTGCTTTGATTGAGCATATTGAAAGCTGTAAGCAGCAGCAGGATTAGTTTTTTTTGGGGCTGCCCCTGCGGCCTACGGCCTTGGGTCGGGCTCTGTCGCAGCTCGCAGGTCTGCTCGGCCCTGCGGCGGCTTCGCCGCCTAGGTCTGGCCTTCGGCCACTGCTATCCATCCCTCAGCCAGTCGCTGCGCTCCTCTGGACCTGCTATTTATTTCCCCATAAAAAAAGCAAACTATCATGATCAGAACCGCTTTTTTATTTGTCATTCTTTTGCTTCCCTATGGTTTAGCTGCCCAACTTTTGCGAGATGGGCGAGACAGCCTGGCCATTCGGCAGGCGGCGGCTTTTCCGGAGGTAAATGCCAGCATTATCCTGAGTTACAACCGCTCTATGTTAGAGCCAGAGTTGCCGCCAGAGGCGGTAGCCCCAGAGCGCAGTTTAGAAGAATTGCTTTTGGCCTATGAGGACCCTAAATTGGAGAACGACATAGATTTATTGATCGACATCTATCAGAGTTATTATGATTTGGGCCAGCCAGAGAAGGGTTTTCCCTATTTGCAAAAGGCCTACAACTATGCGGTAGAGCTCTATGAGGCCAACCCTTCCAACATAGAAGTGTTAGAAGACATTAGTTATATGATGTTGACCGTAGGGAACTTAGAGAGTTTGCCCACCTTATGGGAGGGCTTTTGTCAGCGGCAGCCCAAATTAGCGCGGGCCAGAGCCCAATTGGCCCTCTATCAGTTGCAGACCTTTCAGTTAGAGAAGGCCGAGCGGCAGTTGGATACGGCCTATCAGCTAGATCCTCGAGACCCTAATATTTATGTAACGGCCTTATTGTTTACCACCTATCGGGCCATGCAGCAACTGCCAGCGGAGCGAGAGAACAATGGGGTAGAAGAGCTGGCTAAATTTGAGTTGGACCTTCGTTTTTTGGAGCGGGCGCAGCGGGAAAACCCGCAGGTTTTGCGGATTAACTTGGCCTTAAAGACGGCCCAATTGACGGCTTTATTTTATAAAGTCTTTTTTATGGAGCTCGATCAGTTTAGCGCAAAAAAGCCTTTTCAGTTGAGGGCCAAGGGGGAGCAGCTAGCGGCCTTAAAGGCCCTAGAGCAAGATTACCTAAAGATGTTGAAAACAGCGCCAGAAAATCCCTTTTTGATTCATAAATCGATGGTCCTATTATACATCTTGAAAGGCGAACTCGCTTTGGCGGAGGAAGCCCTTGGCAAGGCTGAGGCCATTAACGCCTTTGATGCGGACCTCTACAAAATGATGGGCTTTGCTTATTTACCGGAGCAGAAGTACCATAAAGCGGCCCCTTATTATGAGCGGGCCACGGCTATTGCGCCAGAATTTGAAGAACTCTTTGCCCTAGCGCGCTTATACTTTGAGAACTACGACTATGAAAAGAGTGAAAAAGTATTGGTCCAACTCTTACAAACGGCTCCCGACAACTACAAACTCGTAGAGGGTTTGGCGGCCATTTATTTGCGTCAGGACCAATATGCCAAGGCTAGAGGGCAACTTAAGCGTTTTGCGCAATTGTATACAGAAGACCTTAACTTAGGGCAAAACAAAGACTATCAATTTTATCAGTTTTTGGCCAACTTTGCCTTAAGTCCCAAAGCCGAAGCCGCCCAAGAAAAGCGGCTAAAGGCTTGGTCAGAGGACCAAAACAGCAGATTTAGAGAAGCCGCTGGGCAACTACTAAAGCAATTCTTTTAGTCTGTTGGAATTATGCAGTGTACAGGGCCGTCAGGCCCGCAGGCTGAGGGATGGTAAGGGGGGCGGCGCAGCCGCAGACCCAGCTTTTGAGCGTAGCGAAAAAGCGCAGGGCCGAGCAGACCTGCGAGCCCCGACACAGCCCGACCCGCCCGCAGGGCGGGGCAGCCCCAAAAGAGCAGAAACATTATCTAACTTAAAAATAACTAATGAAAAAATTATTAGCATTTGTAGTAGCATTATTGCTCTTTATGCCCATGAGTTGGGCGGGAGAGGGCATGTGGATTCCGGCCTTGATAGACATGTTCTACTCGGATATGAAGACCTATGGCTTAAAGCTCAAGCCCTCGCAGATCTACTCGACCAACAAATCGAGTTTGAAGGATGCGATTGTTCAGTTTGATGGGGGCTGTACGGCAGAATTGGTCTCTAATCAGGGCTTATTATTGACCAACCACCACTGTGGATTTGATGCCATTCAGCAGCATTCTTCTTTAGAGAATGACTACCTAAAGCATGGATTTTGGGCCAAAAACCGCTCGGAAGAACTGGCTTGTCCCTGGATGCACGTCACCTTTGTCAAAGAGATGCGCGAGGTTACTTTTGATGTATTGAAAGGGACCACAGAGGCCATGACCGAAGAAGAAAAGGCGGCAAAAGTTTCGGCAAATATTAAGGCTTTGGAAGCGGCTGCGGCGGCAGAAAAAGGCTATAAGGCCAAAATTAAGCCTTTTCATAAGGGGAACGTCTATTATATGTTGATTACCCAAGACTACAACGACATTCGTTTAGTGGGGGCGCCTCCTTCGGCCATTGGAAAATATGGAGGGGATACCGACAACTGGGTATGGCCTCGTCATACGGGGGATTTTTCTGTATTTCGGATTTATGCCGATGAGGATAATGCGCCAGCGGACTACAGTGAGGCCAACCGCCCTTACAAGCCTGCTCATTTCTTGCCCATTAGCATGAAAGACAAAAAAGAGGGAGACTTCACGATGGTCTATGGTTTTCCGGGCCGTACCGACCAGCATTATTCGGCGGCCAAATTGGGCTTTTACATGCAGCAGGAGCGTCCTGCAAGAATCAAGATGAGAGAGACCAGTTTGGGCATCATCAAGCCCGCCATGAACAATTCTGATGAAATTCGCATCAAGTATGCTTCTAAGCAGGCCTCTATTGCCAATGCTTGGAAAAAATGGATTGGTCAGTTGGGTGGTTTGCGTGATCTCAAGGCCTTGGACAAAAAGGCACATTGGGAGAAAAAGTACAACACTCGGACGCAAATTAAGGAAGAATGGACCGAAGAGTTTGGGACCGTTCTAGAAGATTTGGCCAAACTGCAGGAGGAGAATCAGAAATATGAATTTGCCAGAGCCTTATTTATTGAGTACTTCTTTGTTGGGCCAGAATTTTTGCGTTTTAGCTACGGCTTTAATAACCTAGCCAACCGCTACGAAGAACTAGAGGCTGCGGGTAAGCTAGAGGCAGAAATTGCTCGCTTGAAAGAGGCGAATACCGCTTTTTTCAAGAACTACGACTTGGGCATTGACCAAAAAATTTATGAGCAACTCACGCCCCTCTATGTCAATTATATGGACAACAGCCTTTTGCCCGATGATTTTGCAGAAGCTTGGGCGGCTACTGGAAAGGCGATTTTTGCAGACTCTAAGTTGCTTCATGAAAATAAAGTAGCGGCTATTTTGGAAAACTTTGATGCCAAAACGGCGGCTGAATTGGCCAAAGACCCAGCTTTGCAGTTGGCGGCTAGTCTGTACAGCAACTACTTGCAGAAAGTAGCGCCCAGCTATGGCGCTTTTCAGGCTCAGGAAGAGGAGCTCATGGAAACCTATGTAAAAGGCGCCTTGACGATGTTTCCCAAGCAGCGCCATTGGTCCGATGCCAACTCTACCTTGCGCATTGCCTACGGTAAATTGGAGGGTTCTGCCCCGCATGATGGCATGGCTTATTTGCCCTATACCACCATTGAGGGCGTGATGCAAAAGTACCAGAAAGATCATCCTGATTTTGATTTGCCAGAGCGTTTTATGGAGCTCTATGAGGCCAAAGATTTTGGTCCTTATACTCAGAATGGGGAGCTTTGGGTTTGTTTTACGGCCTCCAATCACACCACAGGAGGAAACTCGGGTAGCCCCGTCATTGATGCCAAAGGACGCCTGATGGGCATCAACTTTGACCGCAGTTGGGAGAGCACCATGAGCGACTTCATGTTTGATGAGTCGCGCTGTCGCAACATTGCGGTAGATATCCGCTATGTGCTTTGGGTCATTGACCGCTACGGTCAGGCCAGCTGGTTGATTGACGAGATGAAATTGGTCAAATAGTCTGAAAAGACAGTACATCATAGAAAGCCGCTAGTTCTGAAAGGAGCTAGCGGTTTTTTTATACATATCCCCCAAAGCGGGATATAGTCCTTAAAAGGGATATGCTTGACCATATTTATAGTATTTGCCTTAGCGGGGAAGCGCTTAGCTTTGCAGCATAAATTTTAATTTTATTAACATCTATAGGCTTAGAGGAGTACTTCTTTGATCATGAGCTCTAGGTCTTATTTATTCCCTTCTAGAAAATGAAAGACTTATTTGTCTTAATGGCATTTCTATGCCTTAGCCTCAGCAGTTGGGGGCAAACAATGATCAAAGGTCAGGTAATTGATAGCGAGAGTGCTTCTCCATTACCTTATGTACAAATTGCAAATCGAAATGGTTTGGCCTTTTCGCAGACTAATGATTTGGGACAGTTTGAGATTGCAGCAAAAGTAGGTAAGGACAGTTTAGAAATACAGCTATTAGGTTATAGCTCCTTAGTTGTTTTAGCAACAGAAAATCTTCATATTTCTTTATCGGCAGAAGCTTTAGCGGTAGATGAGCTCTTGGTTAGTGCGAGTCGGTCAGTAGCGAGTAGAAGTACATCTCCGGTAGCCATTAGTAGTATATCGGCCCAAGATATAAAGCAAACCAAGGCGACAACAATTGACCAGTTGGTCAATCAGTTGGCTGGCGTGAACATGGTTGATTTGGGTAATGAGCAGCACAGCATGAGTATTCGCAGACCTGTGGACTATGGAGCGTCTTACTTATATATGGAAGATGGCTTACCCATACGGGCCTCTGGGGTGTTCAATCATAATGCACTTTTGGAGATCAACATGGCGGATGTTGGGCGCATTGAGTTAATTCGGGGACCTGCATCTAGTTTATATGGCAGTGAGGCTATTGGTGGTGCCATCAACTTCATTTCGTCTAGAGGCAGCTTGACACCTCAGGCGAGATTGGGAATACAAGGTAGTAGCATGGGCTATGCAAGAGCCGATTTGCAAGCTTCTACTAGTTTCAACAAACGCTTAGGCTTACAACTGAATGGTTATTATGCTCAGCAGCGGAATGGATTATTAGCACATAGTGATTTTCACAAAATGGCCTTAAATATTGGGGGAAATTATCAATTGGATGATAAAACAAGTTTATCGACCAAGCTCTCTATCTTAGATTATCATTCAGAGATGCGAGGATCATTGGATAGCGCTGCTTTTTTTGGTCGTTCCTATGATTCAGATCAGACCTTCACTTATCGGAAGGTAAAATCTTATCGGGCAAGAATAGATGCCAAACGACAGTGGAACAGCAATTCATTTAGCAAAGCCATTGCTTACTTTCGGAAAAATGGGATTGAGCAAAATCCCTCTTATCGCGTCAGCGATGATTACAAACCTTGGACTGGGCAGGGAGACCCCTTATTGGCACATGGACAAATCAATGATAATAGTTTTATTAGTTGGGGGCTCTTAGGGCAGCATCAGGAGAATTGGGCTTGGCAAAATGCTCAGTTGATTGTTGGCGGACAACTAGATTATAGTCCTAATACTTATGAGGCTCAATATATTCAAATTCAGAAGACAGAAGAGGGATTGTATAATAGCTATACGACTACAGACAGCAGCTTAGCCGATTATACCGCTCATCTTTTGAACACCGCAGCTTATATGCAGTATCAAATGGACCTTTTTGAGGGGCTAAAGCTAACTGCAGCGCTTCGCTTTGATTATTTCAACTATTCTTTTGACAATAAATTAGGCGCTAATGCCTACACTGCAGTAGAAGATGGCAGCAACAGTTTTTATCGCTTAACGCCTAAGTTGGGCTTGAATTATAACTTCAGTAAAACTAAGGGCATCTACCTTAACTACGGACAGGGCTTTGTCCCACCTCAGGTATCTGCACTATACGTAGGGCAGCGCATTCCTATGTTAGATGCTGTTTACTATCAAAACTATGAGTTAGGTAGTTATTTGGGCATTTGGAAAAACCGACTTCGCATAGAATTATCCGCCTATTATATGAGTGGCGAGAATGAAATTATCTCTGTTTTACAAGATGATGGCACGACTATCCGCCAAAATGCTGGTGGAACAGCACATTATGGACTAGAGTATGGTTTACGCATTCAATTGTTAAAGGATTTGAACCTGAGTGTGCAAGCGACTAACTCTATTCATCGTTTTACAGACTTTGAAGATAGTCGAGGAAACGATTTTTCTGGCAACGATATGCCTTTAGCACCTAAATTCTTCATGAATAGTATGCTCAGCTATCAGCCTTCATTTGTAAAGGGCCTCTCTTTGCGTTTAGAATGGCGCCAGCTGAATAAGTACTATATGGACCAAGCCAATAGCAAAGAATACAATGGCTTTGACTGCTTTAACCTCAGATTGGGTTATCAGCATAAGAATCTAGAAGTTTGGGCCCATTTAATGAATCTAAGCAATGAGCTTTACGCTACAGTAGCCAGTTCGAGCCTATGGGGAGAGAGCTACTCTTTAGGACGACCTCGTTACTTGCAACTGGGGGTAGCTTATACCTTTAAGTAGTTTTTTGTACAGCTAATAAACTGGCTCGAAATCATTTCTATTTTCTTTATCATTGGGGCCTTGAGCAATAATGAGATCGCTAGACTCTAATTTGCATACAGGCCCCATATCATTTATATCATGAAAAACAGACAGTTGTTTGCTTGGGTTTGGCGTTGGCATTTTATAGGAGGGCTATTTAGCCTGCCAGTCATTCTGCTCTTAGCGTTTACAGGCGTCCTTTATTTATTTAAAGATGCTTATGAAGAAGATCAATTGGCCCAAAAGCTCCCTCAGATAGAACAGTTGGCAGAAAAAAAGAGCTGGCAAGAGCAATGGGATCAGCTAAAAGAAGACTGGGAATTGCTTCCGCAAACTGTTGAACTAGGCTTGTCTAATGAACAATATAGCGTTTTTTCTCATGGACGTTTTGGCGGTAAAGCATTTGCATATATTAACCCTTATCAAGGAACACTGAGCTATCAATATGCCTTGAAAGAAACCGATAGCTATAAGGTCCGAAAACTGCATGGCGAATTATTGCTTGGAGGATATGGAACCAAACTCGTGGAGCTAGTGGCTTGCTGGATGATTGTCTTAATCATTACAGGCCTATATTTGTTTTGGCCCAATTGGCAGCAGTATAAGAATATGAGGAAGGGAAAACGACAATTAGTAATAGGACTACACAGCTATTTATCGGCCATTTTTGCCATCCCGCTTCTCTTGCTGCTCTTTGGTGGCTTGCCATGGACAGATGTTTGGGGCGGCGCCTTTAAGTTTATCCAAAAGAAAACAAATACAGGCTTCCCAAAAGAATGGTCTGCCCGCTCTTGGCAATCAACCCCTCAAACTACAGCCCTATCCCTTGATGAAGTTATTCAAATTGTAGAGCAACTGCAGGTTGAAGGAGAATTGAGCTTGGGCTTACCTAATTCAGCCAAAGGAGTATACAGTTTAAGCAATAAGCAAGTAGCTTTGGAGAAAAAAGTAATGTTCCATCTAGATGCTTACAGCGGAGAAGTCCTCTACCGTGGCGGCTGGACCGATATCGGCCCCCTAATGAAAACCCGACTCTGGCTGATGGCTTTTCATCAAGGCGAATTTGGCTATTGGAACTTTCTACTCGTCCTAATTATGGGCATTTCTCTATTCTTTTCTAGCCTGTTCGCCTTAGCCAGTTACCTCTACAGAAAAACCAAGGGCAATTGGGGCTTCCCCAGCCAAAACCGCAACTTCAAAAAACCTTACCTCCTTTATGGCCTGATTGCCTTACTAGGCCTATTATTCCCCCTCTTTGGCCTTAGTCTGTTGCTCATTGTCGCCATTGAATGGATAACTAAAAGTAGTAAACTTAATTACTGCAAATAAAACTGCTTTTTAATAGAGATTATTTTTTGGGGCTGCCCCTGCGCTTCGCTTGGGTCGGGCTGTCCCGGGCTCGCAGGTCTGCTCGGCCCTGCGGGCTCCACTTCGTTCCGCCCTTGGTCGGGCCTGCGGCCCCCCTTCCCATCCCTCAGCCAAATGAGCGTTCGCTGCTTATAAGCGGACTAGGGGAAGTTTGGCTAAAGCTGCTGCTCCCAGTAAATCAACTCACCATTTTTACCGATACCTTCTATGATTAAACGATACTTTTCTGGACTTTTGGGGTAAGGGATATCTAGCTGCCCTAGTTCGTTGGTCTCAATTTTCGCTTGCCAAAGGATGGTTTTATTGTTTTCTGAATAAAAGGGACGAGAAGGAAATACATTAGGGCTCCCATGCTGTGCATTAAGCCATTTTAATCCAGAAGATGGGATACGAAAACGCAAATAAGGTTGAGATTCACGCTGTTTGGAATGCGTTTCGTAATAGTAGGCTTTTCCTTGTGCTCTGTAGAAGGCCGCATAATTAGATGCTTCTCCAACTTCTCCTAAGAAGGCTGGGCGTCTTTCAATGCCTTCTTCCATTCTAATCAAACCATTATAGCTAATCGGATCATTGAGGTTTGGAGGACAAGACTCGACTTCTGCTTTAGTATAGGGGACTGGCGTATAATGTATAAGCACTCCTGAATTAACTTCTGATTTAGATTCTAGCCCTAAGCCTTCATAGGAGACTGTTAGTTGGAGGCTATCATCTGCAGCTAAGCAAATATTATTAAAGAACAGCTCTTCATGCTCTCTTCCTCTAATGTGTAAATCATAGCGCCCTGGGACTAAAGAATCTAGCTTAAAGGTCCCATCCCAACTAGTTTGAATGGTCTTGCATTCATTTTCTCTACAGAGATCTATAAACAGATAGTACATAGGCTCTCCTTTATAATCGAGAACCTTTGCACTTAGTTGATTTGATAGGCCTGCGTTTTTTGTAATTGTTTTACTGTAAGGAGGACAGGGCGGACGGTAATAAATCTTTTTAGAAAGCCGGTAGCCATAATGGTTGATTTTTACGATGAGGTCTTCCTGAAATTCATCCTCTTCCCAATAGATTTCACCTTGAGCATTTGTTTTTATTTTTTGAAGGATTTTTGTTCCACTACTATCATAAATAGCAACTTTTTTGTGGGCCAGCGGAAGTTTGCGCCAAAACAGTAGGGCTCTTAATTGTCCGCCTACCTCTGCCGGATAACTAAGTTTAATCTTTGCTTGAGCAGGCTGAAGCGGATGCAGCGCTGCCCAGCTCTGGCTAAGCAGTAAGTTGTCCAGAGCGCTATCTGCTTTTGGGTTGGCCTTATTTAGATAAAAACCAGCTTGCTCAATTGGAATACTTAAAGGTATAGAT
Source organism: Saprospira grandis (assembly GCF_027594745.1). Classification (NCBI taxonomy): domain Bacteria; kingdom Pseudomonadati; phylum Bacteroidota; class Saprospiria; order Saprospirales; family Saprospiraceae; genus Saprospira; species Saprospira grandis. The sequence continues at coordinate 723,231 of NZ_CP110854.1, read as the reverse complement.
AGCAAGCTGTAGGATAAAAGATGTTCTTCATCTCGAGGCCTTTTTTCCTCCTCTATGGTTAGAGCAAATGATAATTGTGCTTGCAGTGGTCGGTTATCGGCATCTTTTAGTTGAAGCCTTAAAAGCGAACTATCCTTTTTGTAGTCGAGCTTTTTATGGACTAAATACTGCACCTCTTCTTGCTGAAGAAAAAATATCCTTTGTAGGAGCTTAGGGCCTTTTACTTTACGCAGACTTAATTGAGCTAAGCCTTTTTGGCCATCTTTCAAGGAAATCAGGTATTGTTGATTCCCCTTTTTTAGTTCTAGCTTTTTCTTTATTAGTAGCCCTTCAGCCTGTTCTATAAGTAGTTCTACAGGCCTTTGCTTAGTACTAAAAACATTGATGCTTAAAACTTGATTTTCTTGCTTTAAGCAGCTCAAATGTAGCCCTTTATTTCTGATTTTAGGCAGGGGGTATTCTTTTTCAATAGGGCTTAGTACCTTAAGCGTATAATTTTCATTTTGCTGAGGGCTAAACACTAAGCTTCCAATTCCCGCATGATAAGTTTCATATTGGGCTAGGACCTCCTTTTTCTGGTTAAGCAGGACGGCTTTAATCGCTACACTACGGCCTTTTTCATCTACTGTTTTTATTGCTAATCGGTTAGCACAGTTTGCAAGTAAGTAGCCCCCTTCAGGGTGAAACTGCAGTTGAATTTTCTTTTGTTTTTTTCTTTGACTGCCAATAGCTTGCTCTGATGAAGGACCTAAAGACTCTATTTTTAGCTCTTTTTTGAAGAAGAGGGCTGTACCAAAATTTTTTTGCCATTGGCTATACAATTGAAGTTGGTAGCCCCCGATCACTGCCGTTTTAGCTAGCTGAAAACAACCTCTAGCGGTTCTGTTAATTACCTCTAAACGAAATTCTTCTTTTACTGCCCCATCTGGACCAATAAGTTGAGCATAGATATATTGAGATGGAGGCGCTAGCCCTTTTTGAGCCCCAAATAAATAGGCCGTAAACCAAATAGTTTCTCCAGGACGGTAAATTGTCCTGTCTGTTTGGGCATAGATATATTCTAAGCTAGAAAGTTTTTCTTCCTTCGTCCTCAGCTGTTTTTGCCATGGAGCTTGTGCATGCAAATGGTAAAGGGGAGCAAATAAGGATAGACAAACAAATAGTCTAAGCAAACTCGTCTCAATCTGTCTTTTGAATAGGAAAGGCATACTTATGTTTAAAATGAGGGAATAAGTTCTCTCTTAAGAGATGGATCATTAGCTATTTTTGGTGCTCCTGCTTTAGCCCTAAAAAGAACCAATAAGCAGGACTAAGCAGAGCTAAATAGCCTTAGAAACAACAACTTCCCCCCTAAAACTGCTAAATTCAATTGGATATCAGGAAATCCAATGATAAATCAGTAACTTTGCGGCCAACTAAGTGAAATCATTTGAACACCGCCACAAACCAACCATAAATGCTAACTGTCAGCAATCTTTCTATGCGTTTCGGCAAACGCATCCTTTTTGATGAGGTGAATGTTGTTTTTTCTACCGGCAATTGCTACGGCGTTATTGGGGCCAATGGAGCCGGAAAATCAACCTTCCTCAAAATTTTATCTGGAGAGCTAGATGCCACCACCGGGCAAATTTCTCTAGAACCCGGTACACGGATGTCTGTGCTTAAGCAGGACCATTTCGCCTATGACGAATTTGCCGTTTTAGATACGGTCATGATGGGCCACAAAAAGCTATACGATACCAAAGTAGAGCTGGACCAAATTTACCTCAAGCCCGATTTTAGCGAGGCCGACGGTATGCGCGCCGGAGAACTAAGCGCCGATTTTGAAGAAATGGGCGGCTGGTCTGCAGAAAGCGATGCAGCCGAACTCCTAAGTAATTTGGGCGTAGCCGAAGAACTACACCATAAGCCCATGAAAGAGCTCAATACCAGCCAAAAGGTACGGGTGCTCTTGGCCCAAGCCCTTTATGGTAATCCCGATGTGTTGATTCTCGATGAGCCCACCAACGACTTGGATGCAGAAACCATCATGTGGCTAGAGGATTTCTTGGCTGATTTCAGAAATACCGTTATTGTGGTTTCTCACGACCGTCACTTCCTCGATGCCGTTTGTACCCATATCGCCGATGTAGACCGTATGCGAATCAATCTACATACGGGTAACTATACTTTCTGGTATGAGTCTAGCCAGTTGGCCGCTCGCCAAATGGCCGATAAGAATAAAAAGACGGAGCAAAAACGCAAGGAGCTCACCGAGTTTATCCAGCGCTTTTCAGCCAATGCCTCTAAGGCCAAACAGGCCACTTCTCGGAAAAAGGCTTTGGAGAAACTTAATCTAGACGAAATTAAGCCTTCTACTCGCCGCTATCCCGGTATTATCTTTAAGCAAAACCGTGAGGTAGGAGACCAAATCCTAGAGGTGCGCGATCTTAAGATGAGCCTAGGCGGAGAGGTCCTTTTTGATAAGGTCAACTTTACCGTTCAAAGAGACCAAAAAATCGCCTTTTTGTCTAAAAATAGCTTGGCCGTCTCTAAGTTCTTAGAGTGTTTGGCTGGAGAACAGGACGTACAAGCCGATTCAGGCAGCATTAACTGGGGCGTTACCGTAACCCCTTCTTATTTGCCCAACGAAAATAATCACTACTTTGATGTAGACCTCAATCTAGTCGATTGGTTGCGCCAGTATTCTGAAGAAAAAGACGAAACCTTTATCCGTGGCTTCCTTGGCCGTATGCTCTTCTCTGGAGAAGAAACCCAAAAGTCAGCTAAGGTCCTTTCTGGAGGTGAAAAAGTGCGCTGTTTGCTCTCTCGCCTCATGCTAGAAGAGGGAAATGCCCTGGTTTTGGATGAACCCACTTCTCACCTTGATCTAGAATCAATCACAAAGCTCAACGAGTCTTTGGTGGAGTTCCCCGGCTATATTTTCTTTACCTCTTCAGATCATCAGTTTGTGCAAACTATTGCCAACAGAATTATTGAAATTACCCCCAACGGAATTATCGATAAGCTGATGCCTTATGATGATTATCTCCGCGATCCTAGCGTTAAGGAGCAGCGGGCACTACTATATGGCCAAGAAGTTAAGGCCTAAATCATAACTTTCACTATGCTAAGGCTCGTTTTGCTCCTTTCTGGACAGACGAGCCTTCTGTTTTATGGCCTTTAGGGCCATCTCTACAATCCTATCTTATATGAAATTATCTATGAATGCCTCTTCTTGGGGCGCCGCTCTTTTGCTCCTTTTTATCATGTTGAGCATGACTCCCGAGGCCTCGGCCCAAAGACGCAAGAAAAAGCGTAGAAAAAAACAAAAAACGGTACAGGTAGACAGCCTGGGCCTTAGCTATAATTATGGCCTTTTGGTGGGCGCTAGTATTGCTATGCAAGGGATCCCCAAAGACTCTTTGTCTGCAGAAGAAATTGCCGCAGGGATCATGAAGGCTCTAGAAACTGAACTAGATCCCGAAATGATGGACCAAGCTCAAGAACGCTTTATGGCCCGCATGGAGGCTGTACAAGCCGCTCAGGCAGAAGCCAAACTGGCCGAGGAAAAAACTTGGCTAGCCGATAATGCCAAAAATAATAAGAATATTATTACCCTAGAGTCAGGTATTCAATATGAAGTCCTGACAGCTGGCGAAGGCGAAAAACCTACTGCAGAAAGTAGCGTGACTACTCATTATCATGGTATGCTTACCAATGGAACTGTCTTCGATAGCTCTGTAGAACGCGGCCAACCCGCTACTTTTCCCGTCGGTGGCGTGATCCAAGGCTGGCAGGAGATTCTACAACTGATGCCCACAGGCTCTAAATGGAAGGTGTATATCCCTTCTGCTTTGGGCTATGGTAGCCAGGCCGTAGGCAATATTCCCCCTAATTCTATCCTGATTTTCGAAATTGAGTTGCTTTCTATCAACTAAAATAATAATCCTAAATAAAATGAAAAAACAGTTTTTAGTACTGGCTCTAGCAGCTGGTTTGGGCCTTGTTGGCTGTACAGAAGATAAAGAAAAAGCCGGTGCGGCAGAACTAGGCGAAAACCTAGAGCAAATGGAAGAAAAAGCCGCTACCGATGCCCCCGCTCTTACTGGCAATTTGGGCGAGGCCTTTGGCGTAAATCTCGCCAGTGAACTCATGAATGGTCCAGGCCTTACTGCCGATGTCTTGAATGTTGTTGAGTTTACAACAAACTTTCAAGCTGCCATGAAAGGGGAGGAGCCCTTCCAAATGCAAACAGTTGGTCCAAAAATCCAACAGTATATGGGAGGCTGTGCCGCCGCCAAGCAATCTGGAAACCCTATGCCCGAAGCCCCCGAAAATTTCTCGGCGGAGTTGGGCTTTCTAGTGGGCTTTAATGTAAAATCGCAAGGGATGCTCGATGGCAATAGCTTTGATTTTGAAGGCTTCAATAAGGGCTTTGCCTCTGTTTTTGAAGGCGCACCTAGCATGACTGGCGAAAATGCCCAGCAGATTATTAACACGGCCAACCAAAAGATGCAGGCAGAAATGGCCCAAAAGGTAAAGGCGCAGGAAAAAGCGTTTTTTGAAAAAAATGCCAAGGAAAATGATAAGATCATCAGCTTGCCTTCTGGCATCCAGTATGAAGTGCTCAAAGAGGGTAAAGGACCCAAACCCGTCATTACGGATAAGGTGCGCACGCACTACCACGGAATGCTAACGGACGGTTCTGTCTTCGATAGTTCTGTGGACCGTGGCCAACCCGCCGAGTTTCCCATTCAGGGCGTAATTAAGGGCTGGCAAGAGGTTTTGCCCATGATGGGCACTGGAGCCAAATGGAGAGTGTATATTCCCTCTGGCTTGGCTTATGGCCCTCAAGGCCGCCCAAAAATTCCCGCCAACTCTATTTTGGTCTTCGAAATTGAGCTTTTGGATATTGTGAAGTAGATGACTTCCCATTTTTTGTAACTAAAAGGTACTTCTGTAGCTATATAGCTGCAGAAGTATTTTTTTAACTATAACTCGCTAAAATGAAAATGACAACCCTCGGGCTTTTTTTCCTCTTTCTCGCCAATCTTGGCGCAATGGCCCAAACAGAAAAAGAACAACAAACAACAGAGCGCTTTGCAGAGGCCTTTGGTGTCTATATCGCTAATGATCTGATCAATGGCGCTGGCCTTACTGCCGATGTCTTGAATGTTGCTGAGTTTACAACAAACTTTCAAGCTGCCATGAAAGGGGAGGAGCCCTTCCAAATGCAAACAGTTGGTCCAAAAATCCAACAGTATATGGGAGGCTGTGCCGCCGCCAAGCAATCTGGAAACCCTATGCCCGAAGCCCCCGAGAATTTCTCGGCGGAGTTTGGCTTTATGGTGGGATTCAATGTGAAATCGCAAGGAATGCTCGATGGCAATAGCTTTGATTATGAAGGCTTCAATAACGGCTTTACCTCTGTTTTTGAGGGCGCGCCTAGCATGACTGGCGAAAATGCCCAGCAGATTATCAATACAGCCTACCAAAAGATGCAGGCAGAAATGGCCCAAAAGGTAAAAGAGCAGGAAAAAGCATTTTTTGAAAAGAATGCCAAGGAAAATGATAAGATCATTAGCCTGCCTTCTGGCATCCAGTATGAAGTGCTCAAAGAGGGTAAAGGACCCAAACCCGTCATTACGGATAAGGTGCGCACGCACTACCACGGTACTTTGCTAGACGGTTCTGTTTTTGACAGTTCTGTTGAACGTGGCGAGCCTGCTGAGTTTCCTATTCAGGGGGTAATTAAGGGCTGGCAAGAGATTTTGCCCATGATGGGCACTGGCGCCAAATGGAGAGTATATATTCCCTCTGGCTTGGCTTATGGCCCTCAAGCTCGTCCAAAAATTCCCGCCAACTCTATTTTGGTCTTCGAAATTGAGCTTTTGGATATTGTGAAGTAGGTAGTTTGAAACTACTGTTTATAAGCTGCTGTAACATTTTTGTTGCAGCAGCTTTTTTTTTTGGGCCTCCGCAGCAAGCTGCGGCGCTACGTTTCAGGGCTCGCAGGTCTGCTCGGCCCTTCGGCAGCGAAGCTGCCTCGGTCTGGCCTTCGGCCACCCTTGCACATCGCTAGGCCTTCGGCCCTTCGGGCCTGTAGGACGAATTTTTTGAACAGTCCATCAAAGTCTTGATGTATAGTCCCCACAAATAGCTCCCCTTAGTTTACAAATGCCGTTTCACAAATTGCGAATAGCTTGCCGCAGCTGTAAGATGCCATTTTGCAGTTTCAGAATAGCATCCTCCAAATGGAATATGCTGTTTTGCAGTTTCAGAATAGCATCCTCTAAATGGAATATGCTGTTTTGCAGTTTCAGAATAGCATCCTCCAAATGGAATATGCTGTTTTGCAGTTTCAGAATAGCATCCTCCAAATGGAATATGCCGTTTTGCAGTTTCAGAATAGCATCCTCCAAATGGAATATGCCGTTTTGCAGTTTCAGAATAGCATCCTCCAAATGGAATATGCTGTTTTGCAGTTTCAGAATAGCATCCTCTAAATGGAATATGCTGTTTTGCAGTTGCAGAATAGGGCGTAAAGGTTTTGTTGGGCTGTTTGGCCTTTGGCTATGGCGGAATAGCAGTTGTTTTCAGGTTCTGCGGCTTTTAAGCTGCAGGCAGGGGGCAAAATATAGCTTAGTGGTTCCGAAATTGGCTGCGGGTTTTAACCCGCAGCCATGGCCGAAGGCCAAACGGCCTAGCGATGCGGCGGGGTGGCCGTCAGGCCAGACCCAGGCGGCGAAGCCGCCGCAGGGCCGAGCAGACTTGCGAGCCCCAAAGCGTAGCGCCCGCAGCTTGCTGCGGGAGGCCCCAAAAACAAAAAAGCCCATCCGCAAATAGCGAACAGGCTTTTTCAAATTATAGAACAGCTAGCTTATGGTTTTTGTAGCTTTTGGCCCAAGAGCTGCCCCTTAGGCGTTTGTAATTGTAGGAAATAGAGCCCAGAAGGCCAGTCAGCAGGAAGCTGAAGCTGAGTATTCGAGAAGCCTTCAGGGAGATCTAGCTGGCGATCCAGCAATAAGCGCCCGGCGAAATCAAAAATCTGTAAGCGAGCATCTGGGGCCGCATTGGGCAGCTCCAACTCTAGATTTAGGACCTCCTGAAGCGGGTTCGGATAAATCCGATATTGCCCATCAGTCAGCGCAATAGGAGTTGTTCCCGTGGGTTGATTACTCACCTCGATGAGAATAGAACCCGAAACGCCAGAGCCATCTTGAGCAGAAGCCACGACCAAGACCTGGCCATTGCCTCTAGCGGTAAGGACACCAGATTGGTCAATGGTTCCCACCGAAGTATTGGAAACCGACCAACCCACATTTTGATTATCGGCATTAGTTGGAGAAACCACCGCAAAGAGCTGCAAAGTCCCGTTGGGCAAGTTAATCTCCGTATTTCCGCCAGCAGAAAGTACCTGAATAGAAGAGACCAGAATCTGTCCCTGCCCGCCTTGGTTGCTAATCGTAATCTGTTTGCTGCCCGAAACGCCAGAGCCATCAGTAGCCGTAGCCGTTACCGTAACTACGCCATTGGTTAGTGCTTGTAGCACGCCCGTAGCGTTGATGCTGGCAATACTGCTATTGGATACCGACCAGTTTACATTTTGGTTATTGGCACTAGTTGGAAGGACCGTAGCGATCATCTGTAAACTTCCAGCATTAGTTGTAATATGATCTATTCCCGATTGAGAATTGACCAAAATCGTTTGCACCATCACCGATTGGTTGTTAACCGTAATAATGGTTGAGCCAAAGACATTAGAGCCATCGGTGGCGGTAGCGGTTACCGTGACCAAACCATTGCCAACAGCCGTAAGCAGTCCCGTATTGGGATCAATTGTGGCAACTGCGGGGTCATTCACCGACCAAACTACAGTTGGGTTCGAGGCATTGCTAGGCGTTACCGTAGCAAACATTTGCAAGTTGCCATTGAGGGTCGTAATCGAGGATTGTCCGCCTTGGCCCTGCACGCTAATTCCCGTCACATAAATGGGATTGATCGTAATAATAATACAGTCAGAAACGCCAGAACCATCATTGGCTGTGGCACAAACCTCTACTGTGCCTGGGTTACCCGCCATCAAAACCCCAGTGCTGGGGTTAATGGTAGCGGTTCCCGTTTGGTTAGTGACCGTCCAGTTGACCGAAGGATTCGAGGCATTGGAGGGCGTTACCGTAGCGATCATTTGCAGACTGGCATTGGCTTGAACGCTAGTGGCGCCGCCTTGGCCCTGCACAGCAATGCTAGCGACCAAAATGGGATCGATGGTAATTATGATACAGTCGGTTACGCCTGAGCCATCATTGGCCGTAGCACAAACTTCTACGGTACCTGGACTAGCGGCAGTCAAAACGCCCGTACTGGGGTTAATCGTTGCTGATCCTGTTTGGTTATTGACTGACCAACTCACACTATTGTCCGTTGCATTGGCGGGATTAACCGTGGCTATCATTTGCAGACTGGCATTGGCTTGAACGCTAGTGGCGCCGCCCTGCCCTTGCACAGCAATGCTAGAGACCAAAACGGCATTGATCGTAATAATTGTACAGCCCACTACGCCCGAACCATCATTGGCCGTGGCGCAAACTTCTACGGTACCGGGGTTTCCAGCAATGAGCTGTCCTGTTGTGGGATTGATGGTCGCTGTTCCTGTTTGGTTATTGACCGACCAACTCACGCTAGGGTTCGTTGCATTGGAGGGCGTCACCGTAGCCTGCATCTGCAAGCTTGCTCCTGCATTGATGCTGTTGGTTCCTCCCTGTCCCTGTACACTAATCGCCGTAACGGGAATAAAAGTATTGCTAATCGTAATAACAATACAGTCTGAAACGCCAGAGCCATCCGTAGCCGTGGCACAAACCTCTACGGTTCCTGCCGAGCTAGGACTCAACACACCAGAAGCACTAATACTTGCCGAGCCTGTCTGATTATTGACCGACCAGCTAACATTTGGATTCGAGGCATTGCTTGGACTAACGGTCGCAATCATTTGTAGGCTAGAAGCGGTAGAAACCGTAGTAGCTCCCCCTTGTCCTTGTACCGTAATACTGCTGACCAAAATGGGATCAATCGTAATAATAATACAGTCAGAAACGCCTGAGCCATCATTGGCCGTAGCACAAACCTCTACCGTACCAGGATTACCAGCGGTCAAAACACCTGTACTCGGGTTAATGGTTGCTGTACCCGTTTGGTTGTTCACCGACCAACTGACCGAGTTATTCGAGGCATTAGTTGGACTAACCGTGGCCAGCATCTGCAAACTAGCCGAAGCGGTGACATTAGTGGCTCCCCCTTGGCCTTGTACCGTAATACTGCTGACCAAAATGGGATTAATCGTAATAATAATACAGTCAGAAACGCCTGAGCCATCATTGGCCGTAGCACAAACCTCTACCGTACCGGGATTACCAGCGGTCAAAACGCCTGTACTGGGGTTAATGGTCGCTGTACCTGTTTGGTTGTTTACCGACCAACTGACCGAGCTATTAGAGGCATTGCTTGGGCTAACGGTGGCTAGCATTTGCAAGTTATTTGAAGCAAGGACGTTCGTTTGTCCTCCTTGGCTTTGCACAGCAATGCTAGAGACCAAAACGGTATTTGTTGTTATGGTAATAATAATACAGTCAGAAACGCCAGAGCCATCAGTAGCTGTTGCGCAAACCTCTACAGTACCTGCAGATCCAGCAGTTAAAAGTCCTGCACTATTGATCGTTGCGCTTCCTGTTTGGTGGGTAACGCTCCAGTTTACTGTTGTATTAGAGGCATTGCTTGGACTGACCGTGGCCAGCATCTGCAAACTAGCCGAAGCGGTTACGCTAGTGGCGCCGCCTTGGCCTTGCACAGCAATGCTGCTGACCAAAATGGGATCGATTGTAATCACAATACAGTCAGAAATGCCCGAGCCATCATTGGCGGTAGCACAAACCTCTACCGTACCGGGATTACCAGCGGTCAAAACGCCCGTACTGGGGTTAATGGTCGCTGTCCCCGTTTGGTTGTTTACGGACCAACTCAGCGAGCTATTGGAGGCATTTGTTGGGCTGATTGTAGCCAACATTTGCAAGTTGCTTGAAGAGAGGACATTGGTTTGTCCCCCTTGTCCTTGCACGCTAATGCTAGAGACCAAAATGGGATCAATGCTAATCGTTACACAATCTGAAACGCCCGAGCCATCATTAGCCGTAGCACAAACCTGAACCGTACCGGGGGTTCCTGCGCTCAAGAGACCTGCACTGTTAATTGTCGCAGTACCTGTTCCGTTGATTACGGACCAACTCAGCGAGCTATTCGAGGCATTGGCTGGGCTAACCGTCGCCAACATCTGTAAGCTGGCATTGGCTTGTACATTAGTGGCTCCCCCTTGGCCTTGTACAGCAATACTGCTGACCAAAATGGGATCGATCGTAATCACAATACAGTCAGAAACGCCTGAGCCATCATTGGCGGTAGCGCAAACTTCTACCGTACCAGGATTACCAGCGCTTAAGACCCCTGTACTCGGGTTAATTGTGGCCGTTCCTGTCTGGTTGTTTACGGACCAACTCAGCGAGCTATTCGAGGCACTGCTGGGGCTAACCGTTGCTACCATCTGTAAGCTTGCAGAAGAAGAAACATTAGTGGCACCCCCTTGGCCCTGTACAGTAATGCTGCTAACCAAAATGGGGTCAATGGTAATAATCGTGCAGCCTGAAACGCCAGAGCCATCATTGGCCGTGGCACAGACTTCTACGGTACCTTCAGCGGTAGCGCTCAACAGACCTGTTAGCGGATCAATGCTAGCCGTACCTGTTTGGTTGTTTACGGACCAGCTAACCGAGCTATTGCTTGCATTAGCGGGGTTAACCGTTGCTACCATCTGTAGGTTATTTCCTAAAGTAAGGTTGCTTTGTCCGCCTTGACCTTGTACACTAATACTGCTTACGGCCACTACCGCCGTTAAAACAGTTATTGTAGTGCAGCCCGAAATGCCCGAACCATCTGTGGCTGTGGCGCAAACCTCTACAGTTCCGGCACTGCCTCCTGTAAGTAGGCCCGTATTCGGGTCAATTGTGGCGCTACCTGTTTGGTTTGTTACCGACCAAACTACCGTCTGGTTGGAAGCATTGGCTGGACTGACGGTGGCCTCCATTTGTAGGTTGGCTCCTGCCTGTACATTGCTATTTCCTCCTTGTCCCTGTACGCTAATCGCACTGACAAGAATAGTTGTTGTGTTAATCGTAATTACGGTACAGCCCGAAACGCCAGAACCATCTGTGGCCGTGGCACAAACTTCTACAGTTCCTGCTGTAGTTGCGGATAGCAGCCCTGTATTGGGATCAATGCTAGCTGTACCACTCTGATTGTTTACCGACCAAACTACCGTTTGGTTGGAGGCATTGGCTGGACTGACGGTAGCTACCATCTGAAGGTTTGAGCCAGCTTGTATGCTGTTCGCACCTCCTTGTCCCTGCACGCTAATGCTGGATACCAAAATAGGATCAATGGTAATCGTCACACAATCGGAAATGCCAGAGCCATCATTGGCCGTAGCACAAACCTGAACGGTACCGGGGTTCCCGCCGGTCAAGAGACCAGAGCCGTTAATGGTAGCGGTTCCTGTGCCGTTCGTTACGGACCAGCTAACCGATGGATTAGAGGCATTGGCGGGACTAACCGTGGCCAACATCTGTAAAGTCGAAGAAGAGGAAACATTAGTCGCTCCTCCTTGTCCCTGCACGCTAATGCTAGAGACCAAAATGGGATCAATGGTAATCGTCACACAATTCGAAATGCCCGAGCCATCATTAGCGGTGGCACAAACCTGAACCGTACCGGGGTTTCCGCCCGTCAACAGACCAGAGCCGTTAATGGTGGCGGTTCCTGTTCCATTTGTTACAGACCAGCTAACGGAAGGATTAGAAGCGTTGGCTGGACTAACCGTGGCCAACATTTGTAAACTAGCAGAAGAGGAAACGGCTGTCGCTCCACCCTGTCCCTGCACGCTAATGCTGGATACCAAAATGGGATCAACCGTAATCGTTACACAATCCGAAACGCCTGAACCATCATTGGCGGTGGCACAAACCTGAACGGTACCGGGATTTCCGCCAGTCAAGAGACCAGAGCCGTTAATGGTGGCGGTTCCTGTGCCGTTCGTTACAGACCAACTAACCGAGGGATTAGAAGCGTTGGCTGGACTAACCGTAGCCAACATTTGTAGGCTAGCAGAAGAGGAAACGGCTGTCGCTCCACCCTGTCCCTGCACGCTAATGCTAGAGACCAAAATAGGATCAATCGTAATCGTTACACAATCCGAAACGCCTGAACCATCATTGGCGGTGGCACAAACCTGCACCGTACCAGGGTTTCCGCCGGTCAATAGACCAGAGCCGTTAATGGTAGCGGTTCCTGTGCCGTTCGTTACAGACCAGCTAACCGATGGGGTAGAGGCGTTGGCTGGACTAACCGTAGCCAACATTTGTAGGCTAGCAGAAGAGGAAACGGCTGTCGCTCCTCCTTGTCCCTGCACGCTAATGCTAGAGACCAAAATAGGATCAATCGTAATCGTCACACAATCCGAAACGCCTGAACCATCATTGGCGGTGGCACAAACCTGCACCGTTCCAGGGTTTCCGCCAGTCAACAGACCAGAGCCGTTAATGGTCGCTGTTCCTGTTCCATTTGTTACGGACCAGCTAACCGATGGGGTAGAGGCGTTGGCTGGGCTAACCGTGGCCAACATCTGTAGGGTTGAAGAAGAGGAAACGGCAGTTGCCCCTCCTTGCCCCTGCACGCTAATGCTGGAGACCAAAATGGGATCAATCGTAATCGTCACACAATCCGAAACGCCCGAGCCATCATTAGCCGTAGCACAAACCTGCACCGTACCTGGGTTTCCGCCAGTCAATAGACCAGAGCCGTTAATGGTCGCTGTTCCTGTTCCATTTGTTACGGACCAGCTAACGGAAGGATTAGAAGCGTTGGCTGGGCTAACCGTGGCCAACATCTGTAGGCTAGCAGAAGAGGAAACATTAGTTGCTCCGCCTTGCCCCTGTACACTAATGCTGGATACCAAAATGGGATCAATAGTAATCGTCACACAATCGGAAACGCCCGATCCATCATTGGCGGTAGCGCAAACTTGAACGGTACCGGGGTTTCCGCCCGTCAATAGACCAGAGCCGTTGATAGTGGCGGTTCCCGTGCCATTAACTACAGACCAGCTAACCGAGGGATTAGAGGCATTGGCTGGACTAAGCGTAGCCAATATTTGTAATGTAGAAGAAGATTGAACGGTACTTACTCCTCCTTGTCCCTGCACGCTAATGCTGGATACCAAAATAGGATCAATCGTAATCGTCACACAATCCGAAACGCCAGAGCCATCATTGGCGGTGGCACAAACCTGAACCGTACCGGGGTTTCCGCCAGTCAAGAGACCTGAGCCGTTAATGCTGGCGGTTCCTGTGCCATTTGTCACGGACCAGCTAACCGATGGATTAGAAGCGTTGGCTGGGCTAAGCGTGGCCAACATTTGTAGGGTTGAAGAAGAGGAAACGGCTGTTGCCCCTCCCTGTCCCTGCACGCTAATGCTGGATACCAAAATAGGATCAATGGTAATTGTCACACAATCGGAAATGCCAGAGCCATCATTGGCGGTGGCACAAACCTGAACCGTTCCGGGGTTTCCGCCAGTCAATAGACCTGAGCCGTTAATGGTGGCGGTTCCTGTTCCATTTGTTACGGACCAGCTAACCGATGGATTAGAAGCGTTGGCTGGACTAACCGTGGCCAACATTTGTAGGGTTGAAGAAGAGGAAACGGCTGTTGCCCCTCCTTGTCCCTGCACGCTAATGCTAGAGACCAAAATGGGATCAATCGTAATCGTCACACAATCCGAAACGCCTGAACCATCATTGGCGGTGGCGCAAACCTGAACCGTTCCAGGGTTTCCGCCAGTCAGTAGACCAGAGCCGTTAATGCTAGCCGTTCCTGTGCCGTTAATTACGGACCAACTAACTGATGGATTAGAAGCATTGGTTGGACTAACCGTAGCGATCATCTGTAAACTAGCAGCAGCTTGTACATTGGTTTGTCCGCTTTGCCCTTGTACCGATATACTAGAAATCAAAATTGGATCGACGGTAATGACCGTACATCCCACCACGCCAGAGCCATCATTAGCTGTGGCACAAACTTCTACCGTGCCGGGATTTCCAGCCGATAGCATTCCCGTGCTCGGATTGATGGTGGCAGAACCCGTTTGGTTATTCACCGACCAACTTACGCCTGTATTTGTGGCATTGCTCGGACTAACCGTGGCGACCATCTGTAAACTAGAGGAGGCCTGCACATTACTGGTTCCGCCTTGTCCTTGTACCGATATACTAGACAGTAGCAAAGGATCTACCGTAATATTGGCCGTGGCCGAGTTGCCCGAGCCATCATTGGCTGTGGCAGTAACCTGAACCGTTCCCGGATTACCTCCGGTTAATAGACCAGAGGCATTTATTGTGGCGGTTCCCGTTCCATTGATGACCCCCCAACTTACTGTGGTATCTGTGGCATCGGTGGGCAAAACATAAGTGGTCATTTGTAGGTTTTGGGTAGAAATTACAGAGCTAGCTCCGCCTTGTCCCCCAATCTGAATACTGCTGACGGGCTTAAATTGCCCTGAAATGACAATGTCTTCAAAACCAGATACGCCAGAGCCATCATTGGCTGTGGCAAAAACCCGAACGGTACCATTACTCACCGCCTGCAACAAACCCGTAGTCGAGTTAATTGTGGCAATGCTATTGTTGTTGGTCGTCCAGTTTTTAGTGGTATCTGTGGCGTTCGTAGGCGTGGTCGTCGCCAGCATCTGAAGGGTCCCGTTTGGCGTGCTAATCGTATTTTGCCCGCCTTGCCCATAGACCAGAATCTGATTGACCAAAACCTGCCCTGTCGCTCCCGCAATAATGGGGGCATTAGGCGTTTGTTCCCAGCCAAAATCTTTAATCGTTACCGTGTTGGCGGCAGAGGGCACATCTAGCCGAACCCAGGCATAATGGGTCGTCCCCGAGTTTCGTATAAACCGAAAGCCCACATAGACATCATTAAAAGGTGGTGCGGCCCAAGGAAAAAGCGCCTGAATACAGGCCGAACAAAAGAAGGTAGAACCCGCTGTATAGGTCCCCGAACTCGGCCCAATTAGATCCCCAGTCGCCAATTTTCGGATGTTTGGCCCAGATAATTGTAAGGTCGCCGTCTGACTTACGCCCGAATTTAATGCCGGCCGTGTGAAGGTAATAAAGGTACTCCCACTCATATTAACCGAGATGTTAATCTCATTATCCCCATCCGAGGTCAAATCAAAAGTGGCCGATTGTCCCGCCGTTAAGGTCTGATCCGGAACATCCAAATAGGCAATCTGCGCTTCTAGGCCCCAACTCAGGGACAATAGAAGGTAAAGGGTGAAAAAGTAAGCTATTTTTCTATGCATGCTGTAGTAAATTAGGGGGCGTTGAATAATAGTTGGCCAGTTGCATTTATCCCCGGCCTTGTCTAAAGAACGTGAAAATTCCTGAATTTGCATTTTTATAATCAAGTCTTTTCAACTAATAAAAAGGACCTTGACCCTCAACAAAAGTCTAATAAATAATAGAGTATAAAACTAATCTCTAATCAATTTAAATATTCCTTAATATTTAGCTGTCTATATATATTAAAGCTGGTTTTCTGCTGGATAAGGGCTGTTTTTTGGGGCCTCCGCCTCCCTTCGGTCGTCGGCGCTACGTTTCGGGGCTCGCAGGTCTGCTCGGCCCTGCAGACAGGCTGCGCCTGCCTTTGGTCTGCGGCTTCGCCGCCCCCCTGCACATCGCTAGGCCAAATGCCTCTTCTTCGCTAGGGCTCTCTTCCCAAACAAGTTTCCCTTTTTTCTTTTTTAGCCAAAAGGAGTTCTGCGCTTCTGTCTAGAGTTCCTTATATTCGCCACTCATAAATTTATGATACCGCCTATGTCCGCATCTAGTTTGTTAGACCTCTTTGAATCTGGAGGAGGCGCAGAAAAAAAAGGAACCTATGTCGAGGTTGTTCTGCCCCTGCCTTTAGCTAAATTATATACCTATTCGGTCCCCTTTCACCTTAAAGAATGGCTGCAAAAGGGCGTAAGAGTAGAGGTGCAACTAGGTCGACAAGGCCGATACGCTGGTTTGGTCTACGCCATTACAGAAGAAAAACCCGCCTACCAAACCCGCCCCATTATTTCGGTCCTCGATGATTTTCCCGTAGTCACCGAAGAGCAGTTTCGCCTCTGGGAATGGATGTCTACCTATTATCTCTGTAGTATGGGCGAACTAATGGCTGCCGCCTTACCCGCTGGCCTCAAATTAGCCGGAGAAAGTAAACTCCTTCTCGCCGAAAACTATGAGTCTAAACCTTGGATGCAGCTCCACCAAGAACTGCCAGGCGATGAAGCACTGGTCATCGAACAATTGCAAAAAAAAGGCGAACTCAGTCTGAGCGATATCCAACGAATGCTCAAACTCAAGTCGGTGCACAAGTTGGTCAAATCACTACTCGATAAACAGTTGGTCCAACTCAAAGAAGAGCTGCAAGAACGCTATAAACCAAAAATGGAAGATTGGGTAGCCTTGGCCCCGCCCTACGAACTAAACAATCCTAGCAGCATAAAAGAAGCCTTTGATGTTATTGGTAGCCGAGCCCATAAGCAAATAGATACCCTCATGGCCTTTATGCAGTTGGGCCGAGAACAAAAAGAGGTCCGCAAAAAAGAACTCTACGAAAGGGCCAAAATAGATAGTGCCCTACTCAACAAGTTAGTAGATAAGGGCATCTTTAGTATCTATCAAAAAGAGTTGTCTCGCCTAGATGATTATGATGGCGAGGCTGAGGGCAATTATGCCCTCTCCGAACAACAACAACAAGCCTACGAAAGCTGCCTGCAACATTTTGCTGATAAAAAACCCGTTTTGCTACATGGGGTAACGGGTAGCGGAAAAACACAGGTTTTTGTCGAGCTAATGGAGCATTATATAGGGCAAGGACAACAGGTATTGTATTTATTGCCAGAAATTGCCCTAACGGCCCAAATTGTGGGCCGCCTACAAAAACATTTTGGCGACCAAATTCTGGTCTATCACTCTAAGTTCAATAATAACGAAAGAGTAGAAATTTGGCGGGCCGTACAAGAAGGCGTTCCCATTATTTTGGGGGCTCGCTCGGCTTTGCTTTTGCCCTTTCAGTCTTTGGGCCTCATTTTAGTCGATGAGGAGCATGACCCTTCTTATAAGCAGCAAGATCCCGCCCCCCGCTATAATGCCAGAGATACAGCTGTATTTATGGCCCATTTGCATGGAGCAAATATTTTGCTGGGCTCGGCCACGCCTTCTTTAGAAAGCTATCAAAATGCGCTGGAGGAGAAATATGCCTTGGTCCAATTAAATCAGCGATTTGGAGGCCTGGCCCTCCCCAAAATAGAAATTGTAGACCTTGGCGAGCAGCAGCGGGAAAAACGCATGCATGGCATTTTTTCGGGCCATTTACTCGATGCACTCAAAGAAACCTTGGCCAATGGAGAACAGGCGATTTTGTTCCAAAATCGCCGAGGATATGCCCCGCTCTACCGCTGCAAAAGCTGTGGCTGGACCACAGAATGCAAGGATTGTGATGTTAGTCTGACCTACCATAAGTATAGCAATAACTTACGCTGCCACTATTGTGGCTATCAGCGTTCTTTGCCCAAAAGCTGCGATGCCTGCGGTAGCCATGAACTAGAGATTATTGGTTTTGGAACAGAAAAGATTGAGGATGAGCTCCAAATCTTTTTGCCCGATGCTCGCCTAGAGCGAATGGACTGGGATACGGTTCGGGGAAAAAATGGACATGACCGCCTGATTAACCGCTTTGCCGATGGACAAATTGATGTCCTGATTGGGACGCAAATGGTCACTAAAGGGCTAGATTTTGACAATGTGGGCCTAGTGGCCGTCTTATCGGCCGACCAAATGCTGCAGTTTCCAGATTTTAGGGCCAATGAACGCGCCTTTCAGCTGATGACGCAGGTAGCGGGAAGAGCTGGACGGAAAAAAAAGCAGGGCCGAGTCCTTATTCAAGCTTATCAGGCCGAACATGAAATCCTGCGGGAGGTTTTGCAGCACAATTTTCAGCAGTTTCAGCAAAGGGAGCTGGCCGAGCGCCGCAGCTTTAAGTATCCGCCTTTTCAACGCTTGATCAAGATACAGTTTAAGCATAAAAAGCGGGACCAGCTCCTAATGGCGGCAGAATGGGGGGCCAAGTTTTTGCAATCTCGTTTGGGCGATCGGGTGCTGGGGCCGGCCGAGCCTTCTATTTCTAGGGTGCGGACCTACTACCTCATGGATCTCTTAATCAAATTGGGCCGAGGAGGAAAAAGCCTGCGGGCCGCAAAAGACAAAATTAGAGATATGCAGGAGCTGCTACGGCAAAAAGATGGGCTAAGTGGGCTGAGAGTAGTCATTGATGTAGATCCTTATTAAGCTTGGGGAATTGGCCTGGGCGTCTGCCTTGGCCTAGCGATGTGCAGGGGGGCGGCGCAGCCGCAGACCAAAGGCAGGCGCAGCCTGCCTGCAGGGCCGAGCAGACCTGCGAGCCCCGAAACGTAGCGCCGACGACCGAAGGGAGGCGGAGGCCCCAAAAAAACAGCAGATTGTTAATCTTCCACTAATCTGGGAGGGTAGACTTGAGCAAATGGAATTATTTTTGGTAAATTAGGGGAGAAAATAGTAAAAAATATAAAACAGGATATAGTATGAAATGGACGACTCGTCTTCTTTTTGCAGCTGGTTTGTTTACTGCCAGTTATGGGCTACAATCTTGCGGAGAGCCAGCACAGGCGGCGCCTACCGCTCCCGTGATTAATCAGGAAGCGGCCCCTCAAGGGGATAATTTTAGCTATGCTTATGGGATGCTTTTGGGGAGTAACCTCAAGGCCATGGGGATGGAATACAATGATGTAGATACCAAAGAATTGTTGGCTGGATTGCAAGCTGCCATGGATGCTGACGTGAAGCCTTTGATGGACCAAGCGGCGGCACAGCAGTTAGTCAATAAGACTTTTCAGGATATGCAGGCCAAGGCTGGCGAGGCTAACTTGAAAAAGGGCCAAGATTTTTTGGCGGAGAATGCCAAGCGTCCCGAGGTCAAAGTGACCGAATCGGGATTGCAGTATGAGGTCCTTAAGGAAGGGGTTGGAGGAAAGCCCAGCATCAGCAACAAAGTGAAGGTGCATTATCATGGGACTTTGATTGATGGAACTGTTTTCGATAGTTCTGTGGATCGTGGGAAGCCTATCTCTTTTCCTTTGGGCAATGTGATTAAAGGCTGGCAAGAAGGTTTGCAATTGATGCCTGTAGGGGCCAAATACAAGCTTTATATTCCTGCTAATTTGGGATATGGTCAGCGAGCGGCGGGTAAAATTCCGGCCAACTCGGCCCTCATTTTTGAGGTAGAACTACTAGCGATTGAGTAAAGTCTAGAGAATTTAGAAAGAGCGCTCGCATCCTTGGGATAGCGAGCGCTTTTTTGTATCATTGCGACAGAATTTATACAATCGAAATCAACTTATGAAAGAACTTAGTTATCAAATTGGGCTTTTGCTTGGTAGCAATCTCGCCAATCAAGTGAATCCTCAGGATATGGATGTAGAAGCAATGGGTCAAGGTATCCAAGCTATTTTTGGCATGTCTGCAACTAACGAAGAGCTACAAGCTGCTTCGCAGGCGGTACAAACCTACATGCAAGGTATTGCTGCTGCTCAGGCTGCAGAATCTGTAGAGCAAGAGAAGAGCTTCTTGGAAGAGAATGCTAAGCGTGAGGAAATTGTTAGCCGCGAGAGTGGTTTGCAATATGAGGTATTGGTAGAGGGCAATGGCGATATCCCCACGGCTAAAAACACCGTAGTGGCTCACTATGAAGGTCGTCTACTCAACGGAAAAGTATTTGACAGTTCTGTATTGCGCGGACAGCCTGCTACTTTCCCTGTAGGTAACTTGATTCAGGGCTGGCAAGAAGCTTTGCAATTGATGCCTGTAGGTTCTAAGTGGCGCCTATACATCCCTTCTGCTTTGGCCTATGGTGCCAATGGCGCAGGAAATGACATTCCTCCTCACTCTACCCTCATTTTTGAGTTAGAGTTGTTGAGCATCCAAGGCTAGTCCTTGCATGATCTGCTATAAAAGAGTCCAGTTTTGGGCTCTTTTTTTTGTACTTAGGTCTCCTTTTGGCCTAAACAATTTGAGCGTTTTTCTCTTTAGAAAATACATACAATCAATACAACCAAAAAACATGAACGTAAAAGCTTATGCCGCTGAAAAAGCAGGCGGGAAACTCAAGCCCTTTGATTACGAATTGCCTCAATTGGGCAAGGAAGAGGTCGATATTAAGGTGCATTATTGTGGGCTTTGCCACTCTGATTTGAGCATGCTCAACAACGACTGGGGCAATACGACTTACCCCTTTGTGCCAGGGCACGAAATTGTGGGGGAAGTTATTGCTGCCGGAACCGAGGTTAAAGGCCTAAAAGTAGGCGATTTGGTTGGGGTCGGTTGGTTCTCTTCTTCTTGTATGCATTGCCCTAGCTGTATGGGCGGAGAGCAACATCTTTGTGGCGAGGCGCAGGGCGTTATTGTTGGCCGACATGGCGGTTTTGCCTCTCATGTTCGGGCGCATTGGTCTTGGGCGATTGCTTTACCAGAGGGAACCGATTTGAGCAAGGCGGGGCCCTTGCTCTGTGGAGGCGCAACGGTCTTTAATCCCATCCTAAATACAGGCGTCCGTCCTACCGATAAGGTGGGCGTGATTGGTATTGGTGGTCTAGGCCATTTGGCCCTCAAGTTTTTGAAGTACTGGGGCTGTGAGGTGGTGGCCTTTAGTTCTAATCCCGATAAAAGGGAGGAAATTTTGGCCATGGGAGCAACCAAAGTGGTCAATTCTCGCTCTGCCAAAAGTCTGGCCCAAATGAAAGGCCAACTCGACTTTATTATCAATACAACCAATGTAAGCCTAGACTGGAACGCCTACCTCAGCTGCTTAGCCCCCAATGGCCGATTCCATACCGTAGGAGCAGTCCTCGAACCTATGCAGATTCCTGCTTTTAGTCTGATTGGCGGACAGAAGTCTGTGGGCGGTAGCCCAGTGGCTAGCCCCAGCGATATGCTCAAAATGTTTGAGTTTTGCCTGCGCCACAATATCTACCCCCAGGTGCAGGAGTTCCCTATGAGCCAAATCAATGAGGCTATCGCCCATTTGGAAGCTGGCAAGGCCCGCTACCGTATCGTACTAAAGAATGATTAGCTTTGATAATCAATAGCTTAAGATATTTTGTAAATCAGGGATAAAATTGTACTTTTGTGCTGATTTTATCACTCAATCTAGTTTTTAACTGAATGGAAACAGTAAATAAGTTGAACTACAAAGTAAAAGACATCTCGCTAGCCGACTGGGGCCGCAAAGAAATTACCCTAGCCGAAGCAGAAATGCCTGGCTTGATGGCCCTACGTGAGAAATATGGAGAGAGCCAACCTCTTAAAGGAGCTCGCATTGCAGGTTGCCTGCACATGACTATCCAAACTGCTGTTTTGATCGAGACTTTGGTAGCCCTTGGCGCCGATGTAACTTGGTCTTCTTGTAACATTTTCTCTACTCAAGATCAAGCCGCTGCTGCTATCGCCGCCGCTGGTGTACCCGTTTTTGCTTGGAAAGGCATGACGGAAGAAGAGTACGACTGGTGCCTAGAGCAAACACTACGTAGCTTTAAAGATGGCCAGCCCTTGAACATGATCCTAGATGATGGTGGAGAT
Source organism: Saprospira grandis (assembly GCF_027594745.1). Taxonomy (NCBI): domain Bacteria; kingdom Pseudomonadati; phylum Bacteroidota; class Saprospiria; order Saprospirales; family Saprospiraceae; genus Saprospira; species Saprospira grandis. The sequence continues at coordinate 701,425 of NZ_CP110854.1, read as the reverse complement.
TTGACAAATGTAGTTTTGGACAAATATCCCGAAATGGCCAAAGGTGTATTCGGTATCTCTGAAGAAACCACTACAGGGGTGCACCGCCTATATGAGCGCGTGAAGAAAGGGACTTTGCCCATGCCCGCTATCAACGTAAACGACTCTGTAACTAAGTCTAAGTTTGATAACAAATATGGCTGCCGCGAGTCTGCTGTAGATGCTATCCGCCGTGCTACCGACATTATGTTGGCCGGTAAAGTGGCTGTTGTAGGTGGCTACGGTGATGTAGGAAAAGGTACTGCCGCTTCTTTGCGTGGTGCTGGTTGCCGTGTAATCGTTACCGAAATCGATCCTATCTGTGCCCTTCAGGCTGCTATGGATGGTTTTGAGGTGAAAAAGATGAGCAACGCTATCCCTCGTGCCGACATCATTGTTACCGCTACAGGGAACAAAGACATCATCCGCGAAGAGCATTTCCGCATGATGAATGACAAAACTATCCTTTGTAATATCGGCCACTTCGATAACGAAATCGATATGGCTTGGTTGAACAAAGCTTACGGAAGCACTAAAGTAGAAATCAAACCTCAGGTGGATCTCTATAACATCGAAGGAAAAGATATCATCGTTTTGGCGGAAGGCCGCTTGGTGAACTTGGGCTGTGCTACTGGACACCCCTCTTTCGTAATGTCAAACTCTTTCACTAACCAAACTTTGGCCCAAATCGAACTTTGGACCAAACGCGATACAGATGAGTACGGCAAAGATGTATACATGCTACCCAAACATCTCGATGAAGAAGTAGCCCGCCTACACCTCGCCAAAATTGGCGTTGAACTAGAAGAACTTAGCCAAGAACAAGCCGAATACATTGGCGTAACGGTAAAAGGTCCTTACAAACCAGAACACTACCGCTACTAAATTATATTGCCCTTTTGGGCCAAGAGGTCACCGAATGCCTTCGGTGACCTTTTCTTTTGTTGCCCCTTTGCCCTTGCAAAAGCCAACAAAAAACCTTAGCTTTAATCAATTCACTAAACGTATAGTACCTAGATGCAAAAAATGCTTTTACATCAAGAGGGATTCCAAGGAACAACCAGCCCAATTATCCCCAAAAAGAAAGAAAAGCTGCGTTTTGAAGATTTTTTGAACTTTTTTCCGCCCGTAGAACTTCCTCTAAGCATTAGCTCCGATACCGAAAAGCTCATCTCAGAAGCACATGAACCCCTGAATGCAGCCTGGATGTACGAGTTTGTGCTGGAGTATGGCGAAGAACTAGACGAGTTTACCGAATTTATGCCCTGCTTCTGCCTGGCTCAAAGCGAAAAGTTCTTAGGCCTGGTCTATTGGCAGGCTTCTTTGGAAGGTAGCGCCTACTTTTTAGCCACTTTTTCACTCGCTGGCCACATTATTGATCATAAAATTTTGGCCGGAACACTTTACCTAGAAGATGGCATCAAACAAATGGTCTGCACCGTCGCCAAAGATTGGAGCATCCAAAGAGTAGAGGGCCATATCGACGCCCAAGGCCAACTGCTCAAAGAAAATACTAGGCAAAGCAAACGCTTGCAAATTACCCTAGATGGAGAAATTCTAGAAGATGTATAATCTTTTTTAATTTTTTTGGGGCCCGCGGCCGGCTAGGCTGCGCCTAGGTCGGCCGCCGCTATGCTGCGGGGCTCGCAAGCCTGCTCGGCCCTTCGCCTTTTGCTGCTTTGCAGCAAAAGGACTCGGTCTGGCCCTGCGGGCCACCCGCTCCGCAGCGCTGGGCCAATTCCCCCAAAACGCCTAGCCCCAAACCCAAAGAAGACAAAAACAACCCCCAAAAACCAAATAATATCCCCCCAAACCGAACTTAACATAAGCTAAAGCGCTTTTAACGAATGCCCCCAAAAGGCCCGCAGGGCCTAACGGCTGAGGGATGGATAGCAGGGCCGCCAAAGGCGGCAGACCAAAGCCCAACGGGCTGCAGGGCCGAGCGAACAGCGAGCTGCGGCACAGCCCGACCCGAGCGAAGCGAAGGGGCAGCCCCAAATCAATCATAAAAAGACTAGTCCAATAGAACGCAAAAAAAAGACTAGCACAAACTGGGTATAAGGCCTCCGAAAATTGAGGCAGCCCGATTTAATCAATATAGGCTTGCAAAGGCAGGCCGCCCAACTGCTCTGTTTTCTAAATATGGCCCCGCCAGGGCCCCAAGAGCAGCACTAAACAAAAAAATATGGCACATAAAAAAAATAAATCGAAGCGCAAGACGCAATTAAGCGCTGGAGAGCTGAAAAGCCAAATTGCTAAACTCTTTATCAATGACCATAAGGCCCGCCTGGGCGTGAAAGATATTGTTAGAAAATTACCTATTGCCAATAGCTCAGATGCCGTGCAGTCGGCCCTAGATAGCCTGAAAGAAGAAGGCGTAATTTATCCGCTGGCTAGGGGCAACCGCTACCGTATCGACCGCTTTTACCAACAACGATTGGTGGAAAATGACCGCAATGGCCAAGGACAGTCGGAACGAAATAACCGAGATAATCGCAAAAAAGGATCTAATTGGCAAATGACTACCGGAACCGTAGATCCCACCCGCTCAGGCGCAGCCTATATTGTTCCCGATGATGCAGAACTGGACCGAGATGTTTTTGTCCCTCAAGGGGCATTGGAAGGTGCCCTCAAAGGCGATTTGGTGCAGCTAAAATGGCGACTCTCTCGCCGTGGGAAACCCGAGGGCCGAGTGGTGAAGATCCTAAAACGCAACCGAGAAACCTTTATCGGTACCCTAGTCGTTTCTAAGCGCTTTTGCTTCGTTATTCCCGATGAAAATACGGTCCCTATGGATATTATTGTGGACCGAAACAGCCTGATGGAGGGCCAAAGTGATGATAAGGTAGTGGTGCATATTACCGAATGGCCCAAACCCAATAGCAATGATAACCCCAAGGGCGTTATTACAACCGTTTTGGGCAAAGCCGGCGGCAATGATATCGAAATGAAGTCTATCCTGATTAAACAGGGCTTCGAACTCGATTTTCCAGAAGAAGTTATGGCCGAATCAGAAGCTATTCCACTGGAAATTCCCGAATCGGAAATCCAAAAGCGCCTAGATCTTCGCCAAATTCCTACTTTTACCATTGACCCCGCTACGGCTAAGGACTTTGATGATGCCCTTTCGGTAGAAATGCTGGATAATGGCAATTATCGTATCGGTATCCATATTGCCGATGTAACTTATTATGTGGCCAAGGGAAGTGCATTAGATAAAGAAGCCGCCAAGCGGACCACCTCTGTCTATCTGGTCGATCGCGTTTTACCTATGCTCCCCGAAAAGTTATCTAATGGGGTTTGCTCTTTGCGCCCGCATGAAGATAAACTGACTTTTTCGGCCCTTTTTGAGCTCAACGCCAAAGGCCATGTGGTAGAAGAGTGGTTTGGCAAAACGGTTATCCATTCGGACCAGCGCTTTGCTTATGAAGAGGCCCAAGAAATTTTGGATGGGGCAGAAGGACCCTACAGCCAAGAGCTGCGCATCCTCAATCGCTATGCGCATATTTTGCGCAAAGCTCGCTTTAAGAAAGGAGCCATCAGTTTTGAGTCGCCAGAAGTACGCTTCAAACTAGATGAAGATGGCAAACCCGTAGATGTTTATCTCAAGCATCGCAAAGATGCCCATATGTTGGTCGAGGACTTTATGCTATTGGCCAACCGCCGCGTAGGGGCCAAGATTATGAACATCTACCGCAATGGAGGCAAAGAAATTCCTTTTGTTTACCGTATTCACGATCTGCCCGATATGGAGAAGGTCAATGGTTTTGGAAAATTTGCTGCTCAATTGGGCTACCGCCTAAAGATTCAGGATGTGGAGCAAGTAGCTGGCGCCTTTAATAAGATGCTGAAAGCCGCTGAGGGCAAACCCGAGCATGCCGTCTTGCATCAGTTGGGCATCCGCACCATGTCAAAGGCTGCTTATTCTACCCAAAATATTGGGCACTACGGTCTAGGCTTTGAAGATTACTCGCATTTCACTTCACCTATTCGCCGTTATGCGGATGTATTGGTGCATAGAAATTTGCAGCATTTCTTAATGAACGAAAAGCCGCCTTATACCTCAGAGAAATTAGAAGAAATCTGTGGACATATCTCCAAAAAGGAGCGTAATGCCATGGATGCCGAAAGAGAGTCGATCAAGTACAAACAAACCGAATATTTACAGGGCCGTTTGGGCCAGGTTTTTCAGGGCCATATCACGGGCATGACCGAATACGGTATTTTTGTCGCCCTAGACGAGAATTTCTGTGAAGGGATGCTCCGCTTTGAAAATATGTACGATCAATTTGTGCTAGAAGAAGACCGTTTCCATATTCACTCTTCTTCAGAGCGCTTCAAAATGGGAGACCCCATTTGGGTGCGGGTAGCGAGCACCAATTTAGAAAAACGCCAGGTGGATTTCCAAATGGTCCGCGCAGAAGAGGCCATTGCCGAACTGAACTTGAGCGAGGAAGATTTGCGCCCCAAACTAGAAGAAGGCAAAAATGAAGTGGTCGAGATTGAAGCGGTTCGCCGTACCGATTTAGACGAGCTCTATGTTCGCTTAGCCGAAACCTTTGGTAGTAGCGATATTTGCCAGGAAAATGCAGAAGCAGAACGCAATTGGACCTACCAACTAGCCAGTTCTACTATTCACCGCAAAGGAACCGTTCTTTTGCAATATGCTTGGCTAGCCGAAGAAGGGCAGGAGTATCCCGCACAAATGACCGCTCCCGATGGCGAATTCGATCAGGAGAAATGGGCCAAGATTATGCCCGAGCTAAAGGCTTATATTCCCAACTTCTCTTTGGACCAATTGACGGATACGGCTTATTGTCCATTCTATACCGATAAAGAAACAAATATCAGCACAGCAGACCTCATGCGCTGCCAGGCCTTCTTCTTTGACTGGATGTCTTATTTGCAGGCCGAACAAGTGCTTTGTTTCTCGGCCCGCCTAAAGAATTATTTGGTCAAAAATGGCTTGATTCGAGGACTAGAAGAACTCACTGTAACTTCTGGCAAAAGAGAGATCCGCATCTTTAGAGGCTATATGCCCCTAGCCAATAAAAAACTACGTTTTGCTTTCTTCCCTAGCTTGAGTACGAGCTACAACAAAAAAGCAAAAAAAGAAGCTTGGAACTGGGCCCTAGAAAAGCCATAAGCCAAAGCTAAGTAGCATAGAAAAGCCGCCTACACAATTGTGTAGGCGGCTTTCTTCTTATATCAACTAGTTGTTTTGCTGCGCATCGGCCCAAGCCAAGGCTTTTTGCTCATGTAGCTGAATAAAATCATTTTTATGGGCCACATAAGCAGCTGGATCAAAACGATACAAACGAGCACCCTGCAGTTTTATGGCCGCATAGGCCTGCCGATGTTCCGCAAACTGCCGAAGGTAGTCCCGAAAAGCCAAATGCCGCTTGGCCCCATAGGAGTTTAACACAAAAGCATGTAGCTGATGACTGCGCTCTATTTCTCCCTTTTGGAAGTAGCGGCGGCCCGGAATACCAAACTCTCCTTTGACCAAATAACCGAGCTGTTCTAGCTTTGGGGCTAGTCGGTCTAGCTCTTCTAAGCTATCTACTTCCATCAATAAATCAATAATGGGTTTAGCCGATAAACCGGGCACAGAAGTACTCCCAATATGATGAATTTGGAGCCGCATATTTTTGGGCAAAACACTCAAAATAGCCGCTTTCTCTTTGGCAAAGGCCTGGGGCCAGTCCTCCTGATAAGGACAAACTTCAATCGTTCTGATGTTCATAGACTATTGTTTTAAATGTAAAGGTAGGCATCTAGACAATTATGCTCTTCTTAAAACAGGCTTTGTTTTTAAACTAAAACCTGTACCTTTGTTGCCAGAAAGATCATCCTTTCTGTTTAACTAAAACTATGCTTCAATATGGATTTTGATATCATTGTTTTGGGCAGCGGCCCTGGCGGATACGTAACGGCCATTCGGGCCTCTCAATTAGGTTATAAAGTAGCTGTTGTAGAGCGGGAAGCCCTTGGTGGTATTTGTCTCAATTGGGGATGTATTCCCACTAAAGCACTGCTCAAAAGTGCACAGGTATTCAATTATATTCAGCATGCTGCTGATTATGGCATTCAGGTAAGTGAGGCCAAAAGTGATTTCTCTGCTGTGGTAGAGCGCAGCCGTGGAGTAGCTCAAAAAATGAGTGGTGGCGTCAATTTCTTGATGAAAAAGAATAAAATTACGGTCCTTATGGGCGAGGGCAAGTTGTTGCCCGGCAAAAAACTAGAAGTAAGCGAGGAAAATGGCCAAAAGAAAACCTATTCGGCCAAACATATTATTGTGGCTACTGGTGCACGCGCCCGTCAGCTCCCCAATTTACCCATCGACGGTAAGCACGTCATTGGCTACCGCGAGGCGATGACTCTAGCCAAACAACCCAAAAGTATGTTGGTGGTGGGCTCTGGCGCTATCGGTATGGAGTTCGCCTATTTCTACAATAGCATGGGCACTCAAGTTACCGTGGTCGAGTATCTAGATAATATCCTTCCCCGCGAAGATGTAGATGTTTCTAAGGAAATTACTAAGGTCTACAAAAAGGCCAAAATGAAGATTAAAACCAAAGCCGCCGTACAAAAGGTCACTCCTTTGGCCAATGGAGGCTGTGAGGTGGAAATCCAACACAATAAAACAGGAAAAGTAGAAAAAGTCACCGTTGATGTGGTCCTTTCTGCTGTAGGCGTAAGCCCCAATACCGAGAATATCGGTCTGGCCAATCTAGGCATTAAAACAACCAAAGCCGGCCATATCGAGGTCAATGAGGTCTATGCGACCAATGTTGCCGGCATTTATGCAATCGGCGATGTACTAGAAACTCAGGCTTTGGCCCATGTCGCTAGCGCCGAGGGAATCACTTGTGTAGAAGCTATCGCCTATAAGGAGGGTAAGTTTGAGCACGCCCCTCAAGCAATCGATTATGACAATATTCCCGCCTGTACCTACTGCTGGCCCGAGGTCGCTTCTGTCGGCATGACGGAGGAGCAAGCTAAAGCCGCTGGCTACGAGCTGCGCATCGGTAAGTTCCCCTTCTCGGCTTCTGGAAAAGCAAGCGCCTCTGGCGATAATGCCGGTTTTGTCAAACTAATTTTTGATAAGAAATATGGCGAGTTGCTCGGTGGCCACATGGTAGGCGCCAATGTAACCGAAATGGTGGCCGAACTGGTGGCCGTCCGCAAACTAGAAACTACAGGCATGGAGCTGGTCAAAACCGTTCACCCTCACCCCACGATGTCTGAGGCCGTGATGGAAGCCGCCGCCGCCGCCTATGATGAAGTCATTCACCTATAAAATAGTTCTTGTTTTGGGGCCTCCTGCCTTCGGCAGGCGCTACGTTTCAGGGCTCGCTGTTCGCTCGGCCCTTCAGCGCTAAAGCGCTTCGGTCTGGCCTACGGCCACCCTTGCACATCGCTAGGCCTGCGGCCCTTCGGGCCTGTAGGACGCCAAAATGAGCGGTAAAGATATAGCCACTCTCCTCAAAAAGGAGGGTGGCTTTTTTGTGCCCTAAACAAAAAAACTTAGCTTTAGGGATGATCATTTTATAATCTCCAAATTACAATGAGTATGGCAACTAAAGTATCTGCTATCGAAGGAATTGGTCCTAAATACCAAGAAAAATTAGCCGAAGCGGGAATCAGCACAGTAGAAGGCCTACTAGATGCCGCCTGTACCCCAAAAGGCCGCCAAGAACTAGCCGATAAGTCAGGCATCGATAAAAAACGCATTCTGGCCTGGGCCGGCATGGCCGATATGTTCCGCATCAAAGGCGTAGCTAGCCAATTTGCCGAACTGCTCAAAGCCGCCGGCGTAGATACCATCAAAGAATTACGGACCCGCAAGGCCGAAAACCTACAACAAAAAATGGCCGAGGTCAATGCCGAGAAAAAACTCACCAGAGCGGTCCCCCGCCTAGAACAAGTAGAAGATTTTATCGCTCAAGCCAAAGAGTTAGAACCTAAAATGAGCTATTAGGCCAAGCCGGCCCAAAATAATCATTAGCCGATAGTAGCATAAAGCTGCTATCGGTTTTTTATTGAATGCAGAAAAAATGAGCCAGAGGCCAAAAAAATAACAGCATTTTTATACCTTATAAAGACATTTGAGTAAAAACAGTTTCCCTACATAAAACCGATAAAATGAAAGCCAAAAAAATAACCCTTTCACTAGCCGTTTTGGGCCTCATGGGCCTGCAGGCTTGCCAGCCTTCCGCCCCTAAACGGACTTTTGAGCCCATCGAAACAAAAGAAACAACAGAGAATACAACAGAAACGGCTTCAAAAACATCAGAGGCAGAACAACTGATTCATCCCGATAAATTGCAGCTGGTTTATCCCAAAACAGAAAAGGGCAACCAAAGCGATGACTATTTTGGCCAAAAAGTAGCCGACCCTTACCGCTGGCTCGAAAAAGATACCGACCCCAAAGTAGAAGCCTGGGTGGCCAAACAAGAAAAGTTGAGCCGCAATTATCTAGATGCCCTACCCGGCCGAGAAGCCCTCAAAGATCGCCTAGAAAAAATCTGGAACTATAACCGCTATTCGGCGCCCAGAAAGGAAGGTGGCTATTATTATTATACCAAAAATACAGGCCTGCAAAATCAGTCGCCGCTCTATCGATCGGCTAGTTTGAGCCCCCTCAAAGAAGAATTGGTCCTAGACCCCAATACCCTCTCTAAAGATGGTTCTGTTTCTTTGATGGGCCTTTGGTTTTCTAAAGATGGCCGCTATTTATCCTATGCCATCAGTGAGTCGGGCTCCGATTGGCGAACGATCAAGGTGATGGACCTAAAAACCAAAAAAGTATTGGCCGATGAGGTCAATTGGGTGCGCTACTCTAATGTGAGCTGGTTTGAGAATGGCTTTTTCTATAGTCGCTATGATGCCAATGAAGCAGAGGATAAATATAGCCGCAAAAATGAGTTTCATCAGCTATATTATCACCGTTTGGGCCAAAAACAAGCAGATGATGAACTCATCTTTGCCGATAGAAGCCATCCGAATTACAATTTTAGCCCAGAAGTGACCGAGGATGAAAATTATCTCCTCATTTATAGTACGGCTAGCACTAGTGGCAACGGAATTTATTACAAAAACCTTAAGCAGAAAGATGCGGGCATTGAGATCTTGGTCAGTAATTTTGACTACGATTATAGCTTGGTCAATAATAAGGGTAGCCGCCTATATTTTAAGACCAATTATAAAGCGCCCAATTACCAATTGCTAGAAATTGACCTCAAGCAGGCCGAAGAGAAAAATTGGCGCTCTATTTTGCCCGAGCAAAAAGAAGCGCTAGAGTCGGTCATTATGCTAGGCGATCAGTTTGTGGCCAACTACATCAAAGATGTGCGCAACCAATTGCGGGTATATGATGCTAAGGGCGAATATAAGGGCCGTTTGCATTTGCCCAAGGTTTTGGGTAGCGATAGCCCGGTAGATATTAATAGCTTGCGGGCTTTCCCCAATGGCCAAGGTGGTAGCTATAGCGTCAGCGCCTTTACAATTCCGACAACCGCTTGTACTTTTGAGCTCAAAAGCCGAAAAAGCGAAACTTGGCAGGCCCCCAAATTGGCCTTTAATCCCCAAGACTTTGTAACGCGACAGGTGTTTTATACCTATAAAAACGGAAAAGAAACGGTTCGCATTCCCATGTTCATTACCCATAAAAAGGGCCTAAAAGCAGATGGCAAACGCCCTACTTTGCTCTATGGTTATGGTGGCTTTAATATTAGCATTATGCCTTCTTTTGCCCTAGAGCGCATTCCTTTATTGGAAGCGGGCGGTATTTTTGCCGTGGCCAATATCCGAGGAGGAGGAGAGTATGGTAAAGATTGGCATCAGGCGGGAACGCAGCTAAATAAGCAAAATGTATTTAATGACTTTATTCAAGCAGCCGAGTATTTGGTCAAGGAGGGCTATACCAATCCCGATAAATTGGCCATAGAGGGCCGTTCTAATGGGGGACTATTGGTTGGGGCTTGCATGACGCAGCGTCCAGATTTGTTCAAGGTGGCGTTCCCCATTGTGGGCGTTTTGGATATGCTCCGTTATCAGGAGTTTACCATTGGTCGTTTTTGGGCGGCAGATTATGGCTTGAGCAGCGATAAAAATCAGTTTAAGAATCTATACGCTTATTCTCCGGTACATAATGTTAAGGCCCAAAAGTACCCGGCCACTATGGTCATGACCGCCGACCATGATGACCGAGTAGTGCCTGCACACTCCTTTAAATTTGCGGCGGCCCTTCAGGCCAATGCCCAGGGCAATGCGCCCGCTTTGCTACGCATTGACCGTTCGGCGGGACATGGAGCGGGCAAGCCCACCGCTCAGCGGATAGAGGAAATTGTAGATAAATTGGCCTTTATGCAGTTCAATTTGATGGATTAGCCTGATTAGTGGGCAGTAAAAAGCCAGCAGCTCTAGAGCTGCTGGCTTTTTGCTGTTTTTGGGCGGCTTGTCCGCCTTTTTATGGCCTAGCGATGTGCAAGGGTGGCCGTTAGGCCAGACCGAGCAGGCTTTGCCTGCGAAGGGCCGAGCGAAGAGCGAGCCCTGAAACGTAGCGCCGCAGCTTTGCTGCGGAGGCCCCAAAGGCTAAAAAAAGAGCTAATTATTGGTCATATTGGTGGAGTCTGTATCTTTCGATGAGTTCGATTAGTTTGCTCGGGTAGGAGGAAGAAGTGGCATAGCCGGCTTTTCGGAGGCCTTTGGCCCAGCCCTTATAATCGGTAGTTTTGAGTTTGAAAAGATCGGCATAACGGCTTCCATTTCGGAGGAAGTCAGAATGTTGTCTAAAGCTTTCTTCGGCGCTGCTGTAGGCTCTAAAGCAGGCATTTTTGGAGCGGAGTTTATAGGTTTTACCGGTCCAGCCGCTGCCGCATTTGATTCCGAAGTGATTATTGGCCTTTTTGGCCAGTTCGCTACGGCCGTAGCCAGATTCTAGGATCGCTTGGGCCATTTTGATGCTAGCGGGCACGCCCGTTCGCTTCATTTCGGCAATAGCAATGGGTTTGAAGCGTTCTATATAGGCCGAGGCGGTGGCTGTGGCGCTACCACTACTCGAATTGTTGCTGCTATTGTTGTTGGGCATTTCGAGAAGATGGCAGGCCGAAAGACTGAGGACTAGGCAAAGGGCCAAGAGGCGCGAGAAGGATGCGTACATGAAAACTTTTGTTTTTGAGGATAAAAAAGTGACTTTTCGGGCTTTAAGACGTTCCTTTGGGCTAAATATTGTGGTCTTTAGCGTTGAACTTTTAGGCAAAGCAGAAAAAGCCTTATTTTTGGGCAGAAAAATAACTAAAGCTTATGGAAAAGAAAATTATGCTCACGCCTTTGGAGCTAAAGGTGATGGATATTTTATGGAAATTGGAGCGGGCCTATATTAAAGATATCTTGGCGCATTGGCCCGAGGCCAGCAAACCGGCCTATAATACCGTTTCTACAATAGTGCGCATTTTGCAAGACAAGAAAAAGTACATTGGGCATATGGAAAAGGGGCGGAGTCATCAGTACTACCCCTTGGTGTCTAAGGAAACTTATCAGCAAGACTTTTTGGAAAATGCCGTGGAGAAAGTCTTTTCGGGTTCTGTGCAGTCCTTGCTTTCTGCCTTGATTGATCAGGAAACGATGACGGAAGCGGAGCTAGAAGAGCTCAAAAAATTATTGGACCGATAAAATCTGCTTATGCTAATTTTTCTACTACTTTCTGCGCTACTTTTGGCTGCAGGGGCGCTCTTTTATTGGGCCTTAAGGAAGCAATTATCTTGGCAGAATCGAAAATTATTTATTTGGACCTTTTTGTTGGCGGCCTTGCTTTTGCCTACGCTCATGCCTTCTTTGGAGCATCATTTTGAGAAGACATGGATTGATTATGAGAGTTATGAGGGCTGGAACCAGGTAGATATTGAGGATCCGCAGTTGTTGTCTTGTTATAAATCGGCCAATAATAGCGAGGGCGTTTGCCATTGCGAAATTAAGCAAAAGGCCGCCATGGTCGATTTTCAGCCCAACCCCTATTATGACCGTATGATGGAGCTGCGCTGGGCCTTAGAATGGCTGTTTTTGCTTTTTGCCAGCTACTTTTTACTGCGTTTTTTATGGCGTTTTGGGGGCCTGCTTTGGCTGCGAAGAGAATCTTATGCCGAAGATCGACAGCTAGAAAATCTGTCTTATCAGATGCTTTACCCCAAGGGCTACAAGATCTATCCTTTCAGCACATTTAGCCTGTTGCGGCACTACATTTTATGGTCGCCGGCCCTAGATCGCCTTACTGCGGCCGAGCAAGAGGCCGCTTTTTATCATGAGTTGGGCCACCTCAAGGGCCGAGACAGTTGGGCCGGATATTTTCTGGGCCTGCTGCAAGTTTTTTGGTTTTGGCATCCGCTCTACTACGTTTTTCGCAAAGAACTCTTGGAAATCAACGAGCTTTTGGCCGATGATTATGCTGCTCAGCGGCTGCCCAGCCGCCGAAATTATGCCGAAATGCTCCTCAAGATGACCGCCTTTCAGCAAAAAGGTCAGGCTTTGGCCTTCTTTTTGGCTAAGAAAAAATTGCAAAGACGTTTAGAGGCACTACTTTTTCAGGCTGCTCCAAAAGGCTGTACAAAAAAGCAGTTTCAACTCTTGCAAATCTGTTTATTATCAGGGCTTTTTCTGCTTTCCGTTAGCCTTTATTTCCCGCTACATCGGCAGTTAGAAAATCCAACAAGCATAAAAAAAGAACAGTTTTTGCCGCTCAAAAATACAGAAAACGGCTAGTCTACGTTATATAAGGACATACAGCAGAATAGCCAATGCATACGTTTTAAGATCAATCAAACTACAGTTAAATGAAAAATATATTTGCTTCTGCCTTCGTCGTTTTAGCGCTTTTTATGGGGCATTCGGCTCAGGCTCAACAACAAACTGGCCCAAAAATTAGCACGAATGTTCGCCAACTGCCTACGAATGCAGAGGAAGTAAATCGCCTAGAAAAAGAACTGGCGCAGGCTAAACAAAATCCAGCCCGCATTGCCGACGGTACGGTGGCCAAATATGAGGCCGCCCTCGCTCGCCGCAAAAAAGCGCTAGCTCTAGAAAATGAAGAAAGAGCCCGCCTAGCCAAACAAAACAAGGCGACTAAATAGGAGATGCAGAAGGAGGAGGGGCTTCCCCCTCAGTTCCTTCGGGGGCGGGCTCTGTCGCAGCTCGCTGTTCGCTCGGCCCTTCAGCGCTTTGCGCTTCGGTCTGGCCCTTCGGGCCACTGCTATCCATCCCTAAGCCTGCGGCCCCTTCGGGGCCTGTAGAACCGTATATTATCCCCCACAAATCAAGCGCCTAGCGCTTTTTTTTATCGCTTAGAGGCTATAGCCTCTTAAATCAAGCTAAAATCTATGCTATCCTACCAGCAGATGACTCGATTTTTCCTTTTACCACTTTTGGCTCTGCTGCTTATGCCAGCAGCAGCCTCGGCTCAAGGCGCCACATGTGCAGCCTCAGAGCCCTTTTGTTCTGGCTCGGGGATTACCTTCCCTGCAGGGACCAACCAACCCGCCGCCCCAGCCGGCAATAACTACGGATGCCTAGGCTCTCAGCCTAACCCCGCCTGGTATTACCTGCAAATTGATCAGCCCGGTAACCTAATTATTGATTTGGTCAATACTAACTCCGTAGATGTTGATTTTATCCTCTATGGACCATTTAACAACTTGGGCACCGCCTTGGGCCAATGTGGCAACCTCGGTAATGGGGGCGCCGGGAGCGCTATTGAGTCCTGTAGCTACTCGGCCAATGCCTTTGAAACAGTAACTATTAACAATGCTGCCTCGGGAGATGTATACATTCTGTTGATTACCAACTTCTCAAATCAACCTACCCAAATTTCGGCAAACCAAACAGGGGGAACAGGATCTACAGATTGTAGTATCCTTTTGCCCTGTGCTCCTGTTCAGTTTAATGACCTGACGGCTAACAGTCCTTATGATTGTACGGGTAGTGCAGTGACATTAACTGCAGATCCCACTAGCGCATCTCCAGGCAATCTCGGAATTACCCCCGGCTTCTATTTTGATATCATTACCGACGCTTTTTCTGCTACGCAGAATATTTTGCGCGTATATGATGGACCCAATGCAACGGGGAATATCATTGCCTATTGGGGGCCTTCTAATACAGGGGGGAACTATCAAGGCCAATTGCCTAGCAATAGCCAATTCCAAGCAACTATCGAGTACCTAGATCCAGCTACTTCTTATTCTATGGAGTGGTGCGATTTGGCCAGCAGCGGAACATTTATTAACGAAATCCGAATGTCAGGCTCCAATACAATTATCTCAAATACTACCCTCAACGGTGGAGCTGGATGTACCGTTATTAACTTAGGTACGCCTGAAGGTACAGGTACTTTTTCTGGGCCAGGAGTGTCTGATAATGGAAACGGTACGGCTAGCTGGGACCCCGCTGCCGCTGGCGGTGGCTCACACGCCATTAGCTACAATTGGGATAGTGGCGATGGCTGTGTAGGAACAGACCTACAAACCGTGATTGTTTGCTGCGATACAGGGGCCACCCTAATTACAGCCGCTCCCGATACGGTTTGTAATGGCGACTCAACTTATCTTTCTGCTAATTTACCTGGGGCCACAATGACGCCTTCTGTATTTAGCAACCCAAATAGCGTAGGGCTTAACTTTGGCGGCTATGTCCGCTCTGATATTACAGTGGCTGGCGTTTCGCCCCTCACGCTAACTAGTGGAAGTATCGACTCTGTTTGTGTGGATATTACCAACAACCCTACTTCTAATATTAACTTGACTTTGGTCTCTCCAGCAGGAGATAGCATTGACCTATCTAGTGGTAATGGAGGAATTAACACGGGGGCTTATACCAATGTTTGTTTTTATCCTACAGCAGCCACCCCTGTAACTGCTTATGCGGGACCATTTACGGTTATTCCTGCCGATGCTGATCTTAGTCCAGAAGAACCCTTCTCTAACCTCAACCTAGGAGCAAGTAATGGAACCTGGTCTCTGGCCGTATCGCATAATGCACTGGGCGCTGCTGGAACAATCAATAACTGGTCTATTCATTTTGCGCCCTCATCGGCTAGTAATACCTACCTTTGGTCTGGACCCAATTTGAGCTGTACGACCTGCGCCAACCCTGCTGCTGGACCAACCGTAAGCTCAGATTATAGTGTGACCTTAACGGATGCTGTGGGCTGTACCTATGTAGATTCTATTCGCATTGAGGTGGGTAGCTCTCTTGCTGCTCCAACCTTAAGCTGTGGAAACACAACCGCTAATGATATTACATTTGATTGGGCCGCAGTGGCTTCTGCTACTGGCTATGAGGTCAGCCTAGACTCTGGCCTAACTTGGATCAGCCCAACAGGAACGCTTAGCCATACGGTAAATGGGCTGGCCCCTAGTACTTCGGTACATATTTATGTGCGGGCTTTGGGCGGTACAGGAATTTGTCCCAACCCTATTGATTCTATTACTTGTACAAGCCTAAGTTGTCCGCTTATTCTTACTGTAAATAACCAAACAGATGCAAGCTGTAACGGCTTTGCAGATGGTAGCGTAGATTTTTCAGTAAGTAATGATATTGGAAGCTTGAGTTTCCAACAAACAGCACCAACTCTAGGTACTGCACAGCCTAGTCCGAGTTTTTCAGGACTAGCCGCTGGTACTTATACTTTTGAAGTAACTGATGCTAGTTTGGCTTGTGGCGTGAGTACTACCGTAACTATCGGAGAGCCTACAGCTTTGTCTACTACTTCAACGGGCCAAGATGTTAGCTGTAATACGGGCAACGATGGGGAAGCAACGACAACTCCACAAGGTGGAACCACTCCCTATAGCTATAGCTGGGATGATGGATTGAACCAAACAACAGCAACAGCAACAAATCTTATTGCTGGAACCTATAATGTAACGATTACAGACGCTAATAGCTGTAGTGTAACGGATCAAGTAGTCATTTCAGAGCCTACCGCTGTAACCATTACCATGAGTAATACCGACGTCAATTGTTTTGCTGGTTCAGATGGATCTGCTTCTGCTGTAGTTACTGGTGGAGTTGCTCCTTATACTTATCTCTGGAGTGATCCCAATGCTCAGAATACACCTACCGCCAATAACTTGACGGCAGGAACTTATACAGTTAGTGTTACAGATGCTAATGCTTGTTTGTATACAAATTCTGTTGTGGTGAATGAGCCTGCTGCAGCACTTTCTGCTAGCCTCAGTGCAGTAGATGCTGCTTGTTTTGGCCAAGCTAGCGGTAGCACCACCGTAACTGTTGCGGATGGTACAGCCCCTTATACCTATCTCTGGAATGATCCCAATGCTCAAACTACAGCTACAGCTACTAACTTAGCAGCAGCAACTTATACCGTAACGGTAACAGATGACAATGGCTGTCAACTTGTTGATAGCATTGTGGTGAATAATGGAGTTGTGATTACTTCTACCGCAAGCACTAATATGGTTTCTTGCCAAGGTGGAAATGATGCTACGGCTACGATTACGCCAGCCAATGGATCTGCACCTTATACTTACCTTTGGGCCGATGGCCAAACGACACAAACAGCTACTGGCTTAGCTGCTGGTCCTATTTGTGTGACCGTGACTGATGTGAATGGTTGTTTTCATGATACTTGCATTCAGATTACAGAGCCTACAGCGATCAGCGCCACCTTTATAGCGAATAGCATTAGTTGTTCTTATAATACAGATGGCGAACTTACTGTGAATGCTACTGGCGGAACCGCCGGCTATAGCTATAACTGGTCAAATGGCCAGACGACACAAACAGCTACTGGCTTGTCTGCACAACAGTATTATGTAACTGTAACTGATGCAAATGCATGTGTCTATATAGATAGCGCTCAGGTAAGCAGCCCCACTCCTTTACAACTTAGCGTGGCTACAGACTCTGTAAGTTGTCGCTTTGGTAATGATGGACAAGCAACGGCAACAGTGGCCGGAGGTACTGCTCCTTATGTATATAGCTGGTCGCCTAGTAATAGTGGTTTAGCTATTAACAATAACTTGACGGCTGGTACTTACCGCCTAACGGTAACCGATCTCAATGGCTGTACAATTACAGATAATGCTTTGATTGGGGAGCCTGCTACTGCAGTTCAAGTTAACTTCCTTGGATCAAATGATGCAGGTTGCTTTGGTGAAGAAGATGCTAATATTGATGCCGATGCTCAGGGCGGTACGCCTAACTATAGCTATGTTTGGTCTAATGGAGAACTTACTGAAGACCTTAGCAATGTAGGAGCCGGAACTTATACGCTTACGGCTACAGATAGCCGAGGTTGTTCTGCTAGTAATACGATTACTATTGGCCAACCTGCTGAGATTATTCTCAATGTTCAACAATACTCGAACTATAACGGCGCAGCAATTAGCTGCCCCGGTGCAGCAGATGGAGCGGCTCAGGTTACGGCTAGTGGTGGCATTGCCCCTTATACTTATGCCTGGTCTGGCGCCCAAGCTCAAAACGGTACAATTGCTAGCAACTTGGCAGCAGGGACTTATGCCGTAACGGTAACGGATGCTTCTGGCTGTACCGCTATTGATAGCATCAGTTTAGCCGATCCAGTACCTTTGGATGCGACGATCCAGCAAGTGAATGTATTCTGTGCCAATGATTGCGATGGCCAAATTATCGCTACCGCCGTATCTGGAACGGGTACTTTGGGCGTAAATGGCTATGAATACCGCATTTTAGGTCCTGGTCAAACAGGCAATGTGTTTAGCAGCAATAATAACTTTACGGGGCTCTGCGCAGGGACCTACACGGTAGAGGTCCGAGATGGAAACAACTGTGTATTGCCCATTTCGGTAACGATTACGGAGCCTACGGCCATTCAGTTGAGCCTAAGCGATACGGATGTATCTTGTGCAGGCGGAAGCGATGGAACGGCTAGCGTAAGCGCTAGCGGTGGAACGCCTCCTTATAGCTACAACTGGGATAATGGTATGACGGGCACCACTATTACGGGCCTAATGGCCGGTACTTATGAGGTGACGGTCACCGATGCCAATGGTTGTGATATGGTATCTACTACAGAAGTAGAAGAGCCCGCCGCCCTAACGGCTAGCATGAGCGCCAATGAACCTAGCTGTAACGGAAGTACAGATGGTAATGCTACGGTAAGCGTACAAGGTGGAACAATGCCTTATACTTACTTCTGGTCAGATGGCCAAGGAACGGCGACCGCAGTAGGGCTATCGGCAGGAACGCATAGCGTAACGGTAACCGATGCCAATGCTTGTCAGCTCGTAGAAAGTATTGTGATTGGCGAGCCTAGCTTGTTGAGCACAACGATTACGACAAATACAGCCGCCTGTGCTGGAGCGAATAGCGGTAGCGCTACGGCCGTTCCCACCGGTGGAACCGCCCCTTATACTTACCTTTGGTCTGATGGACAAACTACAGCTACTGCAATGAACCTAGCGCCAGGCGCTTACTCTGTGGTGGTGGTAGATAGTCAAGGCTGTTCTGTAACAGCACAAGTTTTGCTACAAAATCCAGATCCTGTAGTATTGAGCTTTGTATCGAGCAGTAACCCTAGCTGTAATGGCGATCAAGATGGAACGGCAACAGTAGTGGCTAGCGGAGGGAATGCTCCTTATACTTATCTCTGGCCCAATGGCGAGACTAGTGCGACGGCAACAAGCCTAGGCGCTGGCATAAATACAGTAACGGCAACAGATGCGAATGGCTGTAGCACGACCTTGGATGTCAATATGGTAGAACCTGCGGCACTAGTCGTCGATACGATTCGAATGACGGCGGTGAACTGTAAAGGGGGAGCCGATGGAACGGCCACGGTCTTCTTGAGTGGCGGAACCCTACCTTACAGCTTTGCTTGGTCCAACGGAATGACGGGCCAAAGTATTAGCGGTTTGGCCGCAGGGACTTATGTGGTCAGCGTAACGGATGCCAATGGTTGTGTGACCAACAGTCAGATTATAGTGACGGAACCCGCTAGTGAGCTAGTGGCAACCCTAAATACTGCGGATGCGCTTTGCTTTGGTGGGGCCTCTGGTCAAATTACGGCTATTGTGAGTGGTGGAACGCCAAACAGCAATGGAGACTATACTTATGCTTGGTCGAATGGAGCGAGCAGCGATGTGAACTCGAACTTGACAGTAGGTAGCTATAGCGTGACGATTACAGATGCTAACGGCTGTTCTCTGGTCCGTACGGCAACGGTAAATGAAAGCTCAGGAATCACGAGCCAAATTGTGAATGTAACAGATGCTAGCTGTAGTGGCAGCGCAGACGGAAGCGCTCAGGTGATGGCTTCAGGCGGAATAGGAACCTTGAGTTATCAGTGGTCAGATCCTTTGGGTCAGACGACGAATGTAGCGACTGGTCTTTCTGCAGGTACTTATTATGTAAGTGTAACCGACCTTAATGGCTGTACGCAGGTAGATACGGCAGTAGTGGGTGAGGCCTTGGCCTTGAGCATTACGGTAGCGATTGATGATGTAGATTGTTATGGAGCCTCTACGGGTTCGATTAGCATTACGAACTCGAATGAGCCTTTGCAGGCCAGTTACTGGAGCAATGGAGTTGTGGGCACAAGCATTACGGCTGTAGCTGCTGGCCAATATGGCGTGGTGGTCCAATCGATTAGTGGTTGTGTGGATAGCTTTAGCTACCAAGTGGGTCAGCCTGCGGAACTAGAGTTGAGCTTGAACCAAGTTCGCGCGGTGGATTGCTACAACAACAGTACAGGAGCTTTGGGCTCTACGGTAGCTGGTGGAACAGCGCCTTATAGTTATCTATGGTCCAATGGGGCGCTAACGCCTAGTTTGGATAGCATAGCGGCAGGCAACTATACGCTTAATGTGGAAGATGCTAACGGCTGTAAGGTAGATACAAGCATTAGCTTGGTGAATCCGACGGAAGTAGGTATTGGCAACCTCAATATCACAGGCGTAGCCTGTGTGGGCGATGCGAACGGAAGCATTCAGTTGGATGGAACGGGCGGATCGACTTTGTTGGGTGGCTATACTTATAGTCTAGATAGCTTGACGTTCCAGGGGGGGGACCTCTTTGTGGGCTTGGAAGCAGGGATTTATCCTTTGTATGTCCAAGATAACAATGGTTGTCTCTTTGATACTTTGGTGACGGTAGAAGCGGCAGATCCCTTCTTTATCACGAGTTTTGGTCCGGCCTTAGATTCGGGTGAAGTGGAGTATGTGCTAGAGTATGGCGATACCTTGACGCTTTTTGCGGATTTGAATGATACGACTGCAGCGAGCTGGTGGTGGACCGAGATTAACTCTGGGGCATTGCTAGATAGTAGTCTAATGATGGATATTACGCCTTATGAGTCGGGCATTTATCAGTTTACGGCCATGAATGCTTCTGGCTGTATGCAGGATAGCTCGATTGTGGTGAAGATGGAGAAGCCTAGAAATGCCGCTGCACCTACGGCCTTTACGCCGAATAATGACGGGAATAATGACCGCTTCTTTATTCAGGGCGATGAGAAGGTAGAACAGATTTTGGTGTTTAGAGTGTATGACCGCTGGGGCGAGTTGGTGTATGAAGGTGTAGACCTTGATCCTAATGATCCTCAACAGGGTTGGGATGGTAGCTTTAAGGGCAAGCCAATGAATTCTGGGGCTTATGCTTGGTATGCTGAAGTGCTCTATATTGATGGAGAGACGGCAGTGATTAACGGGGCGGTGAATTTGCTTCGTTAGTGCTGAGTTGATAATGTAAGTAAGGGGCTGTCGGATTTTCCGACAGCCCTTTTTTTATGGGGATGCGCCCCGGAGGGGGGCATCGTAATGCTGGGCGCTTTGGCCGCAGGCCAAAGGAGCCCAGCCCCCAGGCGGGGGCGGCGTAGGGGAGGACTAGGCCTGAAATGGAATATATTGAGGGTTAGATTAGCTCAGGTGCAGAGAAGGAAATGGCCGCCGCCAGCCGCCGGCCGGGCGCGCTTGGCGCGAGCCTGCGAAGCTTGAAGGCGCGAAGCGGCTTGTAGCTGAGCAGTAGGGGAGGGTTGGCCTAGGGGCCTGTAGGGGTGGCCGCAGGCCAGACCCAAGCCCGCAGGGCTGCAGGGCCGAGCAGGCTTGCGAGCCCCGCAAGGGCCCGGCCGCCGAAGGCGGCAGGCCCCAAAAAAAGTCCTCCAACTAGTAAAAAACCATTGGAGGACATAATATGGAAGAGCCTAAGCCAACTAACTTTGTCGTTGTTGGTGGCGGTAAGTAGAGGGGGCTAAGCCAAAAGTTTCGGCTAATTCGATATTGGGGTAGGCATACTTGAGGCTAATTTTAAAAATAGCCATATGGTGGATAGCGTGTTCTACATTAAAGGCAATTTCGCGGTGTAGAGAGCTTTGGATAGGGCTTTTTTCCTGTTCCTCTTTAGCGAGGCTATGGTCGACTAATAGTTGGAGGCTTTGTTCTTGGGGCTCTGTTTGTAGCCAAGCGAGAATGCCATCGATAGCAAGGCTAGCGGCCTGAGTAGAGGTTTCGATTTCTGTTTTGCGTTGGCGCAAATCGTAGCAGATGCTACCTTCTGGAGCTTGCTCTTCTAGGCATTGGAAGAACTCGATAATATGGCGGCTATGTTGGCCTACAGAAGCATTGATTAGGCTGTTTGGGCTAGCAAACTGCTCGTCGCTAAGTTGCTCGATAGCAGTTTGTAGGTCTTCTAGAATATATTGGGCGGTGGTGATAATAGACATAAAATGCAAATTTATGTTGGAGAATGAAATTCGGATATAAAGGTCGGTTTTTTTTATTACTTATTATAACAGACGAATAAAAACAACTAGGCTAGGCATTTGGCTTTTGTTCTTGCTTTGAGGGGGGAGGCTAGAGAGGCAAAAGAAAGCCAACCTATAGAAGAATGACAAAAATAATAGTAATTTTGATTAGGGGAGACACCTAAATTTTGGATAGTTGCATCTATAAGAGAGAAAGAAAACATCATCTTATGCCAGCAGCTCGTAGTTATTCTGTACATCAAAGCACCAAAACTGTGACCGAAGAGGAACTCATTGAAGGATGTCGTGCGGGGAATCGCCTTGCACAGGAGCGGGTTTACCAGCGTTACTCTGCCAAAATGTTTGGTTTGAGTCGACGCTATGTAAAGACCACTGAAAATGCGGAGGAGGTTTTAGTGCAGGCCTTTTGTAAGGTTTTTAGAAAGATAGATAAGTACTCTGGTCAGGGGAGCTTTGAGGGCTGGATTCGCAGAATTGTGGTCAATGAGGCCTTAATGTTTTTGCGTAAAAAGTATCGCTTTAGCGAGCATGTGGAAATTACGGAAGTGCCTGCCAAGGCGGTACAGATTAGCGTAGAGGACGAGCTTTCGGCCAGAGAAATTCTGGCCTTATTGGAGCAGTTGCCTACGGGCTACAGAACGGTGTTTAATCTTTATGTGGTAGAGGGCTATAAGCATCGAGAGATTGCAGAAATGTTGGGGATTAGTATCAATACCTCAAAATCGCAATTG
This sequence comes from Saprospira grandis, assembly GCF_027594745.1. NCBI lineage: Bacteria > Pseudomonadati > Bacteroidota > Saprospiria > Saprospirales > Saprospiraceae > Saprospira > Saprospira grandis. The sequence goes on along the minus strand of NZ_CP110854.1, from coordinate 678,919 downwards.
ATTTTAGCCAAGAAGAAGATGCGTACTTTAGTGGAAGCGGCCCGGCAAATCCGGGGCACAGAATAGAATCATCCCATTATTAACATCTTATTATACACACTAAATTATGAGTCGAGAGGATTACATCTCTAAGCTCTTTCGGGAGAATGCCGACAAGCTAGACGAACAGCCTAGCCAGGATCTCTGGTCTCGCATTAGCGGGGAATTGGACCGGCCCGAGGGCAGTAGTACTCAGGAGGACTTGCCCAGATTTGAGCAAATTTCTCCAAAATCTGCCGCTCGGCCTAGAGGGGCTATGCTCAAGTTGGTACCTTATTTTGCAGCAGCATCTATTGTGGCCGCTATCTTACTGGCCAGCCCGCTCTTCTTTGAGCAAGAAGCAAGGCCAGAAATGGCCCAAAAGATGGCCGAACCCTCTGAGCGAGGGCTGCTAGCCGAAGCAATTAAGGAAGAGGTAGAAAGCGAGGCCCTTCCCTTGAATGCCAAAGAACAAGAGGCCCAATTTGAAGCACAAGAAAAAGAACAGGCCGAGAAGATTTTACAGGCAGCACAAGAAAAAGCTCCTCAGCCATTGGCAGAGGAAGACCTTAATGAACTGACCAAATTAAAGGAGCAGCCAACCGATGAACTCGTGGTCTTAACCCCAGATGTAGAACTGGAAGAAGAGGCCCCCCTATTGGTCCAAGAAGAGGCCGTAATCGCTTCAGATTATCCCCTGCCCAAAATGAGCCCCACTGTTCAGAGAAATTATGCCAAAACTCCAGCCGCCGACCCTAGCCTAGCCCCCCAAATAGAGGCTTTGCAAGAGCAAAATATGGCTAAGGCCGAGCCAAAACAATTAGAAAAGGAAAATAAAAGAGGCTTGCGTAGAAAACAAGCTAAGGGCCGCTCTAGAAAAAAAGCCCAAAAGCATAAAATTCACCCTCGTATTCAGCTCTTTGAATGGCTGCTAGGAGAGTATGAAGACCAAACCCCAGAGTCCGGAACCTCTATAGAACGCTGGCGATTACTCAACCCTAATGTAATAGAAGGAATTGCCGTATTGAAAAAAGGAGATGACAAAATCTTTGAAGAACGTATGCGCATCTTTTATGATGAAGGCCTAAGACAGGTGTTTTTAGACCTCCCCCTAGATGATAGCCGCTTGCCCGCTCGCTATATGCTTAGCCAGTTCGATACCGAACGAATTATCTTTGAACAAAACGATAAGACCGAGCTACCCAATAAAATTATTTTACAGCCTTCCCTACAAGGATATACTCTAATTATCTTGCAGGAGCGAGGATTTCTAAAATCGGGACAGCAACAGTACTTACAACATCGTAACCGGCTCTCTAATGTGCGAGCTATTCGAGATTTAAAGCTAAAAGAATAAAATCAAGCCCTGAGGTTAACTAAACCTCAGGGCTTTTCTTTTGCCGCCCGCTATTCTAGTTATTTGTTCCCTCTCTTATGTATGCCACCCAAATGCTGATTAAGCAGTAGGTTTTGGGGCCTGCCGCCTTCGGCGGCCGGGCCCTTTCAGGGCTCGCAGGTCTGCTCGGCCCTGCGGGCTCATTTCATTTCGCCCTAGGTCTGCCCCTTCGGGGCACCCTTGCAGGCCCCTAGGCCAATCCGCCCAACTGCTCAGCTACAAGCCGCTTCGCGCCTTCAAGCTTCGCAGGCTCGCGCCAAGCGCGCCCGGCCGGCGGCTGGCGGCAGCCACTCCCTCCACACTTTTCGCCTATATTCCCCCTCAATATATTCCATTTCAGGCAAAACTTCCCCCCTCGCCGCCCCCGCCTGGGGGCTGGGCTCCTTTGGCCTTGGCAGGCCAAAGCGCCCCGCATAGCATTCGCCCCTCCGGGGCTCATCCCCTAAAAACAAAAAATGCTGCCCCTTATCCATAAAGGGCAGCATTTACTATATATATAGTATAAGGTCTAATGACCATTTTTTAGGGCCGAATCTCGAAGGCGTTGCAAGAAAGGCGAAGCAAAAATAAAGTCCTGCAAAAGTTCATTATCACTGCTCATAACCTCGCCGCAATTGCCCACCCAGGCCAACTCGCCAAAATAGAGGAGGTTGATCTTATCGCCAATCTCCATAACCGAGTTCATATCGTGGGTGTTAATCACCGTCGTCATCTGGTTTTCTACCGTAATCTGATGAATCAACTCATCAATGCGCATAGAGGTGGTAGGATCTAGGCCCGAGTTAGGCTCATCGCAAAAGAGGTACTTGGGCTTCAGGATAATGGCCCGGGCAATCCCTACCCGTTTTTGCATCCCCCCACTAATCTCCGAGGGGTACTTATTGTTGGCCCCGCCTAGTTCTACTCTTTCTAGGGTCTCATCTACACGCAGGCGTTTTTCCTTGGCCGTCAATCGGGTAAACATATCTAAGGGGAAACGGACATTTTGCTCCACCGTCATAGAGTCAAAAAGGGCCGAACCCTGAAAAAGCATCCCCATTTCGGTCCGAATGGCTTTGCGTTGTTTGTTGCTTAGCTGAGTAAAGTTGGTATTGCCATACCAAATATGGCCAGAAGTCGGCTGCAATAGCCCCACCAAAATCTTGAGCATTACGGTTTTACCCGCCCCACTTTTTCCAATAATGAGGTTGGTTTTGCCTTCCTCAAAAACGGTAGTAATCCCTTTGAGGACTTCTTGCTGACCAAACTGTTTCTTAATATTTTCTACGCGAATCATAGCGGAATTAGACTAATGGTAAAGAGGAAAATCTAGGGGCCGAAGCCGAAAAGCCCAGCGCAAAGAAAAAGGATGAGCGGCCTAGCGATCTGCAGGGGTGGCCCAAAGGGCCAGACCAAAGGCAGGCTTTGCCTGCCTGCAGGGCCGAGCAGACCTGCGAGCCCCGAAAGGTAGCGCCGCAGCGCCTTTCAGGCGCTGCGGAGGCCCAAAAACATAAAAAAAGAAAGCGCCAGATAGATTAGGTCATCAAAAGGGCAATGACGTAATCGGCCAATAAAATCATGATATTGCTAATGACTACCGCCGAGGTGCTCGCCTTGCCCAACTCAATGCTACCGCCCTTAACGAAATAGCCTTGGTAGCAAGAGATAGAGGTAAGCAAAAAGGCAAAGACAAAGGCCTTGACCTCCATCATGAAAACATTGTAAGGAATGAAGAAAGAGCGGAGCCCCTGCATAAAGTCGGCAATAGTGACCAATTGGCCAATGACGCAGGCCAAATAGCCCCCCATCATGCCCATAAAGGCCGAAAGAATGACCAACATCGGAATCACCACAATGGCCGCAATGATTTTTGGCGCAATCAAATAAGCCGCCGTATCAACGCCCATTACTTCTAAGGCATCAATCTGCTCCTTTTGGCGCATCCCGCCAATTTCAGCAGCAATGTTCGACCCCACTTTTCCGGCCAAAGCCAAACAAGAAAAAGTAGGCGCCAATTCAATAATCATAATATCGCGAACGATATAGCCCACATAATAGGGCGGAATAGAAGAGGCCTGCAACTGATAGGCAAATTGAACGGCCGTTACCGCCCCAATAAAAATAGAGACCAAGCCCACAATGATGAGCGATCCTACACCGATATCATTCATCTGCCGAGCGGTGGCTTTCCAGTACATAGAAAACCGTTCGGGTTTGCTAAACATACTCTTCATGAGCATGAAATAGCGACCAAGATGGTAAAACATATTACGTAATAATTTTTGGCAAAGCTACTATTATTTTTTGTCCTCTAGCTTGCTTTTGCCCTTTTTTTGTCCTTAGAGCTCCTTAATGAGCCGTTTGTAATGTTGTATAATGATTTGTTCGTCAAATCGTTCAAGGGCCATTTCTCGACCTTTGGCCCCCATCTTTTCTAGCTGCTCTTTGGGCAGTTGATACATCTTCAGCATCGCCTTGGCCAAGGCATTGGCATCTTTGGCAGGGACCATAAAGCCATTTTGGCCCTCTTCTACGGTTTCTCTGCAGCCCGCCACTTCGGTAGTCAAGACCGCCTTGCCCATGGCTAGAGCCTCGAGCATGACTCGGGGCAGACCTTCTCGGTAGGAGGGGAGGACCACCACATCGGCCCGCCCAATAAAGTCTTTGACCTTATCGGAACGGCCAAAATATTGCAAATTGCCCAAGGCCTGGGCCTGCGCCAAGGTCTCGGCAGAAATACAGGCGGGATTGTCGGGGTCCATGCCACCCACTACCCAAATTTGCGCATCGGCCTGGGCCTGCTGCAACTGCCGAGCAGCCTCCAATAACTCATTTACGCCCTTGTCCTTGAGCAAACGGCCCACAAACAAAAAGCTAAAGCCCGCCCCCTTGTCTTGCTGCTCTACTGGGGCAAAAACTTGGGTGTTGATGCCCGAACCCGGAATGAGCAAGCTCTTTTCTTGGGCCACTAAACCCCGATCAATAAAAAGCTGCCGATCATCACGGTTCTGAAAAGCTACCCAACTGGCCCTTTTAAAGGCATACTTATATAATCGTTGGGCCAATTTGCTGACCATATTGTCATGCAAAAAAGGTATAGCCCAAACCCGTCACGGTACAAATGCTCGGAATGCCCGCCCATTTTGCCGCCAAGGCCCCGTAGATATTAGGCTTGATGGTGTAGAGCAAAACCAAATCAAGCCGCTCCGCCCGAAAGACTTTGTAGAGTTCTCGACAGAGTTTCATCTCTCTTAAAGGGTTGCTGCCCTTGCGCTCTAGCTGGTTTAAAGCCAGAAAACGAGCCCCTAAGGCCTCTATCTGAGGAACATATTCATCGGCGGGGGCAATGGCCACTACCTCATGCCCCTCGGCAATCAATTGCTTGATGAGCCCCAAACGAAAGTTTACAATGTTCCAGGCCGTGTTGAGGACGATCCCTATTTTTTTTGCATTTGCCTGCTTCGCCATGCTTTTTTACTTAAATTTGTCTGTCCAGAAAACTGGGCGCAAAGTACAGACTTTCTATTACTTTTCTCGAATTTTATTAAGGCTTTAGCCAAATGCCCTTACCCACCGCCTGCCTAGGACTAGTCCCTATTCTGACTACGATCGACTTTTTGCTGCTGCCTTTCTTTATCCTGATCTACACGGGGATATTCTGGGCATTCCGAAATTGGCGATACAAAGACCCTATCGTCCGCCGATACTTTTTACCCGCACTTTGGTTCCGCCTTGCAGGGGCCTTCCTAACGGCCCTGATGTATCAGTATTATTATGGCTATGGCGATACCTTTTATTATTATCAAGGGGTAGTCGATATCTTTAATGCCTTTTTTAGATCGCCCATTACGGGCCTAGAAATGATTATCTCGAATTATGATAATTACTCCGGAGAAGCCAAAGACGCCCTGACCTACCATTTGCTTTTTCGGCAAAATTCTGCCGCAGCCGTTATCCGCACAGGCGGCTTTTTTAGCCTCTTTAGTTTTGGTTCTTTTATCGGCACCTCTTTCGGCATTACTACCATGGCCTTTTTAGGAAATTGGATGCTCTACCGAGTCTTTACCGATATCTACCCTAAGCTACACCTCCCCCTAGCCATTGCCGTGCTTTATGTGCCCTCGCTCTGCTTTTGGGGAACGGGCGTGATGAAGGACCCCCTCTCTCTAGCGGGCCTAGGGATGTTTGTTTATGGGCTCTATTTTTTGGTCTATAAACGAAATAGAGGATATATCTTACCCATTTTAGCCCTGATTACCGGCCTGTATTATGCCGCTGTGATTAAGGCTTATATCGCCCTGGCCCTGATGCCCGCCTCCCTAGTCTGGATTACCCTTTTATATAAGGAGAAGATCGAAAATAAGACGCTTCGGATGCTGATGGGGCCCGTCCTCCTCGTTTTTGGAACCGCCTTTGGCGCCCTAGCGCTTATGCAATTGGGCAGCATCTCCGAGAAGTTTGCCCTAGAAAACATGATGGTCGAGGTGGTCCGTACCCAATGGTGGCTGTCGGTCAGTACCGAGCGCGATGGGGGAACCGGCTATAGCCTCGGTATGGTAGAACCTACTCTAATGGGCATGCTCAAAACCTTTCCCGCCGCCGTCAATGTGAGCCTCTTTCGCCCTTACCCCTGGGAGGCCCGAAAAGTCATTGTGCTCCCCTCTGCCGCCGAGGCCCTATTTACGCTCTTTTTTACCCTCTATGTCTTCTTCCGAGTAGGGGTGCTCAGCACCCTAAAGGCCCTTTTCAAAGATCCTACGGTCCTGTTCTGCCTCATCTTTGCCATCATTTTTGCCTTTGCCGTCGGCTTTACCTCTATGAACTTTGGCGCCCTGGCCCGTTACAAAATTCCCGCCCTGCCGTTCTACTTTTCGGCTCTTGTTATTCTGCTCTCCTATAAAAAGAAATAGAGCATTCTCGACTAACTCAAACTTCTTGAGTATCTTTGTGGTTAATTTGGGGCCTGCCGCCTGCGGCGGCCGCTCCCTTGCAGGGCTCGCAGGTCTGCTCGGCCCTTCAGCGCTGCGCGCTTCGGTCTGGCCTTCGGCCACCCTTACAGGCAGCTAGGCCTGCGGCGGCTTCGCCGCCTGTAGGACGCCAAAGAGGAGTCCGCCCAAACTAAAAGAAGAAACTAACTTATGATTTTTGATACTTATGATGTCGTTGTTGTTGGTGCCGGCCATGCAGGCTGTGAAGCTGCTGTAGCTGCCGCCAACCTAGGGGCCAAAGTCATGTTGGCCACCATGAATATGGAAACTATCGCCAAAATGTCTTGTAATCCCGCTATGGGCGGGGTGGCCAAAGGGCAAATCGTTCGAGAAATCGATGCCCTCAATGGCTATTCTGGCATTGTGACGGACCATACCATGATCCAGTTCCGCCTACTCAACCGATCAAAAGGACCCGCCATGTGGAGCCCCCGCGCCCAAAGCGATCGTATGCGCTTTGCCGAAAAATGGCGGCTGATGCTAGAAGCACATCCCAATATCGACTTCTGGCAGGAAATGGTCACTGGAATTGTCGTTAAGGATAAAAAGGCAGTGGGCATCCGCACTTCTTTGGGCCTAGAAATTCCCGCCAAAACCGTTATCCTTACCAATGGGACCTTCCTCAACGGCATTATCCATATCGGGGAAAAGCAAATGGGGGGCGGCCGTGCTGGAGAACGAGCCGCCAAAGGCATTACCGAACAATTAGTAGAGCTTGGTTTTGAAGCCAGCCGTATGAAAACGGGTACCCCGCCCCGCATTGATGCGCGCAGCATCAATTGGTCGGCCCTAGAGGTCCAAGAAGGCGACCAACCCGCAGGAAAATTCTCTTATACCGATACGCCAGAGCTCAAAGAACAACGACCCTGTCATATTGGTTATACCAATAAGAAGGTCCATGAATGTTTGAAAGAAGGCTTTAGCCGCTCGCCTATGTTCAATGGGCGGATTCAGGGCCTAGGTCCCCGCTATTGCCCCTCTATTGAGGACAAAATTGACCGCTTCTCAGAAAGAGATCGACATCAGCTCTTTGTAGAGCCCGAAGGCTGGAACACCGCCGAGATTTACCTCAATGGCTTCTCTAGCTCTTTGCCCGAAGATGTACAGTTTAAGGCCATGCGCCTCATTCCTGGTTTTGAGCAGGCCAAGATGTTTCGTCCGGGCTATGCCATTGAATATGATTTCTTTCAGCCTACGCAGCTAAAGCAAACCCTAGAAACTCGTCTAGTGGATGGGCTTTACTTTGCGGGCCAAATTAACGGCACCACGGGTTATGAGGAGGCCGCTTGTCAGGGCCTAATGGCGGGCATTAACGCCATCCGAAAAGTCCGTGAAGAAGAGCCTTTTGTCCTCAAACGCTCAGATGCCTACATTGGCGTTTTGATTGATGATTTGATCAACAAAGGGACCAACGAACCTTATCGAATGTTTACTTCTCGGGCCGAATACCGCATCTTGCTTCGCCAAGATAATGCAGATATTCGCCTTACGCCCATTGCCCAAGCCTTGGGTATGGATGTAGAAGAGCGGATGCAAAGAGTACGAGCCAAAGAAGCCGCTGAGCGAGATATTAGTGAATTTATGAAAAGCTATAGTGTGCGTCCAGAGGCCATCAATAGCTATTTAGATAGCCTGGGCTCTGCCCCTTTGCGCCAGCCGGTTAAGCTCATGAAGGTCTTGCTCCGCCCCAAAGTTAATGCAGAAGCCTTGGCCGAGCATTTGCCAGAGCTCAAGGCCGTTTTGGACCAATACCCCAAGGAATTTGTGGAGTATAGTGAGATCAAGGCCAAATATGCGGGCTACATTAAGAAAGAAGAAGAACAGGTAGAAAAAATGAACCGCCTAGAGTCGGTTCGTCTGCCCGAAAACTTTAATTATCATGCAATTCAGGGCCTATCGGCAGAAGGGCAAGAGAAACTAAGCCGGATTCGTCCGGGCAGTATTGGTCAAGCTAGCCGCATTAGTGGGGTTTCGGCCAGTGATATCTCTATTCTTTTGGTGTATATGGGCCGATAAAATATTACCTATGTCAGGGCATCATCATCATCATGGCGGTTGTGGCCATGGGCATCATCACCATCATCACCATCATGGGGATAGTGAAAACATGGGCCGTGCATTTCTGATTAACTTCAGCTTTGCGATTTTGGAGCTATTTGGTGGTTTTTGGACCAATAGCGTCGCCATTTTATCGGATGCTTTGCATGACTTTGGCGATAGTCTAGCGCTAGGCATCGCTTGGGGCCTAGAGCGCTATGCGGATAAGGGGCGGACCAAGAAATATAGCTTTGGCCATAAGCGCTATTCTGTTTTAGGGGCCTTAATTACGGCTTCTATTCTGGTTTTGGGGTCTCTGGGCATCCTTTGGGCGGCTATTGCTCGCTTTATGGCCCCAGAACCTAGTAACGGTTTGGGCATGTTGGGCTTTGCCATTTTGGGCATGCTCGTTAATGGTTGGGCCGTCTTTAGTCTAAAGGATAGCGATTCGCTAAATGCCAAAGCCGTGCGTCTTCACCTATTAGAGGATGTCATGGGCTGGCTAATTGTGTTTGTGGGTTCTTTGGGCATCTACTTTTTTGAGTGGTATTGGCTAGATCCGCTGATGTCTATTGTTTTGGCCCTTTATATCTTATATAATGTATCCAAGACCTTGGGCCAAACCTTTGAGATTTTCCTACAAGCCACCCCGGCCAACATAGATACGGATGAAATCAAGGCCTTTTTATTGGCCGAGCCTGCCGTTTTGGACCTACACGACTTACATTTATGGACCATGGACGGGCAGTCGCATATTTTCTCGGTGCATTTGGTGGTAGACCAAGCTCATCAGCAGCTGGAGGACCTCCTGCCCATAAAGGCCAAACTAGAAGCGGGCCTAAAAGAAAAGGGCCTTTCTCATGTTACGCTCGCCTTTGAGCTAGAGGGGAGTCCTTGTAGCTTGGCCGACTGTTGATGGCCATTTCTACAGCTGAGCCCCGAAGGGGCGAAGGCCACTAGCGGCTGCAAGCCGCCAGGCCTAGCGCTGTGGAGCAGTGCGGCGCAGCCGCAGACCCAGGCCGTCAGGCCGCAGGGCCGAGCAGACCTGCGAGCTGCGCAACATAGCGCAGCAGCTTGCTGCTGAGGCCCCAAAATAATTATAGAATAAACAGCAAAATAGCAAAGCATGAAAACGGAACAGCATCAGAAAGTGAATACCTTATTTAATAGCTGGGCGGGCACCGAAAGAGGCGAGCGCATGGCCTTGGGGCACGACCCCTTATTGCAGCCCTTAAAAACCGACTGGAACTGGGAGGAAGTAGAGGCTGTTTTGGACCTCGGTTGCGGTAATGGACGGGCTTTGTCTTTGGTGCAGAATTGGGGTGCCAAGGCCTTAGCTGGATTAGATGTATCGGATAAAATGATTGCCGAGGCCCAAAAAAATGTACCCACCGCCGATCTGCAAGTCGGCAGCATAGAGGCCTTGCCTTGGGCCGATGATCGCTTTAGCCATCTCCTTTCGGTAGAAGCCTTATATTATTTGGAGGACCCCCATCAGGGCTTGGCAGAAATCCGCAGAGTATTGAAAGCGGAGGGGCGTTTGGCCATTATGATTGAGTTCTTTGCCGAGAATGAAGCTTCTCATGTTTGGGCCAAGAACCTACCGACCGCCATGGTCATTTGGTCGGAAGCCGAATGGGTAGCGGCCTTGAAAAAAGCGGGCTTCCCCAATGCCAAAGCCAGCCGAATTCGGAGAACGACAGTAAAGAGCGAGGAAGAATTTCAACCCTCGCCATCCTTCCCTTCTTATGCGCAATATCTGGCCTATGTAGAGGCTGGTGCGCTTTATCTACAAGCTTAATCAGCTGCCTAAAAGGCCCTTAGTAAGATGTACTAAGGGCCTTTTTTGAGGGCTTTAGCGAGCATTGGTTTAAGACCAATTCTAAAGGAGGACCTATATTTTTTGCTCTGCTCTTTTAGCCTTATTTTTGTATTGAATAGTGAAATAGATAGGTCATCTTTATCACCTAAAAGTTTAGGTAGTTGCCTTATCTTTGTAGTAGAAAATCACCGATAATATGAAAATAATGAGCTTTACTGCGATCATATTGAGCAGTCTATTTTTCTTTCTCCCCAAAGCTGAGGAAATACAGCCCCTTCCTTTAACGCCAGCCTTGCCTAGCGATGCGGTAGAATTGGGCGAGCGTTTATTCTTTGACAGCATTTTGTCATTGGACCAAACGATTAGTTGTGCTTCTTGTCATCTTCCAGAATACGCCTTTGCCGATACCTCGGCCTTAAGTAAGGGCGTTGGTGGAGCTTTAGGGGATCGGAACACCCCTTCGGCCATGAACATGCTATCTCGAGAGATCTTTTTTTGGGATGGGCGAGCGGCCACCTTGGCCGAGCAGGCCCTTGGGCCCATAGAGAACCCTGTAGAGATGAACTTGCCTTTAGATTCGGCCATTACGCGTTTAATGGCTGATGAATATTATTCGGCTGCTTTTGCGGCCCTTTATCCAGAAGAAGGATTGACCAAAGAGAACCTAGGCTTGGCCATTGCGGCCTATGAAGAAAGCCTAGAGACGGGCTCTGCCTACGATCAATTTGCGGATGGCGATAGCTCGGCTATTTCGGCATCTGCTATGCGAGGCATAGAGATCTTTAATGTAAAGGGAAAGTGCTTTGACTGCCATTTTGGTCCAGACATGACGGGCGATGAGTTTAAGAATATTGGGACCTACAATGGGCAAGAGTTCAATGATGTCGGGCGTTTTTCGGAGACCAAAGACAGCAATGATTTGGGTAAATTTAAGGTGCCTGGTTTGCGTAATGTTGCCGTGACGGGGCCTTATATGCATGACGGAAGCTTTAAGACCTTAAGAGAAGTAATAGAGTATTACAATACGCCCAATGCATTTCGTCCGCACGCTATTGGTCGAGACACGCTTTTGAGAGAGCCTCTGGGCCTAACGGAGCAAGAAATGGATGATCTAGAAGCCTTTATGCGCAGTTTGACTGCCCCTCAATTTGAGCATCTTTTAGCTAGAAAAGAGGAGTAGGAGCCGCGGTTTCTGGAAGAGCATAAAAAAAGGGCCAAGCAATTGCTTGGCCCTTTTTGGTTTTAGCGGAGACCGCTTAATTATTCTCCTTGAGCGAGCGAGTAAGCGCGCTCATCATCAAAGTTGTAGAGGTTTTCTGTTTTTACAACATCAAAGCCTTCGGCATGTAGGCGTTGGAGGAGGCCCAAAACGCTTTCGTAGCTAGCGGCACCCTCTGGGCTGATGAAGCGGCAAGGCCAGTGGTCGGTACAGAAGGTCTCTGGGCGACCGTTGGGGTAGACCTTTTGTCCACGGTTGGTCACGGCTTTGAGGCGGAGACCATTTTGGGCTAAAGCTTCGAGTTTTTGGCCCAAAACATTGGGGTTACGCTCGCCATTTTCGCCAGGCCATTCCAAAAATACATCGATACCTACCAATTCTTTTTTCACGCGGCTCACTGTGGGGCGTTTAGCCTGTACGGGTTTGGCATTAGCGTCATAAGTCACCTCTTTGAGTTGGCTAGGAATACGGCCAAGGCGCTCAATAACAGCATCGGCAAAGGCTTGAGTGCCTACTTTTTGCTTGCTGCTACCTTCCGTGTAGATATCGCCAGTATGGATACCATCTTCTAGGGTCACCATAAGGGCGTTTTGGATTTTAGCGGCTACTTCAGCTTGGCCAAGGTGGACTAACATCATGCAAGCGCCATTGAGCAAACCAGAAGGGTTAGCAATGTCCTTACCTGCAATATCGGGAGCAGAGCCGTGGATGGCTTCAAACATGGCGAAGTTTTCTCCTACATTAGAAGAACCGCCAAGTCCAACAGAACCTGCTACCTGAGCGGTAATATCAGAAATGATATCGCCATAGAGGTTCAGGGTAACCACCACATCAAAACGATCGGGTTGGTCGGCCAAAAGGGCAGATCCGATATCAATGATCCAGTGTTCGGCTTCGATTTCGGGATATTCCTTGGCCACCTCATTAAAGATTTGGTGGAACATACCGTCGCTCATCTTCATGATATTATCCTTAGACATACAAGTCACTTTCTTGCGGCCGTTGGCTTTGGCGTATTCAAAAGCGTAGCGGATGATGGCTTCACTACCGGGGCGAGAGACCAACTTAAGACATTGGAAGACCTCAGAAGTTTGGCGGTGCTCAATACCTGCATAAAGATCCTCTTCATTTTCGCGGACCACCACAACGTCCATAGTAGGGAAGTGGCTGTGCACATAAGGCGTATAGGCCTTAACGGGGCGCACATTGGCAAAGAGGCCCAAGGTTTTGCGAATGGTTACGTTTAGGCTTTTGTAGCCCCCTCCTTGAGGGGTGGTAATGGGGCTTTTGAGGAAAACGCCAGTCTCGCGGAAAGTATCCCAAGCAGAGGGATCAATGCCAGATTCTTGGCCAGAGAGATAGACCTCTTTACCAATTTTGACGGTTTCATATTCCAATTCAGCGCCGGCTGCTTTCATAATTTTAAGTACGGCCTCCATAATTTCCGGTCCAATACCGTCTCCGTAAGCCACTGCGATCTTTTTCATGCAGGTTTTTCTTATTTTTGCGTGAAGTAATTATCCAATAGTATATTGGTTATCTTGCTCTATATATAGATTTCGCAATTTAGTTTAAAATTCATAATATGCCAAGGTTTTGGGCGCTCTTATCCATTTTATCTTTAGTTTTTGTGAGCAATTGCACCATCCGTTTTAATGATTGGGATATCAGTCAGGAGGTAAAGACCTTTTCGGTCCAGCAATTTGAAACGACAGCAGGCAATGCGCCCCCTACTTTGGGGCAGCAGTTCTCTGAGCAAATTAAGGAGCGGGTCATGAATGACACCCGCCTAAGTTTTAGCCCCAACAAGGGAGATATTCAGTTTTCTGGGGCCGTGAGTAGTTATGAGGTGAGCCCAATTGCTCCACAGCCGGGGGCTACGGTCAGTTTGCAGCGGCTAACGATTAAGCTCAATATTGCCTTTAGAGACAATACGGATAAGGCCAAAAACTGGGAGCAGAGCTTTAGCCGCTTTTCCGATTTTTCGGCCGAGGTAGACATTTCTTCGGTAGAAAGCCAGTTGGTAGAAGAGATTTATGCTCAAATTATTGAGGATGTCTTTAATAAGGCCTTTGGGAACTGGTAAGTTATTGGTCCAAATAAACGGTTTTGCAGGCCCGAAGGGCCGCAGGCTGAGGGATAGTAGGGGGGGGCCGCAGGCCAGACCGAGCTTTTTTGAGCGCAGCGAAAAAAAGCGATGGGCCGAGCGAGCAGCGAGCCCCCGCATAGCCCGACCCGAGCGAAGCGAGTGGGCAGCCCCAAAAAAAAACAGCCACTCAAAAAGTAGCTGTTCATCGGTTAATCTTCAAAAAGGAATTGGCGAAGCTGGGTGGCTTCCTCGGGCTTAATTCTGCCAGCCAACAGCAAGCGCATTTCTCGGCGGCGGAGGGCCTCCTCATAGCGCTTTTCCTGCTCGGCCGTTAGGGGAAGCACCTGCGGGACCTCCCGAGGGCGTTTGCGCTCATCATCTACGGCCACAAAAGTGAAATAGGCATCATTGCAGCGGCGCATATTCCCGCCTTTAATATCGGCCGAAAAGACCTCGACATAGACCTCTACGGAGGTAGAAAAAGCGCGAGTTACGCTACATTGTAGGGTAATCACATCGCCTAGGGGAATCGGTTTTTGGAAAGACACATGGTCCACCGCCACGGTCACCACATAGCTCTCGCAATGTCGGCCGGCACAAATACCAGCGGCCACATCCATCCATCGCATTAGGTTGCCGCCCATCAGGTTGTGAATGGGGTTGGTGTCGTTGGGCATAATCATTTCGGTCATGACCGTTTTCGAGTCGGCTACTTTTTTTGCTTTCATGCTATAATCTAAAGAGTTTTGAAATGCTGTTTTAGGAGGTTTTGGGGCCTCAGCAGCAAGCTGCTGCGGGCCCTTACAGGGCTCGCAGGTCTGCTCGGCCCTGCGCCAGCAAGCTGGCTGGGTCTGCCGCTGCGCGGCACCCTTTCAGGCCCCTAGGCCGGCGGGCCTTCGGCCCTTTTTACTGTAGGTTGCTGCGGCGGCTTCGCTGCAAGAAAATCCTGCTTTGGGGCCAAATATGGGGCAAAGGTAAACGCTTTTTCATTATTTTGGGCCAAAATGAACTTAAGCTAGGGTTAAAACAATAAGAACAAAGATGTCTACTTGCTCCAAAACGGCTCAGTATTTTGCCAGTATTCGCTCTTCGGCCAAGGCCTTAGCGGCTTTTTTCGAGGCCTTTCCGAAAGGAGGCGACATTCATCATCATGCTTTGGGGGCACTCTTGCCCGAGGCCATCTGGGCCAAAGGGGGCCGCTTTTGGGCCAATGCAGAGGGGCAGCTGTCGGCCAGTGCCCAGCCTGGTTTTTTGCCCCTCTATAACTACAATAAAAGCGAAATGCTCGACAACTGGTCGATAAAAGGGGCCAGCAAGGAAGGGCATGCCCAGCAATTTTTCAACTTCTTTGGGAAAATCGCCCCCATCTTTCAGGGTCAAGAAGGCTATTGGCTGGGCCAAATTGCCCAGCAGGCCGCAGCAGAAAATATCCTTTATGTCGAAACCCTCATTGAGGCCCCCGCTGCCCGGCAAGAGCTCTGGAGCTGGACCCAAGGCTGGAGCAGCCAGCCCACCAATTTTGAGGGCTGGGCCCAAAGTCTGCTTAACTACGGAATAGAAGACTTAATTCAAGAAGTACTGGCCGAAGTAGCGGGCTGGAAAGCCGATTATCAGGCTTTAGCGGGGCCCAAGGCTCAGCTTGGCCTACAATGGTATGCGGTGCGGACCTACCCCTTGCCCATGGTTTTTGCCCAGCTTTATCTGGCCTTTCAGTTGGCCCAACAGTCGGATTGGGTGCTGGGCGTCAATTTGGTTGGGCCAGAACATGCCGAGCTCTCCCAGGCAGAATTTGAGGGCCAAATGCAGGCGCTTCGATACCTCAAAGAATTATTTCCAAGCGTTCCTTTGGCTCTACATGCTGGAGAGCTTCGGCCCGATATTTTGGCCGGCCGCCCTTACCAAAACCCCATTGAGCAGGCGATCCATCTCGGCGCTAAGCGCATTGGGCATGGGGTGGGCTTGCCGCTAGAAAGGGATGCAGCCGCTTGTTTGCAAATGATGAAAGAGCGAGCTATTCCCTTAGAGCTACTGCTAACGAGCAATGCTTTTATCTTGGGCCTTCCTGCCGAGCAACATCCATTTTCTACTTATTTAGCGGCAGAAGTGCCTATTGTACTGGCTAGCGATGATCCCGCCCTTTTGGCTACTAGCCTGAGTCAGGAGTATTGCCTTTTGGCCCAAAATAGTCAGTTGAGCTATGAAGACTTTAAACAACTATCTTTTAATAGTATTCGATATAGCTTTTTGCCAGAGAAAGAAAAAGAAAATTTAGAGCAGGAACTAAAAAAGGCGTTCTTGTCTTTTGAAGACCGTAAAATCAACCCCATTAACCACTAAAATTGACCATCAATGATCAACTTTGAAGATCGATTGAATCAGGCCTTAGAAAAAGGCTATGATTTTTCTCCCTCCGAGGTCCTCAGTCAGGCCTATGAAACCGTTAAAGCCAAAATGGGAGAGTTTATTGGCTTTTTGATTATCTACCTTATTGTTAGCGGCAGCGCTTCTAGTCTGGCCAGCGCTATTGCTCCGGGCCTAGACAATCTGGTCTCTCTCTTTTTTTCGGCTCTTTGGTTGCCGGGCTATTATTATGCGGCCCAGGCTATCCGAAGAGGCCGGCCTTTTTCCTTCAATCTCTTTATGGATGGCCATAAAAAGGCTGGCAAGCTGATCGGCTATCAGTTTTTGCTAACGATTTTGATCTATTTGCCGCTCATGCCCGCTATAGCGAGCCTCTTTTTTCAAGATAATATTATGGCGGAGTTTCAACTGATGCAGGAGCTCGCCCAAACTGGCGAGTTTTATATGCCCCAGCTGAGCGGCCTGAGCATTGGCCTTTTGATTGTAGGCTTTTTTGGTACGCTTTACCTGAGCTTTTCTTATACTCTAGGTCAGGTGATTTTAACCATAGCAGATTTTGGTATCTGGGAGTCGCTAGAGGCTAGCCGCAAATTGGTCCAGAAAAATTTCCTGACCTTTATCGGGCTGTTTTTCCTTATCATTGGCATCAATATTCTAGGCGCTTTGCTGCTTTTTGTGGGCCTGCTGGTTTCTGTTCCTGTCAGCCTGGTGGTTAACTATGTTGTCTTGGAAAAGATTTTCCAATTGTATAAAGAAGATGATCATGAACAAAATATTAGCGATCACTTTGTTGATCAGTAGTTTGCTTTTTGCCGCCTGCGAAAAGGCTAGCGAAGAACGCTGGATCAATGAGCGGAACGAAATCAGAAGCTATTTAGAACAGGCGGGAATCGATTATTATGAAGATCCCGAAGCGGGCTATTTCCTCTACTTTTTGCAAGAACCAGATACCCTTAAAGATCAGCCCGATATTTCTTCTACGCTAGAGCTGCGCTATAAGGGCCAAATCTGGCAAGGGGCCACTTTTTACAATAGCTTTGATAGCAGCTCTGCCGATATGCTGCCCCTTTCTGGGACCATCCCCGGCTTTCAGCTCGCTAGCCAAAAGATGTATGTGGGGAGCCAAGCTGTATTTATTTTGCCCTCTCGCCTAGCTTATGGCGAGCAGGGCCTAGCTCCAGATATTCCCGAAAATGCTATCCTCTCTTTTGAGGTTTCTCTAGAAGAGGTGCATGTGCATTTTTAAATTTCGGATTATTTTTTGGGGCTGCCCCGGCCTTTGGCCGGGTCGGGCTCTGTCGTGGCTCGCTGTTCGCTCGGCCCTGCGCCGCCTTCGGCGGCTGGGTCTGCGGCTGCGCCGCCCCACTTTCCATCCCTCAGCCTGCGGCGGCTTCGCCGCCTGCTAGACCCAAAATTTATATTTTATTTCCCAATCAAGCGCTCATTTTTTTCAAAAAAATGAGCGCTTTTTTCATTTGGGCGCAAACTTTGCCTTAGCCCAATCGAACTCAAGATCTTTTACTAAAAACAGACTCGCTATGAAAATGATCAAAATATGGGGAATGGCCCTAATGGCCTTGGCTTTAACCACTCAAGCAGAAGCCCAAAATGCCGTCAAAAAATTGAAAGTCACTCAAGCCGATCTCAACCGAGACCAGCAAGAGCTAGCCGATTATCAAGTTCGTCTAAATGCCCTTAAGTCAGCTTATTCGGCTAAGGATTATGCTGGAGCCGAACGTCAAAAAAATCTTTTGCTTCAAGATGTGGCCCGTGAGTTTGGGCAAACCCAAAATCGCATCAATGAAGCAGGAATCAAAATTAAAGAGCGGCCCGAAAAAGGGGAGGGCTCTAAGGGCAAAGGAAAAGGAAAGGGCAAAGGCAAGAAAAAAGGCCATAACAAAAAGGCAAAAGCTCATGCTAAAAAGCATAAAATTCATGGGCCAAAAAAAGTTTATCACCAACAAAGACGCCTAAGCGAAAAACTCCCCCAAGCACAATTTGGCGCTAATGTAGAAGCCAAAAAAATGGATAAAGCTATCAAAGGATTTGAGCGCTTTGCCCAAAGCCTAGAAAGCGATATCATCAATACCAAAAAAGCCTTGGGCCAACTGCCTATAGAAGAGCGGCCAAATAAAGGCAAACGAAAAGGAAAACAAAAAGATACCGAAGAACTAGACGATTAAGAACGATCAAGCAATTTGGTCCAAAAACGCCCGCTGCCCCAAGCAGCGGGCGTTCTGCGTCTAGAGGCGGCGCAGCCGCCTGGCTGAGGGATGGACAGCAGTGGCCGAAGGCCAGACCGAGTTTTTTGAGCAAAGCGAAAAAAAACGAAGGGCCGAGCAGACCTGCGAGCTGCGAAACAGCCCGACCTGGCCAAAGGCCAGGGCAGCCCCAAAACGTTACTAAAAACTTAAAACCTGTAAATGTCGCCTGCGATATAAAAACCTGAGCTATATTTGTATCGCAAGCGATATTAAAAATCACCAAAAACCAAGATAATTATGCTTATTTACAGCACAGCAGCCAAGGCCAAAGGAGGCCGAAATGGAGAAGTAGCCACAGAAGATGGCGTTTTGAGCGTATCGGTACGCATGCCCAAGGCATTGGGTGGGGCCAATGACGAACACACGAATCCCGAGCAGTTATTTGCGGCCGGTTATGCGGCTTGTTTTGATAGTGCGCTCAATTTGGTCGCCCGAACCCAAAAGCTCAAAATTACTTCTGAAATTAGAACGGAAGTGGGTTTGATGAAGAATCAGGAGGGTGGTTTTGACCTCAATGTAGCGATTGAGGCCAAAATTGAGGGCGTAGAAAAGGCCCAAGCTCAGGCCCTTTTAGAGGCGGCCCATGCCGTTTGTCCTTACTCTAGAGCCATTCGAGGGAATGTAGATTGCAGCATCAGCTTGGCAGATTAGGGCAAGAATTTTAATTCTTTCTAGAGAGAGGGCTATCTTTGGTCCTCTCTTTTTTTGTTTAAATTTGTGTCTATGGACAAAAAAATACCTTTACGCCTCGATCAGCAGTTTTGTTTTCCGGTTTATGCGGCTTCGCGCCTGATTATTCGGGCTTATCAGCCTTTGTTGGCCCCTTTGGGCATTAGTTATCCGCAATATTTGGTCTTTTTGCTCCTTTGGGAGGAAGATGGCCGCAGCATGAAGGATTTGCGAGAGCGCCTTTTGCTCAATAGCAATACCATTACGCCCTTGATGAAGCGGATGGAAAAAGAGGGCTGGCTCCAACGCCAAAAAGATCCTCAAGATGAGCGAGTATGGCGCATTTACCTAACAGACAAAGGGCAAGCGCTCAAAGAGGAGGGCCAAAAAGTGCCTACTCAACTGATTGCGGGCCTAGAAAAAAGCGAATTGCAGCTAGAAGACCTGCAAGAACTCAAAAAAGGCCTAGAGTTGCTGATCGAACAATTGAGCTAGTTCGATAAGTTGTTTATCTTTGCGCCCATCAGCAAAACTCTATTTTCTTGAAATATTACTGCATTGCCGGAGAAGCTTCTGGCGACCTACACGCTAGCTTTTTGCTTTCGGCCCTCAACGCCCTAGATCCTCAGGCCCAGTTTCGCGCTTGGGGGGGCGATCTTATGCAGGCCCAAGGGGCCGAGCTAGACAAACACATTCGGGAGCTGGCCATTATGGGCCCCGTTGAGGTTTTGCTCAAGATTTTTAAGATTTTCCAGAACTTTGCCGAATGCAAAAAGAATATTCTCGACTTTCAGCCAGATGTCCTGATTCTCATTGATTATTCGGGCTTTAATCTGCGTATGGCCAAATGGGCCAAAAGTCAGGGCCTAAAGGTGGTTTACTATATTTCGCCTCAGGTTTGGGCCAGCCGCGCTAGCCGTGTCGAGAAGATCAAGCAATATGTAGACGAGATGTATGTGATTTTGCCCTTTGAGGAGGAATTTTACCGCCAAAGGGGCATGAAGGTGCATTATGTAGGCCATCCGCTGATTGAGGTGGTGGATAAACACCAGCCCAATCCCGATTTTCTGGCCCAAA